>JBEKRY010000012.1:0-43554 GCA_049517555.1 Candidatus Sulfotelmatobacter sp. | reverse complement strand
ACATTCTTTAAGACCCACTTCTGATTGGCTGCAGCCACTTCTACGAGGCGAAGATTTTTCTTGGTGGCGAACTTGGCTTTGGCGGCTTCGTCGAAGGCGGGGGCGGCGATGACTTCGAGGAAAAGCTTGTGCATTTCTTCGGCGGCTTCGGCGTCGATGGGGCGGTTTACGCCGATCACGCCGCCGAAGGCGGAGACGGGGTCGCATTCGAGAGCGCGCTTGTAGGCCTCCGCGAGAGTCTTGCCGGTGGCGGCGCCGCAGGGGTTGGTGTGTTTGATGATGGCGACCACTGGCTCGTCAAATTCTTGAGCCAAATCCCAGGCGGCTTGCAGGTCAACGATGTTGTTGAAGGAGAGTTCTTTGCCTTGGAGTTGGCGCGCATTGGCTACGCCTGTGTCCGAGCCGTCGGAGTACATTGCGGCTTTCTGGTGAGGATTCTCGCCGTAGCGCAGGTCAAGGGTTTTGTGGAACGAGAAACGCAGAGTTGAAGGGAACGTCGTGGTTTCAGACTGCACCTGAAAAGAATCTGCGCTGATGCGCTCCAGCGTGGAGGCAATCGCGGAGTCGTAGGCCGCGGTTGTGGCGAAGGCTTTTTGCGCTAGCCGCCATTTTGTGGCGAGGGAGAGACGGCCGGCTTCGCGCTCGAGTTCGGCGGCGATGGCGTCGTAGTCGGCGGGGGACGTGACGATGGCGACATCGTGAAAATTCTTGGCGGCGGAGCGGATCATCGACGGGCCACCGATATCGATGTTCTCGATTAATTCTTCGAAACGGACTCCGGGCTTGGCGGCGGTTTTTTCGAAGGCGTAGAGATTGACAACCACCATGTCGATGGGCGCGATGCCGTGTTCGGCGACGGCGGCTACATGTTTAGGATCTTCGCGGCGATGCAGGATGCCGCCGTGGACCTTGGGATGCAGAGTTTTGACGCGGCCATCGAGCATTTCGGGGAATCCGGTGAGTTCGGAGATGTCCTTGACGGCGATACCGGAATCGCGCAGGAGTTTGGCGGTGCCGCCGGTGGAGATGAGTTCAACGCCGAGTGCGGCGAGTTTGCGGGCGAAATCGGCGAGTCCGGTCTTGTCGGTGACGCTGAGGATGGCGCGTTGGATACGGGCGGACATGGGGCCTCGGATGAAGTGGAATGACGATGAGTGACTGAAAATTCTATCAGCTAGGAGGGGAGAGTACAGAGCTACTGAGGACTCGGCAGTGGCTCAATGTCAAATTCATTTCAACCCGATGTCATTCTGAGCGCGGCGACAGCCGGGGGAAGAACCTAACGCCGGCCATCGCTGTTGATGCAGTCGACGGGGGTGCCTGCTCTTCATGCAGTCAGGCGCTCCTCGCATCAGTACAACCAACATCCGGGCTTCGTAAGGTCTCTTCGGAGCGCTTGGCGCGCTCCTGCGGGATGACATCGGTCGGCGAATGGTAAGTACCCAGCTTCAAATTGAGCGACTGAGTATGCGCGCTCAGAGTCGCGGAGTTCATCACGGACGCTAAAGGACGGAGTTGGGCAGGGGACTACTTTTCCGTCTTGGCTTTGGCTTTGAGTTTGACGTGGCCGTTGGCGATTTCGACCGAGTATTCCACGTTGTCGCACTTGTATTGCTTGCGGATCTGTTCGGTTTTTTTCTGCACGAAGCTGGTGAAGGAGTCGATGCTGCCGGTGACATTCTCTCCGGCTTTTTTCTTGGCAGCGACCAGAGTGTTATAGAGGCGCTCGACCTGCTCGCGCTCCGCCTGGTCGACAGTGTGCAGGGTGAAAGCTTGGGATGCGGTCGCGCCGGCGGCTGCTGCGGCGGCAGCGTGACTTACACCGTAGACGGGATGGTGCTGAGATTTGTGTTCATCTTCGGCGATGCGCACTCCCTGCACGGAAAGCAGAGCATCCTGGGGGCGACGATAGCCTTCTTCGCGGATGCGGGACTTTTTGCGCCACAGATCGCTGTAAATGGCGTAGCGCTGGGCCATTTCGTTGTAGCGGTAACGCTGGGAGAAGTTCATGCGGCCGCCGTCGGAAAACTTGCGGAGCATGCTCAACACCTTCCACTCGACGTCAGTAGGCGGGCGCTTGGCCGGATTACTGAAGAAGATCTCGTACTCGATTTTTAGACGGCGCAGTTGCGTGTCGAGAACGTTAAGTTCTTCGTCGGTGGTCACAGAGGTCTCCATGCACAGTTTAGCGAGGTGAAGGGAGGGAGACGAGGTGCCTGTCGGTCACGGAGGGCATGGTACGAAAGTACCTGAATCGGCTCTTGGCTCTTGGCCTTTGGCTCTTGGCTCAAGCCGCGCGCCCACGTTCGCGTGCTGATTTGGAGCTCGAAGCTTTCTGAGGGCGGAGCAAACCAAGCCAAGAGCTAAGAGCCAATGGCCAAGAGCTATTTCCCCGAATTCGACGCCATCTTCTTAACCATAGCTAGAACGAGTTTGCGGTCGCTGTCGTTCAGGCTGGTGGAGTAGCGGCGGATCTGGCTGAGGAAGCGGACTTCGTCGTCGGAGAGTTGGGGCAGTCCCTTGGAGCCGTTGCTGTGGCCGGGCTCGGCGAAAAACTGCGAAAGCGGGAGTTCCATGGCGCCGGCGATTTTGGAAAGCGTATCGAGCGAAGGAATGGTGTGGCCGTTTTCGACGCGCGACAGGTAGCAGCGCAGCAGGCCGGTCCGCTTTTCGATGTCGCCTTGAGACATACCTTTCTGGAGCCGGTAGTTCCGGATGGTCTCGCCGATATTCATTGTTGGGAGCATTTCAGGATGGGTCATAGTAACCAGATCAGTACCTTCTGGCAAGTAGGAAATTTGTGCCATGCGCGGGACATTGGTGCCATACGAAAATCGAATGGGATGGAACCGTGTTTTGTGGACACGAACGTGATTGCTTAGACGGCGTACAAGAAATAGTCGAGCGAAAGCCGCGGCCGGCAGGCGGTTCCGAGGCGATGTGATTCTCTCCTATTTCTTCAGCGTGCTCGCCAGAAAGTCGACGGTGCGCTGCCAGGCGTCGGTGGCATCGGCGGCGCGGTAGCCGTCTTTGTTGTTGGGATTTTCGAAGGCGTGGCCGGCATCGGGGTAGATGGTGACGTCGATCTTTTTGCCCAGTTGATCCAGGATTGCCCCGAATTTCTTCACGTCATCGGGAGTGATGCCATGATCCTGCGCGCCGAACAGGCCGAGGATGGGCGCATTGATTTTCTTCAGCGCCTCGGTGTCGGTGGCGAGATGGCCGTAGTTGATTACGGTCGCTGCTAATGTTGGTTCCTGCAGGGCCACGTCGAGGGAGTAGCCTCCGCCCATGCACCAGCCGATGGAACCGATGCGGTCTTTCTTCACAGTGGGCTGCGACGAAAGGAATTCGAAAGCTGCGTGCAGGTCGCGTTTGGCGCGGTCTTCAGGCACGCCGCGCATGATTTCGTGCGCCATGTCAGGCGTGGTGGCGACTTTGCCGCGATAGAGATCGACGGCGAGCGTGACGTAGCCTTGGTCGGAGAGCTTCGAGGCTTGGTCCTTGACCCAGTCGTTCAGACCCCACCATTCGTGGATCACGATCAGCGCTGGGAAAGGGCCTTTGCCGGCCGGCGTGTAGAGGATGCCTTGCACGGTTTCGTCGCCGCTTTTGTAGGAGACGGATTTGCCGTCGGCGGCGAGGGCGGAAGCGGCGAGCAGAACGGCGAGCGCGACTAGTAGAATTTTCTTCATGGGGGATCCTTATTCTTTTTTTCCCACTGATCAGCAGAGATGGCCAGCAGACATTCTGGCTGAAGCTTGCCTGGAATTACAACTGCAGCTCCATGTAGATGACGCCGGACATCGGATTCGGACAGTAGGGCGCGATCTCTTTGAAGCCCAGCTTGCGATACATGGCGACTGCATCTTTCATGACGGGCTCGACGGTATCGAGGCGCATGCGCTGGTAGCCGATCCGGCGGGCTTCGGCGATGATGTGGTCGGCAAGCGCACGGCCTAGGCCTTTGCCGCGGAACTGAGGGCGCAAATAAAGGCGCTTCATTTCGCAGATGTCGAGTTCGAGTGGATGGAGTGCTGCGCAGCCCGCGAGCTCGCCTTCGTATTCCGCCAGCAGCAGGCGACCTTCGGGCGGAGCGTAGCCGCCGGGGAGATTGGCGAGTTCCCGATCGAAGTTCTGAAAGCACAGGCTGAAGCCGAGGGACCGAGCATATTCGAGGAAGAGTTCGCGGGCTTGGGCGAGTTGGACTGGGGATTCGGCCTGAGCAAACGCAAAACCTTTCACCACAGAGGACACAGAGGACGCAGAGGAAGCTTGAGGAACTTCAGGTTCGGTTTTCATTCCTCTGTGTCCTCCTTGTCCTCTGTGGTTAAGAACTTGAAGTTATCCCATCAGCATGCCGCCGTTCACGTTCAGGACGTGGCCGGTGATGTAGGAGGCTTCGTCGGACGCCAGGAACGCGACTGCGCTGGCTACGTCGTCGGGCGTTCCAACTCGCCCCAGCGGGATCTGTTTGACGGCGGTCTGTTTGAATTCCTCGCTCAGGACGGCGGTCATGGCGGTTTCGATGAAGCCGGGGGCGACGGCGTTGCTCGTAATGTTGCGGGAGCCGACTTCGCGGGCGATGGCCATGGTCAGGCCGATCAGTCCGGCTTTAGAGGCGGAGTAGTTGGCCTGGCCGGCCTGGCCCATCTGACCGAAGACGCTGGTGATGTTGATGATGCGTCCCCAGCGCTGTTTGAGCATGGAGGGGATGACGGATTGAATGCACAGGTAGGCGGAGGTGAGGTTGGTTTGCAGCACCGCATCCCAGTCGGCGCGCTTCATGCGCATGACCAGCTGGTCGCGGGTGATGCCGGCGTTGTTGACCAGGATATCGATTTTGCCGAACTGGGTGATGGCGGATTTGATGGTTTCCTTGACTTGATCTTCGTCGGCGACGTCGAGGGCGAAGGCGGATGCCTTGCCGCCGGCGGCGGTGATTTCGGCGACGAGTTCGTTGAGCTTTTCCTGATTGCGGGCGGCTGCGGCGACGCTCGCGCCCTCTTTGGCTAGGCGGAGGGCGCAGGTGCGTCCGATGCCTTGCGAGGCGCCGGTGACGAGGGCTACGCGTCCTGAGAGGGACATATTTACGAGTTCTCCCGAGTACTGGGTTCAATGAGTGCAGCGGAACGCTGAATTATACGCGGCTCGCGGAAGATGTTTGAAATTCTCCCGAGTTCGTAGGATCATTGCGGGCTGAGGTAGAAACTTGACACTGATTTTTCTTCAAGGCGGAGCCTATGCGGTTATTGGGTTGGTGTTGACTTGTTGGGCAGGGGGTTTGTCCAACCGCTACAACGCCTGGACCACGAGCCTGCGTGAACGCTATCCTGGGTTCAATCCGCCGCCAACGCCAGAGTGGCAAGCGAAGAATACCAAGATCATCACGGTTATGTTTCGCGCTGTTGGGCTGTTTCTTATCGTGCTTTCTATCATGTATCTCCTGCCGCTGATTGGAACAAAGCCGCATTGAAAATGTGGAAAGATTCGCCCCTTACTAAATCGGATTGCTAATCCACAAGCCTGCCGCGTAACATTCCAGCACTCATGCCACAGACTGCGACGAATGCCGGAGCCTTCGACCGAGGTGTTTGCGGTGTTCGGCGTGGAGCCGGAGATTCAGGCTTATGCCATGGCGAAGTATTCGCGGTCGTCGCTGTCGATGAAGGAGTCGCTGCGCGAGATCAGCACCCAGAAGGCGGAGAAGTTTCTCAATACGTTTTACTTTCAGTATGGGCACCGGTCGATTGCCGACCTGGCGCATATTGCGCTGGCCGTGGAGCGGCTATCGATTCTGGCGGCGATTGAACTCGCCGACGAACAGCGCTGGGATGGGCAGGAGCGGTCGACGCGCTATCAGGATTTCAAGAAGTGCGGGTATTACGTTCCCGACTTCGGCTCGGATGACGAAGCGCGGAAACTCTACCGCGAGACTCTGGATTTTCTGTTTTCCGAATATGAAGCGCTTTCGGCGCACATGACGCAGCATTTGATCAGCATCACGCCGAAGCCTGCGGATATGAAGCAGGAGGCGTATGAGCGGACGCTGAAGGCGCGGGCATTCGACATCACTCGCTATCTTTTACCCTTGGCCACCAACACCTCGCTGGGCGAGATCGTGAATGCGCGAACGCTGGAGATGCAGGTCGCGCATCTTCTTTCTCATACTCATAAGGAAGTAAGGGTGCTGGGAGAGTCGTTGAAGAAGGCGGCGACTGGGGCGGCTTATAACGTGAATGCGGATTCGTTGCGCGATCTGGTTTCACAGATTCGGGCGGTGAGTCCGGAGTTGGGGGCGCGGGCCGAGCAGGAATTGCTGAAGGAAGTGCGGGTGGCGCCGACGCTGGTGAAGTATGCCGATCCGAATGAGTATGAGATGGCCACGCGGCGGGAGTTGCGGCAGGCGGCGCGCGAGCTGATGGCTGACGAACCGCTGGCGCCGTCGAAGGCGATTGTCGACCTTCTTGATGAGGAGCCGCTGGAAGTCGAGATCGCGACCACGCTGCTGTATGAGCACTCGCACCATTCTTATCGGCAGATTCGGCAGGCGCTGCAGGTTTCGGGGGAGAGATATCGGCGGGAGATCATTGACCTGGGGCTGCGGCATCGCGGCAAGCATGATGAGATGCTGCGCGGATTCCGCGCGGGGCAGCAGTTTCGCTTCGACATATTGATGGATACCGGCGGGTTCCGCGACATGCACCGACATCGGCGGTGCATTCAGGTCATGCAGGGATTCACCACGCAGCACGGCTACGAGATGCTGCTCGATGTGGAAGATGCCGGCGTGCGCGGACGATTCGACGCGGCCATGCTGCGGGTGCAGGCGGCGGTGGAAAGTTTGGCTGCGCGGAAGACTCCCGAGGCGGAAGAGAATTCGCAGTATGCGATTCCGCTGGCGTTCCGCAAGCGGGCGCTATTCAAGATGGATTTCGCCGAGGCGGTTTACATTTCCGAGCTGCGAACTACGCCGGCGGGGCATGTTTCATATCGCAACGTGGCTTATGCGATGTATGAGGCGGTGGCGCGGAAGTATCCGGCGCTGGCCAAGTATTTTCGCGTGCATGATGTGACGGCGCCGGTGGATTTGCTGCAGCGGTAAAGGCGCGTTGTTGCCGTGCCAATGAAGTGCAATTCTAAGGCTATGAAATATTTCACACCCCAGCTATGGGAGGCCTTCAACAGCCCGCGCCGGGAAGCCGCCTTCAAGACGTATGATCGGAGACTTGCTTCGTATAGGAAACAGCTGACAGAACTTCTTCCAAGGCTGAGTCCAAAGGCCAGGCGATTCTTTCGCGAAGTCTGTTTATTACATGACGGCACTCTGGCACGTCTCGAAGTCGGCGATTCTATAGAGGATCCACATCGCGGACTGAGGCACCACAAGCTAAACGAACGAAAGGTGGCGGTTAGCGCATTGATTCTTTCGGAGAATAGAGAGTCTTTATACACGTTGCAGTACACGGGAGTGGCCCGCGTAGACTTGAACTTTCCCGGTGAGGTTACCCTCTTCCCCGTCGGCGAGCATGCCAACTTTGGGGATTGGGGATACGACGAATTGACCGCTGCGAAAGACGGCCTATTCCGACACGAGGTACTCTTTGCTTCGGGCTCCACATTTGCGGTTGAATTTAAAAGGTTCTCGTTTCATAAACAGCAGATTGGAAGTTGAAGCGAAACTCTACTTTCTCGGCAAGAGGAGTCATTTAAGATAACTACGTTTGTAGCAATCTCTAGATTTATCTTGATACTGCCAGTCCGCGCGATTTAGAATCTGACCTAGAGATTTCCATGCCGCGCAGCATCAAGATCGCTCCTGAAATCGATGCCAAGCTCTATCAAGAGCTCGTCTCTGTGGCCAAGGAGAACGGGCAATCGCAGAGGTTTGTGCTGGAGCGGGCCCTGGAGCATTATCTGCACAACGTGGTCCCCTCGCAGCGCATGGTCAGACCTGAGGTCATGGCCGCTTATCGGCGGTCGAACGAAAAGTATCGCGAGTTGTATAAGAAGCTGGCCAAGTAATGGCCGAGCGCTTGTATCTGACGGTGGCTGAAGTCATCGCCATCCATCATCACCAGATCGAGGAGTACGGCGGCGCCCATGGGTTGCGTGATCAGGGCGCTTTGGAGGCGGCGGTCTTCCGTCCTCAGACTGGCTATTACAACGACTTGAGCGAAGAAGCGGCGGCGCTGTTCGAGTCGCTGGTCAATAATCACGCTTTTGTGGACGGCAACAAGAGGGTCGGATTTGCGGCCATGCACACGTTTCTCCTGGCGAATGGCTTCGATTTGGACGTTTCGGGCAAGGCCGCCTTCGAGTTCATGATCAAGACCATGGAAGCTGGCAAGTTCCGCTTTGCCCTGTTGCACGAGTGGATTGCTGGGCACATCGTTCCTGTTACTGGCTAGATTTCGCGGGCAGGAGTGCCCGCGCCACATAACCGCTCCGCCCGATTCGGGACGATTTCCACCGTTATTATCGTGATTCGCCTTTTCTTCGCTTCGATCTGTATGTATAATCCGGCCAGATTGATTTTCATGCGGCAGCCTTATGCTGCATTTCGATAAGGAGCCACTTCCATGGCGGATGAACGGGGCAAGGCGATTGAGATGGCGTTTGCGCAGATTGAGAAGCAGTTCGGCAAGGGCTCGATCATGCGGCTCGGGTCGAAGGAAGCGATCGTCCCTATCGCGGTGATTCCGACCGGGTCGATCTCGTTTGACGCGGCGCTGGGCGTGGGGGGCTTTCCGCGGGGGCGCGTGATTGAAGTGTTTGGGCCGGAGTCGTCGGGCAAGACGACCATTACGCTGCAGGTGATTGCTGAGGCGCAGAAGACCGGGGGCATGGCGGCGTTCGTCGACGCGGAGCATGCGCTCGATCCGGGCTATGCCAAGAAGCTGGGCGTGGATGTGGACAACCTGCTGGTTTCGCAGCCCGACTACGGCGAACAGGCGCTGGAGATTACCGAAACGCTGGTGCGGTCCAATGCCATCGACGTGCTGGTGGTGGATTCGGTGGCGGCGCTGGTGCCCAAGGCCGAACTCGATGGCGAAATGGGCGACAGCCATATGGGATTGCAGGCGCGGCTGATGTCGCAGGCGCTGCGCAAGCTGACGGGGACGGTCTCGAAGTCGCGTACCTGCCTGATCTTTATTAACCAGATCCGCGAGAAGATCGGCGTGATGTTCGGCAATCCCGAGACTACTACTGGCGGGAAGGCGCTGAAGTTTTATTCCTCGGTGCGGATCGATATCCGGCGCATCGCGGCCATTAAAGATGGCGACGTGGTCACCGGTTCGCG
Source organism: Candidatus Sulfotelmatobacter sp. (assembly GCA_049517555.1). Lineage (GTDB taxonomy): Bacteria > Acidobacteriota > Terriglobia > Terriglobales > Acidobacteriaceae > Sulfotelmatobacter. The sequence continues at coordinate 34,250 of JBEKRY010000012.1, read as the reverse complement.
CACTCGCGTGAAGGTGGTGAAGAATAAAGTGGCGGCGCCGTTCCGCGAAGCGGAGTTCGACATTCTCTATGGCGAAGGCATTTCACGGGAAGGCGATCTGCTCGACATCGCCTCGAACAACAATATCGTCGAAAAATCTGGCTCGTGGTACAGCTACAAGGGCGAACGCATCGGCCAGGGACGCGAGAATGCCCGGCAGTTCCTGAAAGACAACAAAGATGTGATGGCGAAGTTGGACGCCGAAGTGCGCAAGGCGCTGGGGTTGACGCAGGGGCCGGCAGCGCCCGCGGCCGCTGCCGGGCCGACCGCTGCACCTGCGGGTGCGCGCGTGACGACAATGCCGACGGCGGCCGAGCCGGTGAAGGCGCCGATCGTCGCGGCCCGACGGTAGCGCCAAGAACGAATGTCATCCCGAGCGAAGCGAGGGACCTGGGTTTTTGCCTGTAGCTGCTGTGGTACTCGCGCCGGCGGAAACCTAGGTCCCTCGCGTTGCTCGGGATGACACTTTTTCGAGGCAAGCATGCGCGAGGAAAAGCGGTACTTCGTTTACATCATGACCAACCCCTCGAAAACGCTCTATACCGGGATTACCAACAGCATTCGCCGGAGGGTTAGAGAGCACAAGCTTAGGCTGACACCGGGATTTGCGGCGAAGTACAACATCACACGGCTGGTTTACTTCGAGACGTTCGAAGATGTCCGCAATGCGATTGAGCGTGAGAAACAGATCAAGGCGTGGACGCGTGCGAAACGAGTTGCTTTGATTGAATCCACGAATCCGAAGTGAGATGACTTATCACGGGAGTGGGATCAGCCGCAGACATTTCGGTTCGTACCCAAGACGGCGTAGCCTTGCGTCGCTGCATTCTTAACCCTTTCCTGGTTTGTCATCCCGAGCGAAGCGAGGGATCTGGGCTTTTGCCTGTAGCTGCAGTGGTGCTCGCGCCGGCGGAAACCTAGGTCCCTCGCGTTGCTCGGGATGACAATTCAAAAAAGAAGATTCCGCAAACCCCATTCCCGATTGCCATTGTTGCTCCCACCCGCATAAAATCTCCTATTGCGTCTTTGCTGCTCAAATTGCTGAACCCACGGCCTTCCTGTGAGGACGATTGAATAAGGGCATCGCGGTTTATCCCGGCTCGTTTGATCCGCCCACCAATGGGCACCTCGATTTGATTGAGCGAGGCAGCAAGATGTTCGAGCAGCTGGTGGTGGCGATTTTGCGGAACCCGGAAAAGACTCCGATGTTCAGCCTGGTCGAGCGGCTGGAGATGCTGCGCCAGCTGACCGCCGATTGGAGCAACGTTCGCATCGACACCTTCGACGGCCTCATGGTGGAATACGCCAAGTCGATCGACGCCATGTGTGTGCTTCGGGGAATTCGCGCCATCAGCGACTATGAATATGAGCTGCAGATGGCGCTCATGAATCGCAAGCTCGAGCCGACGCTTGAAACGGTGTTCATGATGCCGGCGGTCAGATATTCCTACGTAAGTTCGCGGCTGGTACGCGAAGTGGCGCAGGCCGGGGGGCCGGTGAAAGACCTTGTCCCCGAAGTGGTGGAGCAGAAGCTGCGTGAAAAATTAGATCCGGCATACAAACTCCGGGACAGGGAACTCATCGAAGTCCCGAGAAAAAGAAAGAAGAAGGCATGACGACGGCAACTACGGAAGCGCTACGACTGACCGAGAGAATCAACAGGATCGAACCCTCCGCCACAATGGCCGTGGTCGCCGAGGCGGACAAGCTGCGGCAGCAAGGGATCGATGTGGTCGATTTTGGCGCGGGCGAGCCGCACTTCGCCACGCCGCAGCACATTAAAGAAGCCGCCATTGCGGCCATCAACGGGAACTTTACGAAATATACGGCCGTGGCCGGCACCGCTGAGTTGCGGGATGCGATCGTGCACCGGCATGCGGCAGATTTCGATTCGAATTACCGGCGCGAGGAGGCGATCGCGTCAACCGGCGGCAAGCATGCACTGTTCAATGCCATTCAGGTTTTGGTGGATCACGGCGATGAAGTGATTCTGCCGGTGCCGTACTGGGTTTCCTTCAAAGATATTGTGCGCTATGCGGGCGGAAATTGCGTGCTGCTCGAGTCAGACGAGTCGCAGGGTTTTCGGGTGACGGCAGACATGGTGGCGCGGCTGATTACGCCGCGCACCAAGGCGATCATTCTCAACTCGCCTTCGAATCCGTCGGGCGCGGTCATGAGTCCGGAAGATATGACGGAGGTCGTTCGTCTAGCGCACCAGCGTGGCATCTGGGTGCTCTCGGACGAGTGCTACGTGTACCTGAATTACACGGATAAGAATTTCTCGGTGGGGTCGCTGCGCGAATACAAAGAACGAATCGTGGTGTTGGGATCGCTTTCGAAAACTTATGCCATGACGGGATGGCGCGTGGGGTACGCTCTCGCGCCTGCGGCCGTGGTGAGCGCGATGGCGAAGCTGCAGAGCCAGTCGACTTCGAATCCGACTTCGATTGCTCAGAAGGCCGCGGTGGCCGCGCTGAACGGACCGCAGGAGTGTGTGGCGCAGATGCGGACGGAGTACATCCATCTGCGCGATCACGTCGTAAGCGGCCTGCGCTCGATCCCGGGCGTGAAGTGCACGTTGCCGGAAGGCGCGTTTTATGCGTATCCGAATATTTCTTCGTTCCTGGGGCGGGGCGGTCTGAAGTCTGCGTCTGACGTTGCCGGGCGGCTGTTGCGCGAGGTCCATGTGGCAACGGTTCCCGGCGAGGGTTTCGGCACCAGCGAACACATTCGCGTGTCGTATGCGACTTCGAAGACTGAGCTGGATCGCGGCCTGGAGCGGATGCGGAAGTTTTTTGCGGGATTGTAATGTGGCTGAGATTTGGAACGACCGAGTTGCAGATGGTGTTTGGATGATCAGGTTCGGCAAAGGCCGTTCCGTTTGCGAGCGGTCTTTTTTGTGGGCGCAAGTTTTGTATGGCGAATCTTTATCCATTGCTGATGCTTCCCGGATTTGATCCGCGTCCGTGGGGCACGCTCGATTTGTCGCCGATCTATCCCAACCACAAGTTGGAAGAGAAAATCGGCGAGGCATGGCTGAGCGGTGATGACTGCAAGGTCGCGAATGGGCCGCTCAAAGGAAAAACTCTGGCGCAACTTAGCGGAGAGCACGGGCGCGAGTTGGTGGGCGATGCAGCGCGCGACGCGAGCAGGTTTCCGCTGCTGTTGAAATTTCTGTTTCCGCACGAAAAACTTTCGGTGCAGGTTCATCCCGATGACGCGCAGGCTCAGCGCGTTGGCCAGCCGTGGGGCAAGACCGAGTGCTGGTACATTGCGCACGCGAAACCAGGGGCGCAGATTGCTCTGGGCCTGAAGCCTGGTGTTACGGTGAAGGATTTAGAAGAAGCGATCCATCAGAAGCGGGCTGAGGAAGTTCTCAATTGGATGAATGTTTATGCAGGGGACATGATCTACGTCGCCGGTGGCACAGTGCACACGCTGGGGCTGGGATCGGTAGTAGTCGAGACGCAGCAGCAGTCCGATACGACGTATCGTTTATATGACTACGGGCGGCCGCGCGAGCTGCACCTGAAGGACGGTTTGGCGGCGGTGAAGGTGAAAGTGAACTCGGGCAAGGTGGTGCGGCCAGCGCCGCAACAAATGGATGGCGGCAGGAACCGGCATGCGCCGTTGGTCGAAGCGCCCTATTTTGTGGTCGACATGTTTGAGGCGAAAGAACCGCTGGAGCTTGCGACGCACGACGATTCCGGGCGGAGTTCGGTACAGATTCTGGTGGCCGTGGAAGGTTGTGGAGTCATCGAAGCGGCCGGGATGGATCCCGTGACGCTGACGAAGGGTGACGCAGTAATCGTTCCCGCTTGTGTCGATAAGTTTGGCGTGCGGCCGCAGTGGGCACTGGAGTTTTTGCGGGCTTATGTGCCCGGTAATGCGCTGCCAGAGCCGGCAACGAGAATGTGAATCTGATTTGATTTGATTTGTTGATCCGTGAATATCAGTGAGAATCCGTGGCTAAAAATCTCAATTTCTATCCCGTTATTTTGGCCGGAGGGCGCGGGACGCGCTTCTGGCCGCTAAGCCGGAAAAAGCGCGCCAAGCAGTTGCTGGCGCTCGACGGCAAACAGACAATGATTCAGCAGACCGTGGCACGCCTGTTGCCGCTGGCTCCGGCGAAAAGTTTCTGGATCATTACTAACGAGGACGGGCGCTCCGCTATTGCGAAGCAGCTTCCGAAGCTGCCGAAAACGCAGATCCTAGAGGAGCCCGTGGGAAGAAATACAGCTCCAGCGATTGGGCTGGCGGCGTTTCTGCTTTTGCGGAAGAATCCGGACGCGGTGATTGGGCTGTTCCCTTCCGATCATGTTATCAGCGATGAGCAGCGCTTTCGCGAGACGCTGCAGCGCGGGATTGAGATTGCGGCGGCGGGCGCAAACATCGTAGTGCTGGGCATCCGGCCGAATCGGGCGGAAACCGGATACGGGTACATCGAAGCTGGGAGCGCGTCCCAGGGCGAGGGCCTGCGTGTGCGGCGTTTCACCGAGAAACCGGACTCGCAAAAGGCTGCGGAGTTTGTGGCGGCAGGAAACTATTTCTGGAACAGCGGAATGTTTTTATGGAGTGCGCGCACGCTCGCCGATGCGCTGTGGGAACATCTTCCGAAGACCGCTGCCTTGCTGGAAGAAATCGCTGCGGCATTCGGCACGCGCAAGTTTGCGGCTACATTTCGAAAGCTGTATCCCAAGTGCGAAAACATCAGCGTCGACTATGCGGTACTTGAACCGCGTTCCGCGAAAGGCGAACTGGCGGGGAACATTTTCTGCCTGCCGGCGGACTTTGGCTGGAACGATCTGGGTTCGTGGACGGCGCTGCACGAGCATCACACCGCCAAGAGCAATCCGCCGGACGGCAATCTGGTCGCGGGTCTGGGCGAGTTCCTGATGAACGCGCGGGGCAACTATATTTATGCTCCCGGAAAGTTTGTGGCAGCGGTGGGAGTGAGCGATCTGGTGGTTGTCGATACACCGGATGCTTTATTAATCACAACCCGCCAGCACGCGCAGGACGTGGGCAAAGTTGTGAAGCATCTGGACGAAAAGAAGCTGCATAAACTGGTATGAAGAATAGCTGGTATTAAAAATACGTGGTGTGAAGACCACAGTGATTAGTACTTAGTGGCCGGTGGTCAGTCAGAATCCCATGGCGCAAGAGATCAAATTCGGAACCGACGGATGGCGTGGAATCATCGCTGATGATTTTACGTTCGAAAACGTGCGCCGTGTTGCGGGCGCGATCGCTTCGTATGTATTGAAGTACGAAGAGGCGCAACATGGAGTAATCGTCGGGTACGATACGCGCTTTGCTTCGCCGCGAGCGGCGCAGATCGTGGCTGAGGTGATTGCTGCCGCGGGCATCCCGGTGAAGCTGGCCAACGACTATACGCCGACGCCCGCGGTTTCCTACGCGGTGAAGCACCGGGGGGCTGCGGGTGGAGTGATGGTCACCTCGAGCCACAATCCGTTCAACTGGAACGGAGTGAAATTCAAGGGCAAGTTCGGCGGATCGGCGACGCCGGCGATCATGAAGAAGATCGAGGAAGAGCTTAATGCCGGCGCGATGCCCAAAAGCAACAAGGCGGCGGTGGAAGAAATCGATCTCAAGAAGGACTATGTTGCCGCGGTCTGTGCTTTCGCCGACATGGATCTGATCGCGAAAACGAAGTTCAAGTTTGCCGTGGATGCCATGTATGGGTCCGGGCGCGGAATCCTGAGTGGAATATTTGCCGAGCGCGGAGTTCAGTACGTGGCGATTCGGCAGGAACTGAATCCATTGTTCCCTGGAATTAATCCCGAGCCCATCGAACCGCATGTCGCGATGTTGCAGCAGACAGTCGTTCGCGAGAAGTGTGACGCCGGGCTGGCAACCGACGGGGACGCGGATCGCATCGGCGCGGTTGCAGAAGATGGCAGCTTCGTGGATTCGCACAAAATCTTCTGCGTGCTGCTGCGTTGGCTGCTGGAGCGCAAGAAATGGCCTGGCGATGTGGTGCGCGCGTTCAATACTACGCGCATGCTCGACCGCATCGCGGCAAAATATGGGCGGAAGCTGCACGAGACTTCCATCGGGTTCAAATATATTGCCGATCTGATGATGGAAGGCAACATTCTCATTGGCGGCGAAGAGTCGGGCGGCATTGGGTATTCGCGATTTTTACCCGAGCGCGATGGCGTGCTGAACTGCCTGCTGCTGGCCAATGTAATGGCGGAGGAAGGCAAGCCGCTGGGACGGCTGGTGGCGGAGTTGCAGCAGGAATTTGGGCCGCATTATTATGGCCGGCGCGACCTGCACATTCCCGAAGACGTGAAGCAGAATGCCATTCAGCGCGCGCGCGCGGAGAGTACGCAGACTCTGGGCCGGTACCGTGTGCTGAAGAAAGAGAATCTCGACGGCGTAAAGTTCTTCCTGGATGCTCCGACGAACGGGAATGGAGCGGAGTCCTGGGTGCTGTTCCGCGCATCCGGGACCGAGCCGCTGCTGCGGCTTTACACGGAAGCTTCGTCGCCGGAGCTGGTGAAAGAACTTCTGATCACGGGGGAGAGCTTCGTGAGGGACCGTGGTTAGTGGCGAGTAGCCACCGATCTGTTTTGTGCTAATCTTCGCAACGATTTCAATTTAAGAAAAATCATGGCTGACGATCCCATTCCGGTTCAGGCCGATTCGCCTGAGGCGCGCCGCTACAACAGCATCCGGCGATGGCTGGGCGTCGCGGATTTTCTGGTTGGGTTCGCGTTTCTCATCGTGCTACTCGTGACTGGATGGTCGGAGTGGCTGCGGGACGTGGCGTACCGCCTGGGATTTAAGAATTATTCACTGTCACTTTTCATGTATCTGTTGCTGCTGCTGTTGATCAGCAAGGCGTTGGGCATCGGGCTTGACTACTACGGCTTCGCGCTCGAGCGAAGATTCAAGCTCTCGACGCAGAAATTCCGTTCCTGGATATGGGACGAGACGAAAGGATTTCTAGTCGGTCTGGTGATGGGGGGCATAGTCGTGGAGGTCCTGTACTTCACGATCCGCCAGTGGCCGCAGTATTGGTGGGTGATTGCCTGGGCCCTGTTCATGGGGTTGTTCGTACTTCTGGCCCAACTAGCGCCGGTCGTGCTGTTTCCGATTTTCTACAAGTTCGAAGCACTCGATGATGAAGACCTGCGGCGGCGCCTGGTAGTGCTGAGCGAACGCGCCGGCACACGGGTGCGCGGCGTATATCGCTGGAAGCTCTCGGAGAAAAGCAAGAAGGCGAATGCCGCGCTGACTGGGCTGGGCGCGACTCGCCGTATTATTCTGGCGGATACGCTGCTCGACAACTACACGCCGGAAGAGATTGAAGCGGTGTTGGCGCATGAGCTCGGGCACCACGTGCATCGCCACATCCTGAAAAGTATTTTGGTACAGGCCGTCATCACGCTGGCCGGGTTCTGGGCGGCCAACTGGACCCTACACTACGCGGTGGACCAGCGTTGGTTCGAGGAAATGTCGGATTTCGCGAACCTGCCGCTGCTGGCGCTGGTTTCGGTGGTGTTATCGTTCCTGCTGATGCCGGCGCTCAACGCGTATTCGCGCTTCAACGAGCGGCAGGCGGATCGCTATGCCTTCGAGTCGATCGCCACGGTCGAGCCTTTTATTTCATCCATGAACAAGCTGGCCGAGCAGAATCTGGCAGAGCGAACGCCTTCGAAGTGGGTGGAATGGTTTTTTCATTCGCATCCCGCCATCTCGCGGCGTTTGGCGGCGGCGAAGGAATGGGGCCGAAAGCAGGACTTGAATCCGCAGGTCTGAATTGCACGGTTTGAGCTGCAGATTTGAATCGCGAAGGTCAGTGTTTCGCCATCATCCTAATCACGCGTTGCAGGTCTTCTTCCGTGTCAACCCCTACGCTGTCATGCGGCGTTTCGCCAACATAAATCGGGATGCCATTTTCAAGAAAGCGCAATTGCTCCAACCGCTCAGTTTTTTCAAGCGATGACTCTGGCAATTTCACAAACCGGTCGAGCGCAGTCTTGCGATAAGCGTAGAGTCCCAGATGCTTGAAGTAGCGAGGCCGCGTGCCGTCGCGATCAAACGGTATAGTGGCGCGGGAAAAATAGAGCGCGCGTCCGCTGAGATCGGTGACCACTTTCACGGCGTTGGGATTCGGGATGTCGGTCTCGGCCGCGGGAGTCATCAACGTGCCCACCTGGGCGGCAGGATTTTCCATGACCTGCAGCAAGGCCGCGATGTGCTCGGAGCGGGTGAGAGGTTCGTCGCCCTGGACGTTGATGTAGACGTCGGCTGCCATGCGCCCCGACACCTCATGCACTCGCTCGGTACCACTGCGATGCGCGGCGGAAGTCAGTTGTGCGTTCCAGCCATGGTCGCGGCAGGCTTGCAGGATTTCTTCGGCGTCAGTGGCGATGAGAACCTCCGCCAGCAGTGGCGACGAGCGTACCGCTTCATAGACCACCCCGATCAGCGGCTTGCCCGCGATCTCGCGCAGCATCTTACGGGGAAGACGTGTGGACGCCAAACGAGCGGGGATAACAGCGATTGCCTTCATGGATGTTCCGGCCTTTATTACGCTTGATCTCCGGACTACTTGATTTCCGGACCAGTTATTGAATGATGACCATGTTCATACTCCAGGGAGTGAGAGTCAGGGTCAGAGGCAGGGTCTGCGCGCCCATGTTAGTAGTCGTCGGCGGCGCCCAGGTGCTCGTCCCTACCGGGTCCGGCGGAGTGCCGGTCGGCGAACCCGACAGGTCGTAGATGGCCTTGTCGTAGGTGGTGACAGTCACCTTGGAAGACGAGGTCTCACCCGAAAGCGTGATCGTCACCGGCTGAGCAAGGTTTTCGTTGTCGTTAAATAACAGCACGGCGGTGCCGCCGGGGTTGGTGGCTGCATAGGCGCGCACATCCGTCGTGTCGCCGGCGACGTTCGCCGTCAGAACGGTCTGGCCGTTGACGTCCATCTGGCTGAACAGCTGAAACGCCACCGCCGTGGGGGACATGGTGCCGATGGGCCCTGCGCCCGGACAGGTGGGATCTTCCGTCGATCCATCGGAGAAAATGTTGTAAGCTCCGAAATCCTGCCATCCATAGACCGACGTAGTATCGTTCCCGTTGGTACCGTTGCAGTTGCCAAAGCCGATCCACCAAGTCAGGCGCGAAACTCCATCGTTCATCATTTCGCCCAGCACCTGCCCGGCATACAAACCCTGAGTAATCGACCAGCTCTGCTTGCCCGGATTGGTATAAGCACCACCGATCTCACCCACGTAAATGGGCGTGTTCGGAGTCCCCCATTCAGCCAGCTCCGACTTGAGGGTGTTGATGTTCGTAGTCAATTGCTGCGCCGCTTGTTGCACGATGAAGGTGTCGCTTTCCGAGCCCGGCGCCTCCGGATAATAGTGATACTCCACAAAGTCATAGGAGCCCATGGCATTGGCCATCACGGTATTGTCCCATCCGTTGGCAGTGTCGTCCGCGTCTACAACGACGCCGACCAGCGTGTTCGGGCTGGCCGCCTTAATCGACTGGTAGTAGCCGGATGACCCCACGACCGCGGAGGCGTAGATGGTCGGGTCGTTCGGAGTGGAGTGCAGGTCGTACTCCCAGCTCCCGTACTCCTCGTTGCCCACTGTCACATGGCTCGGAGTAATGCCGTCTTGCAGCGCGGCTGTGACCCAGGCGGCAGCTTCGATGGGTTCGCCGCCCGTGGTGCATGTCGGGTCCGAGCCGTAATCCGCCGTCAAGGCCACATCGAGCTTCGCGGGGACGGCCATGTCATTGACGAAATTCGCAAACGTGTCGTTCGGATCGGCATAGCCGGTACCGCAGGTAGAATTGTTCGCCCAGTGGTACTGGTCGGAAGTCGATCCGCCCGGCCACCGCACCTGGGTGATGCCGGCAGCCTGCAAAGCATCCACAATTCCGGTTTGGTTGGTGACCAGGTCATACCAGACAGCCATGTTCATTCCCAGCAGCTTATTGGTCACGGCGGGGCCGCTGCTCGCCTGGTCCACCGTCACTGAGCTAACCATCGCTGAGGCCACCGTCACGATGGCCGTCGCAACCACCGCTGTGCCGCTCGTTGGAGTAACGGTGAGGATGTAGGTTGTGGTCGTCGTGGGGCTCACGGTCAGTGCCACGCCGCTGGTTGCAGCCAGGTTGCCAGGAGTAATGACGCCAGTGCCGTTCGCGAAAACTCCGGTCAGAGTCGCGCTCGATCCGGTCGTAATGGTTGTCTGGCCTGCAGTGAAGCTGGTGATTGAGGGCGGTGGAGGTGTCTGTGTCTGGGTGCTCGTGCTCGACGACCCGCCGCCGCAGCCAGTCAAACCGGCGAGGCCCAGAATGAGAGTAGTAGCCAGCGGAGCTAAAGCAAATAGGCGTTTCATAAATTCCCCAGTGTCTTAGGTCAGGTAAGAAGGGTCAGGTAGAAGCCAGCGCCCGCCACTTTCCGCGCACTTCCGGTCAAACCCCACGGATTTTATCCCGGGAGGTGGGCTTGTACAAGATTCGATCTGCCGACGGTGCCGGATCAATTACCATCGGGTCGGTCACGTTTGACCTATTGCGCGGGCGCTCTTAGAATTAGAAGACGGAATTGAAACTTGGAATTGAAAGTTGGACGCAGCGCAGCGATGCGCTGTTTGTTTCCGTGCCGCGAGTGCCAGGACCGTGCCGGCGGCAGAGTTCCTTTCGCACACCCTTCCCGATTTGCAGGCAGTGGCGGCGTAGCTCAGGTGGTTAGAGCGACGGTCTCATAATCCGTAGGTCGTAGGTTCGAGTCCTACCGCCGCCACCAGATTCAAGCGAAAGTAAAAGTAAATGGGGCGTTTACTGGATTAAGGCAGTTGGGGCCTCTGCCTCTAGCGTTGCCACTTTGCAAATTCGTGGCTTCTGAGTTACCAATCACGAGTCTTTCCAGCTTTGCCATGGCGACACGAGTGTCATCGGCTGCGCTTTTGAGGACATTCCGCGGAGAATTTTTCCACTGTTGGACTCGATGGACCGGCTTTTCTCCGCAGGAAACGACTGTTATTCCTATACGTCAAGGCTCGCACACCGGATGGCAGGATGCACTCGGTTTGGCTGTGGGTAATCCGGTGAGCGAACCCTGTTGCTGCAACGATCCGAGGAACACGCTGCTGGGATCTTCGTTAAGCCAGAACAGTAGTCCACCGCTACTTTGATAGAGGACCACGTCGAATGTCGATGTAACCTTGTCGACGACTACCTTCAGGGGATTAGGCTTCGTATTTGTCGAGAACAAGGTGTAGCGTCCAACATTGTTCGGGTCGGCCAGCGGAGTTCCTGAAAACTTGACGCCGGAGTTCGTCGCACTGCCGTTCAATGTGATGAAGGGATCGCTGACCAGGCCAGTTCCGCTGAAAGCGCCGCTCGTCACCGATCCCTGCCCGACAAAGTCGAACTCGAAGAAGGTGAAGAAGGACTGTGCTGCAAAGGCATAGTTGCCCGCAAAGCCGGTAGTTGACGTGTTGGTTTGTGGGATCACCACTCCGGTTCCGCCGGCAAGGACGCTATCCATGTCGGCAACAAGACCGCCTCCCAATCCGCTCGTCGTATTATTCGGATCGCTTAGATTGAGATTCGGGTCTGTCATGTAGATGCCCAGTGCGCTGACATCGCCTAAATCCCCGGCCACCATGGTCAGGCTCCCGTATCCGTCGCTGGCAATGGAATAGGTGCCTGAGATCGGGGTTGCTGGCAACTGGAAGCCCACCAGTTCGCTGTCATCCGCTACTCCCGAGAAATCGGCTAGAGCGGAAGATGTGTTACTCGTCGAGAACATACCCACCGCGGCGTAGTTCGACGGGTAGGGGCTGCCGTTCAGAGCGAAGACGGATTGCCCGAGCGAGGCGTTGTTTGCGGCCGTTGTGTTTACTCCCTGGCCGAACGCCGAACCCACCGCCGAATCGTTGAGATCCACATCAATGATCCGAATGGCCTCCGGGCCGACAACGTAATAGTTGAGCGCGATCGGAGTGCCAGCATAATTGAGAGTGCTGGTGATAGTTCCGCGGCCGAAGGAGTCGAATGTGGAAAGCGTTCCGCTCAGTGCCGTTGCCGTCGTCACAGTTCCGTAATCATTCTCGTCGACCAAGCCATTCTGCAGGTTAGTGCCTCCGGAGATCGAGAATATGCCCCCGAATGCAACTGGGCCGTAGCTATTGTCCACTCCGGCGAGAGTAAAGGCGTAGCCTCCGCTGAGCGCGGATGGCAGAGTCTGCAGGTCCATGTTTCCGCTGGAAGTCGCCACTCCATCGAACTCGATGATCAGCGCATGATTGGTATTTACGAACTGGACGCCGAGGGTTTCTACTCCTCCGACGCCGAGACTGGTGTTGTTGGTGATGAGAGTGAGTGTGCCTTGGCCAGTGGTGTCACTTACACTCAGCGTTCCGCCGGTGATCGTGTCTCCGGAAGGTTCCGGAGACGCGAAGCCAAAGCCGCCGTCATTGTAGTCTTGTTCGCCAGCCACAACATTGCCGCTGTTGTTGATTTCCACTGCCCCGGCGAGGGCGTAAAAGTCCGGCCCGAAAGTTTCCTGGCCGCTCAAGTAAAACACGTAAGTGTTCGAAGTTCCCCGGTTGGTCAGACTGAAGTTGGCCGGAGTGGACACTCCTGCCACCGTGGCTGCCACCGTATAGATTCCAGTTGTTCCATTGGCGGTAAATACCGGTGACGTTGCCACGCCACTGGCGTTGGTCGTTGCCGTGATCGTATTGGTGCCGCCAGTGAAAGTGCCACTGGCTCCGGTTGCCGGAGCGGTGAAGGTGACCACCACGCCACTCGTCGGCGATCCGTTGGTAGTTACGGTGGCTACCAAGGGCGCGGCAAATGCTGTATCGATCACTGTGCTTTGCGGCGTTCCACTGGTGGCCACGATCGTTTCCACCGCGGTCGCAGTATTGGTCAGACTGAAGTCGGCGGGAGTGGACACTCCCGCCACCGAGGCCGTCACCGTATAGATGCCGGCTGTTCCGTTTGCAGTGAATACTGGCGAAGTCGCCACGCCGCTTGCGTTGGTCGTTGCCGTATTGGTGCCGCCAGTGAAAGTGCCACTGGCTCCTGTTGCCGGAGCGGTGAAGGTCACCACGACTCCACTCGTCGGCGATCCGTTAGTGGTTACGGTGGCGACAAGCGGCGCAGCAAATGCTGTATCGATCACCGCGCTTTGCGGAGTTCCGCTGGTGGCCACGATCGTTTCCACCGCCGCCGCAGTATTGGTCAGACTGAAGTTGGCCGGAGCGGACACTCCCGCCACCGTCGCCGTCACCGTATAGGCGCCGGTTGTTCCGTTTGCGGTGAATACCGGTGAAGTTGCCACGCCACTCGCGTTGGTCGTTGCCGTGACCGTATTGGTACCGCCAGTAAACGTACCGCTGGCTCCTGTTGCCGGAGCGGTGAAGGTCACCATCACGCCACTCGTCGGCGATCCGTTGGTGGTTACGGTGGCCACAAGCGGCGCGGCAAATGCCGCATCGATCACCGCGCTTTGCGGCGTTCCGCTGGTGGCCACGATCGTTTCCGTTGACCCGCTGCCCGCTCCCGGTATACCGGTGAGTGATCCTTGTTGCTGCAATGATCCAAAGAATACGCTGCTGATATCTTCATCAACCCAGAGTAACTCTCCACCACTCGCCTGGTAGATGACCACGTCGAGAGGGGTTGTGTCGCTGTTGATTGTAAGGTTGAGCGGATTGGGCGTCGGATTGGTCGAGAACATGGTGTAGCGGCCGACGTTAATGGGGTCTGCAAGCGGAGTTCCCGAGAATGTGACGCCGAGATTTGTCGCGCTGGCTCCCAGGGTGATGAAGGGATCGCTGAGCAGCCCGGTTCCGCTCAAAGCCCCGCCGGTAACGGATCCCTGCCCGACAAAGTCGAACTCGAAGGAATTGTAGAAATCCTGCGCTCCAAAGGCGTAGTTGCCTGCAAAGCTGGCACTTGAAGTGTTTGTTTGTGGGAGCATGAGTCCGATGCCGCCGGCGAGGAGACTATCCATGTCGGTGAGCAGAGCTCCTCCCAATCCACTCGTCGTGTTATTCGGATCGCTCAGATTGAGATTGGGGTCGGTCATATAAATGCCGAGCGTGCCAACATCTCCCAAATCGCCGGGCGTGATCGTGAAGTTTCCGTATCCGTTGCTGGCAATCGAATAGGTGCCAGACATTGCAGCAGCCGGCAGCTGAATGTTGTAGTTGAATAGCTCGTTGTCATCCGCCACCCCAGAGAAGGTGCCGAGAGAGGGCGACGGAACAACCATGCCTGCCGAGGCATAGTTGACCAAGAAGGGGCTGCCCTGTAGACCGAAGACGGAATTCACCAGGGACGCATTGCTGGAACTGGTCTGGTTTACACCTTGCCCGAAAGCCGAGCCCATCGCGGAATCGCTAAGATCCACGCCGATGATCCTGATCGCTTCCGGACCAACCACGTAATAGTTGAGAACGACCGGTACACCCGAATAATTGAGGTTGCTGGTGATCGTGCCACGGCCGAAAGAATCGAAGGTGGAAAAGGTTCCGCTTAAAGGCGTCGCTGTGGTTAGAGCGCCGTTGTCATTCTCGTCGACGGAACCACTCAGCAAGGCGCCGCCGGTGACCGAAAATACGCCTCCGAACCCAACTGGGCCGTAGAAGTTGTCCACCCCGGTAAGGGTGAAGGCATAGCCGCCGCTCAGCGCCGGCGAGGTCTGCAAGTCGATGCTCCCGCTGGAAGTCGCACTTCCATCAAACTGAATGATCAGAGCGTGATTACTATTCACAAACTGGACACCTAGAGTTTCGACTCCGTTCACACCCAGACTGGAATTGTTCGTGGTCAGGGTGAGCGTTCCCTGACCGGTCGTAGCATTGACTGACAGCGTTCCTCCACTGATAGTGTCGCCAGAAGGCTGAGGAGATGTCACCCCAGAAGCGTCGTTATAGTCTTGTTCTCCGGCAAGGATGTTCCCACTGGGACCGATTTCAACCGATCCGGCGAGGGCGTAAAAATTGGGGCCAACCGCTTCTTGGCCGCTCAGGTAGAACACATAAGTGTTCGCAGCGATGCGGTTGGTCAAAGAGAAATTGGCCGCCGTTGACGATGCTGCAATTTGCGCTGTCACGGTGTATGGGCCGCCGGTGGTTCCATTGGCGGTGAATGTTGTCGAAGTGGCGAGGCCGCTTGCGTTGGTCGTGTCAATTTCCGTCGCAGTTCCGTTGGCGAATGTGCCGGTGGCGCCCGCGGCTGGCGCCGTGAATGTGACCGCCACGCCGCCAACTGGGTTCAAGCTACTATCGAACACTTCTGCGACCAGCGGCGCAAATGCCGTGTTGATCGCCGCGGATTGTGGAGTCCCGCTGGAAGGCGTGACTGTTACCGGGGCTCCTGCTGCATTGGTTAAATTGAAGTTGGCCGGAGTGGACACTCCCCCGACCGTGGCCGTCACCACGTCAGCGCCGGAGGTCCCATTGGCGGTGAAGGTTGTCGAAGTGGCCAAGCCACTCGCGTTGGTCGTATCCGTTTCCGTCGCAGTTCCGTTCGCGAATGTGCCGCTGGCCCCGGTCGCCGGAGCGGTAAATGTCACTACCGCGCCGCCCACAGGGTTCTTACCGCTGTCCACAACTGTGGCCACCAGCGGGGCAGGAAACGCAGTGTTGATGGACGCGGATTGAGGAGTTCCACCGGTGGCCGAAATCGCCGACGGCGCTCCCGTTGTATTTGTCAGAGTAAAAATAGCTGGCGTGACCGCTCCGGAAACGGCGGCGGTGATCGCATAAATGCCCGCGGTTCCGTTCGCTGCAAATGCCGGAGACGTGGCGACGCCGTTCGAGTCAGTAGTTGCGCTTGCAGTGAGCGCGGTAGTGTCAGAGAACGTGGCGCTTGCTCCCGACGCCGGAGCCGTAAATGTCACCACCAAACCACTGGCCGGACCTCCATTGGTCGTCACGGTCGCCACCAGCGCAGATGCAAACATGCCATTGACGGAATGGCTTTGAGGTGTTCCGCCGGTCGCAGCGATCGATTCAGATGAAGCGACGTTGCTGGAGTGAATGGTGGGATAAGGTGTGGCGCAGCTGGTGAGCCCCATCAGGCATGCCGCCGCCAGCACTCCACGCCAAGCATTTCGGTTCATCGTGTCTCCCCGCTCTGAGCGTTCTGACGTGTGCGTGCCTGCGGCGTTACGGGGATTCCGTGTTTGTTTCGGATCGCATAGGCGTGGTCGCCAACCATCACCACTCTGGCGAAAAAGACTGGCTTGTCTTTAAATGCCTTCATGATGCCGATGACTTCAACCTGTTGGCCGCCGGCAACGGAGAGTGCGCCCTCGCCCCGCAGACCAGACACTCCCAAACTTATGTCCACTTGGCCCGAAGGAGTAGTGAGCAGCAGGTGAGAACCTGCGACCATTCCCGGGGACGGCACCGTCAGCACACTCGAGACCGTTCCACTCAGCGTAACTTCCTGCGACAGGTCGTAGCCGAACGGTCCCGCCGATGTCGTCGTCGTTTGCGCTCGAGCAGCCGGTAGCGTAAATACCAGGACCAGCAGAGACCCCACGCATATTCCTGTGAATAGTCGTCTCATCTCCTGCCTCCGAGTTGGGTTTGAAAACCTGACTATGCACATCAATATCCACATCAGCACGCGCATGGCATTAATCCTTAGGTGATCGAATATTGGCGCTTGAGGCGTAAGCATCTGGCAACGACTGAAGTTCCTGTTGAACCCACTGCAGCTCCGTCTGGCTTCGAACTACTGCGTTGAACTCTTCCGGTGTCTTATAGATCTCCATGGTCGCGTTGGCGGGCACGGCCGCCCGCAACTTCTCTTTTGCAGCCTTGGGTGTAATGGGATCAAAGAGCGCATCCTGAAGGCGGAACTTCTTCGCATGCATCCGGGGCAGCCACTCGACAGGGTCGAGGACGGCGGCCTTCTTTAGAAATTCCGGTGTGACATAGTTCACGCGTTCATCCTCGGGCGGCAGCGGGGAACTTGCCAACCAAATGGGCCATACACCCCAGGGGTCGAGCGTATCCAGCACTTTGATTCGCGGATCTGCCGCCGAAGCCAGGATTCCGATGCTCGCTCCCGATCCTTGCGAAAACATTCCTACCCGGGTCATGTCGAGATCGTCCCGGGTGCCGAGATAATCCAACACCATCTGCACGTCATGAGCCGAGGTCGCTAAGCATTCCTGCAATTCACTGATGAACCATTCCCGCATGGGCCGGTCGTGATAGCGATGTCCGGTGAGAGCGGATACGAAACCCACGGCCGCAAAGCCGTTCTTGGTCACGGCTTTTTGAAAAGCTTCATCTTTGAAGCGGTCGGTCCCTGCGGGATAGCCATAAAGGTAAAGAATGACGGGAGGCTTCCTGACGGCTTTTGGCTTCATCACATATAGATCGAGTGGATCGCCGAATCGCCACTGCACTTGAAGCAGTTCCACTGTGTAGCCAGGGTAGTCATTGATGTAGGCGGTCAGGGGCTGGGTGGGCTTAAGATTGCTCGTTTTCAGGGCGGGCGAGGTGAAATCCTCCCTAACGCCTACAAAGCGTGTGTCGGCGGGATCGGCGATTGGAGGGGACGCTTGTAAGAACTGGGCGGTGCCGATTTGCGGTAAGAAAATCTGCGATGCGATTAGGAATGCAAATTTGAGTGGAGTTTTCATGAACCGTAACATGGTTTTGCGATGCATTTCCTTCCTCACGCTGAAGAACAGAGACATATCGTTAAACGAAGCGAACTCCTGCCTCTGCAGGAGTTCGCCCATGGTTCTTGGTGCTTACGCTTGGTGCTTACGCTTGGGGCTAACGAAAGACGAGCCCTCAGCCAGAACTCGTCTTTCGGTATTTCTGTGAACAAGCGCGCGATCCCTACGGGACAGAAACACACGAATTGCCCGGAGCATCCTGCGCCAGCTTGGTGGTCGTGTCGGAAGTCGATGCGGTACCGGTGCTGCTCAAAATGCACCCACCCGCATCGCCACCCCTATCCCCGGTGGTTGCAATGTTCACCGGAGCGATTCCTTCCTGCGTGTAGTGCGAGCGCAGGAGTGCGAGACCCGGATCCGCAGCTGCCACTTTCAGGGCAGGGACGAAGTCGGGAACAGTGTTGGTCACGTAGGCCTGCACTCCAGTTACCAGCAGATCGACATTGGCGAGCGACGTGCCGTTGCTCACGACGCGCAGAAGTGACCACGCTCGGTAGGAACCGTTGCGAAGATTCGGGAACGACAGGTTGCCGCTCCAGATTTTGGACTCTTCGCAAGGAAAGTTCCCCGCGCCACCAGCGCAGGTTGAGGGAAGATTCACGCTCGACGGTAAAGCACCGGCGATGGACGGCTGACCGGGATCAATGGTCGTTCCATACTTGTGGAAGATTCCATCAATTCCATTCAGAGTTAAATATCCATAGCTGGCGCTGTTTGCAATGGCCGAGACGTTACCATAGCTGAAGAAGGCGTAGCCGATGCCGTCAGTGCCATGATTCGCTCCTGAGTTTTGAACCGACTCTACCTCTTCGCTGGTTCCGATGGCGCGGTAGCGTGATCCGCCGCCCGCCGTGCAAGGTGTAGCCAGGGGATTTGTGGCAGCAACCCCAGTTTCCTGGCTTACACCGGAAACGTTCCAATAACGGAACACGCTGTATTCCGTTGTATTCATCGTGCCGGAAAGGGGCTCGCGCAGGTATGCCTGAATGTTACCGGAAGGCGCTCCGAAGGCATCAGCATTGCAATTTGCACCACTGAACACGGACTGAAGCTGAGCGTCCGTGGCGTTGGCCACAGTCGCCAGTGCGCCAGTGCGTTGTGTGATGAAGACGATTGGAGCCGCGCCCACCGACGTTGTAGTGGCGATGGGGATGGTCGTCCCGGTGAAAGGATCTTTCCCGCTAAGTGCGAACGCCAAGACATGCGCAGTGGATGTGCTAGCCGGATAGCCACTGAGTATGTCGCTTCCTTGCAGGTCTGCCAGCACAGCACCAAACTTTGGGCAAACGCCAGCGCTGTTCGCGCCATAGCCGAGCCCGGCGAGACCATCCGTTCCGCCACCGAGTTTGGAGTTCGCACGGCACGTGGCAAACAAAGCATCTTCCGGACGAATGTCGGTGGCTGCCGCGGTTACCAGCACGCCGGTTGTGAACAGGGCGCTGATTGACGTCGGCGGAGTTGAGTCGGAGGAGTTGTCACCCCAGAGAGTGGAACTGATCAGATTCGCCGCCACGGGGAAAGTGGCGATATTTACGTTGCAATGGGGTTGGGCGAAGTAGCAGCGATCTCCCACGGCTGAGTCCACTTTGATAAAGGCCCAAACATTCGTCGCCGTCGTATTGCTATCCCAGACGATCCAAACGTTACCCAGATCGACCGCGGTCGTTCCACCTTTCGTCGACGGCCGTCCGTCGTTGAGGTTGAAGTTTTTTGCCGTGTAGTGGAAACATGGCGCCGTTCCGCCGGAGACACAGGCCCCACTTTTGTATGCGGCCAAAGCCATAGACTGCCACAGAGCGGAAGAGCCCGCGAGCACGACCTTGACGGTCTGTGCGTGTGCCTGTGGCGCTACGCTTGCGATCGCGGTAAGCAGCAGCACCGCGAAGACTGATTTCATGCGCGTCATAGATGTTCCTTTCTGGAGTTGGATCTAAGTTGGAGAGCATCACTTTCAGTTCACGTGCGGCGCACTTCGCCGCACGCCAAGGCCGGCATCGAAAACAGCCGATGGTTCTCAGTTCAAGTGATTTGTTAATTCGAGTTCAACGCCCCGTACATCGAACTTGCGTGGAAGTTCAGGCGGGAGCATACCTGTTTGTCTGTTACGGCAAGATGAAGAGTTTGTGAACACTTCGTGACAGCAATTCACGCGGCAGATCGCGGTGGTCTTCACACTCTGTTCATAAAACTTTCATGTTCTTTTAATCTGCCCTGCTTTCGCTTCCTGTACCATCCGCCTTCGTTCCCAGAAACCTTCCTAGCGATTCAATAACGGAGAGGTGTGTTCGTGATCGTGGTTTTGTATCGCGATTTCTGTCGCGCCAGCCTGTTCGGCGGAGCAGCGGTTCTGCTTCTGTCGCTGTTTGTGGTTGCTCAGGAGAACAAAGCGAACGACAAGGCCGCGATTCGCGGGACAATCACGGACCAGACACAAGCAGTTGTAACCGGTGCAACAGTCGTCTTAAGCAGCGATAAGGGTCTTAAGCAAGACACGAAGACTGACGACAGAGGCGCATATTCCTTCACGGGTCTGGTCGCTGGTACCTACAGCCTTGCAGTTACGGCACCCAACTTCGCCCAAAAGACCTTGGACTACATCACGCTCACCGCGGGTCTTGAATTGACCATGGATGCCTCGCTAGAACCGGCGAGCGCAAAAACCGAGGTGAACGTTGAATCCGGCGGTGTCGGGACGGTAGAAACCGAGACGGCCACCGTCTCAGGGACCATTACGGAGAAAGAAGTTGTGTCGATCGGTCTCAATGGCCGCAACTTCACGCAGTTGGTTGCGCTCGCGCCCGGCGTCAGCAACCAGACTGGTCAAGACGAAGCCAAGGTCGGAGTAGTCGGCAGCGTCAAATACAGCGTCAACGGAGGTCGCGTCGAGTACAACACGTTCGAGGTTGACGGCAGTGACGTCCTCAATACCGGCCTCAACGGCGCGTCCAGCACGCTTATGGTGTATCCGAGTCTTGACGCCATTCAGGAAGTTAAGGTTCTGACCTCGAATTACGGCGCTCAATTCGGGCGGACGGCGTCAGGCACGGTACAGGTGACAACGAAGTCGGGAACGGAGAGCCTGCACGGCGGCGCCTATGAGTTCATCCGCAACGAAGCCTTTAACGCGCGCAATTATTTCGATCCTCCAGGCCGTGCGCCGCTCTATCGCCGGCAAGACTTCGGCGGCACCATTGGCGGACCGTTGACCATTCCCCATGTTTACAACACCAAAAGGGACAAAACGTTTTTCTTTTTCTCCGAGGAAGTCCGTCTGGAGAAGACCCCGACGGATTACAACCAGGCAGTTCCGTCCTTCAAAGAGCGCGGCCTGGTGATGACGCCGCAGGGAGTTCAGAAGAACTTGGGCCCGCCGAATTCGAGCGGACTTGTCTCGCAGGTGTTCGACTTCAGCGACGTTTGCCCCTTGCCCGGCACTTCCGCGTCTCTCGGTTTTGATCGCCAACAATTTCCAGATTGTCCGGCGCGGTTGGGCGTTAATCCTAAAGATCTCCAACCTTTTCCAGGAAACGATCTGGAAGGCCAACAAACGCCGAATGGACCGGCGCCGTACGGCATAGATAAGAACGCCCTGGCGATCTTGCAGGCAAACCTAATACCACTGCCAAACTCTCCTTCGGGCTGCAACTTTGCAGTGGCGAACTTAGACCCGACCGATCCGAACCATTGCTATAACGCCGCTGTTTCTCCTTCGACCTATTGGCGGGAAGAGTTATTTCGCTTCGATCAGATGGTCACTCAGAAGATGAGGGCATCCTTTCGCTACATTCATGACGCGTGGAATACGACCGTGTTGACACCGCAGTGGAGCTATCTGCACAGCACGAATCCCCAGGCGGCCAATTTCCCAACGATACAGAACAGTTTCGTTGGCCCTGGCACGAGCCTGGTAGCTCGTTTGACCTACACCATTTCACCCACACTGCTGAACGACCTGGTTGTGAGCTACGTCAATTCAAACATTACTCTGGTCGATGAGAACGGCCCGGGAAACGCGCAGTTTCAGCGCAATCCGACGCTCGATCAGCCTCTGGTGCCGGATCCATCGGCTCCCGGCCAGTGCAATCCC
Source organism: Candidatus Sulfotelmatobacter sp. (assembly GCA_049517555.1). Classification (GTDB taxonomy): domain Bacteria; phylum Acidobacteriota; class Terriglobia; order Terriglobales; family Acidobacteriaceae; genus Sulfotelmatobacter. Next base: position 12,411 of record JBEKRY010000012.1, on the reverse strand, counting down.
CAGCTTAGCCTTGACCCCTCGACCGGGATTCCACAATGTGCGATGGGCTATATCTTCAACAACGGCTTCGGCGGAAAGATGCCCGGGGTTGCAATCTTGGGCACGAACGCGGCATACGGCGGCAGGGGTTTCGCGGAAGATCCGTCATATATGCCCTGGAGCCACACGAACCCAACCTATGCGGTGCGAGACGACGTTGGCAAATCGATCGGAAAGCATACGCTGCAGTTTGGTGGGCAGTACGTATTAGCTCAGCGAAATCAGACAAACAATGCGATCGGAGCTGCGTCCGGCGAGCTTCAGGGTCTGTTGACTTTCAACAACTTGGCGCGGAGCACAGGGAACGCCTTCGCCGATTTCCTGGTGCAGTCGGTAAATGACGGAATTACGACGAACTACATACAAAGCTTTACCCAGGATTCTGCCCAGCGTCGCTACTACCAGACCTACCAGATTGGAGAACCGTACTTCCAGGACGACTGGAAGGTGACTCCCCGACTGACACTGAACCTGGGCATCCGAGTCAGTCTATTTGGCACTTACCGCGAAAAGTATCACAACGCATGGAACTGGGAGGCAAAGGCGTTCAACGCGACGAGATTCGCGGTGGATCCATTCTATGGCGTGCTCCTCGACAAGAACGCCGGCTCAGCCCCAATCGCATTCAACCCGAGCACGTTCCAGTTGGATCCTGGAGTTGTGAGCGATCTCGGGCTGGTTCAGTGCGGCGTGAACGGAACGCCAGCCGGCTGCATGACAGGGCATCTGTTCAATCCCGCGCCCCGCGTCGGTTTCGCGTGGGATCCGTCCGGCGATGGCAAAACCTCAATTCGCGGTGGCTACGGCATATTTTTCGAGCATGGCACCGGCAACGAAGCCAACACCGGTTCTCTCGAAGCTAGTTCGCCTCTGGTTCTCAGCATGACGCAGTCGCTGCCTGTCAGCTATCCGTGCATCGGCAATGTCGGCCAGGGCGCTGCATTCGACTCCACCAACGCCGCCTGCGCATCGCCGAACTCGCCGAATGCCGCCCCGCCCGCAGGCACAGCTTTTCCTCTCGACGTAACCGGAATTCCGACAAAAGCAGTTTGGCCCTACGCTCAACAGTGGAGCTTCGGAGTACAGCGAGAACTTCCTCATGACGTTGTCGCCAATGTTGCTTATGTTGGTAGCAAGGGAACGCATTTAACCATCGAGCGCCAGCTCAACCAGCTCCCACCGCTGCCCCTGAGTGAAAATCCGTTCGGTCCCAATGAACCACTCACGCTGGCGGATTGCACGGTCCCTGCCTCGGGAAATGCAGCCGATCATCCCGGAAGTAACGGGTTCCCGTTCTTGCTGCAGAGCGGGACAATTGTAACGGCGCAGAGCCCTGCTTACGTGTACTTACAAGCGGCATGTACCAATCCAAACATTCCTAACGTCAATTCGCTGTCACGCCCTTATCCAGGGCTGGGGAAAATACTATCCCTGCAGAATGTAGCCGATTCCAGCTATAACGCGTTTCAATTCACACTGCGGCGCTCACGCGGGCCTCTGACTGCCGGGCTTTCGTACACCTACAGCCACTCCCTGGATAATGCTTCCGACCGGAGCGATCCGGTATTGGTCAATTCTTACAATCTGCATGAAAACTGGGCGAGCTCGAATTTCGATGAACGCCACTTGCTCACTTTCAGCTACCTGTACCAAGTCCCGACTCTTACGCGCTGGTTCTGGAATGCTGCGGTTGAACCTCCAAAGGTTGAACCATCAAAGGTTGAACCACCAAAGCAAGGTGGGACTGATGCGGCGGGCGGCGGGACGTGTTGTTTAAACGCGCTGAACCAGATCTTCGGAGGCTGGGAGATCTCGGGTGTAACACTCTTTCAGTCGGGCACCCCATTCACTGTAATTAACAGCGCCGGTAACACGGGCATTTCCCTCACCGACAATGCCGGCGTTTCGAGTGGGCTCGGAATCGCGGCCTCGTATCCGGACGTAGCGCGTGGGTTGCCCGAGCCCGCGGCAGAGAATGCTCAGAGCTTTGGGCCGCTCCTGGGCAACCCGTCACAATTTGTGGCTCCACGGGGACTGACGTTCGGCGATGCCGGTCGCAACTTTTTCAATAATCCGACCCGGCTGAACTTCGATCTCTCGCTTCTCAAGCACTTCAAGATTACAGAGTCTCAAGAGATTGAACTGCGCGCGGAATTTTTCAACATCTTCAATCACACCGAGTTCAGAATCTACGATCCCGACAATCCCGGCAGCAGCGGAAACAACGTCGTCAGTTGTTATGCCGGCCCCTCGTATTCCGCGGGCTTTCAGGGCAGCGGGGCAGATTGCGTCACTGGAGCGTCCTTCTTGCACCCTCTCGATGCGCATCGTCCGCGAACCGTGCAGTTTGGTCTGAAGTGGGGTTTCTGAGGCCTGGGCAATATGAAGAGATTTAAAACTGGCTACTCCCTACGGCGGGAAGGCCACCTCAAACTCGGAAGCTTCACGTCAATCTGTTTCGGAGGTCAACTGTTGCCGCTTTTGTTGGCCGGTCTGATGGTCTTATCGGCGTGCGGCGGCGGAACTTCGAATCAGCCGCAAGGCAGCGGGCAACTTGCCGGCAATTGGCAGTTCACTATGGCGAATCCCTCCGACAATTCGTTCCTGGGCGGAATCCAGGGCGGATTTCTGTTGCAGAACAATTCCGCCGTAACCGGGGCAGTCGTCTATTCGGTGATGTTGCCGGCACAACCCGGGGGCTCCCCAACAATCTGTAACAGTGGATCGGCTCCGATGACCGGCATGGCCAACGCCCAGAGTGTGTCCCTGACAGCGGTCGCAGGTCCTCAGACTTTCAATCTGACCGGCGCTCTAAGTTCTGATGGCTCGACGATGATGGGCACCTACACGTCAACCGACGGCAAAGGCTGCGGAACCGCTCAAGCAGGGCTGCAATGGAGCGCGACCCTCGTGCCGCCATTGACTGGAGCAATTCAAGGGAATTTTCACAGTACGCTCAACCCCACGCTTAGAGATCAGGATTTTCCGGTGTCCGGATTCCTCACGCAAGGAATCAATATAGGAGCGAGCAACGCGACCGTCACCGGCACGCTCGTCTTCCAGGGCTATCCCTGTTTGTCGACCGCTTCGGTGAACGGTCAGATCAGCGGCAATTCCGTCTTGCTCCAGATCATCGCTGCAAGCGGATCGAACGTCGGCCAGATTGGCGCTCCCGCCGGATTCACAAACCCATCACCCGTCACGGTCGTGACCTCTACTACTGGCACTGTTCTGGAAGGCACAAACGGATATGGATTGAGCACCGGTGCCTGTCCCGGAGGGAATCTTGCCGGAGATATCGGGAACGTCTGTCTTGCGTTAGGAAGCACACCCAGCTGCACGCAACCAATAACCTTGTCTCCGGCGCTGCTTAGTTTTCCGCTTCAACAGGTGGGGTCCGCGCCCACGACGCAGACGATTACGCTCACCAACACAGGTTTAAGCGGCACTCCTCTTTCTGGATTGTCTTTGTCGTTCAACCCGCAGTCAGGGGCAACCAGTCCTTTCGGGCTTAGCGATTTTGACGGAATTGCGAATTTCACGGAGCAGGATAATTGCGCAAGTCCTGCTGGGTCATCCTTCTCCCTCGCTCCCCAGCAGAGTTGTTCCATCACGATCGCATTTTCGCCACAGCAGAGCTGCCCCTGGTTGCCGTCGACGGCACTCGGCGGAAAGCCGCCATCTGCCTGCCCAGTCCCCCTCACTGCGGCCTTAACGGTGAACAGTCCGGTGAGCGCGGACAGCCTCACGGCATTTGCGGTGCCCGTAAACGGTTTAGGTTTCAGCGCCATCGTACCGTCGACTCCTGAACTCGATTTTGGAGCCGAAGCAGTTGGCGAGGCGAGCGCACCTCAGCTCTTCTCCTTTACCAATCAAAGCACAGCTCCGGTACAGATTCTGCCCGCGCTGAGCAGTACGTGTGTGAACCCTACAGTGGGCGTTCTCACCCTCCCGCGCCCGCCGGCACCGGGCTTGATTGCAGGCTTGCAAGTGGACACGGGCGTCATCACGCCGAACGGATCGACCATCAACTACAACTGCGATAGTGATCTCACCAGCAAGCTGCCAAACTTCCAGATTTCTGCGGATGATTGTTCAGGGACATTGCTCTTGCCTCAGTCCTCTTGCAGTCTTCAGATTACATTTATTCCCCAGCCCAGCACGCCCTTGACCCCCGCACTGGATTACTTCCTTGAACTGAACACGCAGCAATGCAACGCCACCACGACGTCGAACTGTGAAATCGATAGTGGCCGTTTCCCCGTGGAACTGACCGCGAACGTCCCCAGCCCCCTGAGAATGACTCCCGGTGCGGGATTGAATTTCGGCACTCAGACGCGCGGTCAGGCAGGCGCACCCTTGACGATCACGCTGTTCAACGATCCGAAAGATCCGAAGGCCGGAACTATTAACTTCACTGGCAATCTGGTGGTGGGCGACTACACAGAAACTGATAATTGCGGCGCGAGCCTGGCTTCGGGAAGCAGTTGCACGATGACCGTTTCGTTCCTGCCCAAGATCGTGGGATTCGATCCAGGAGCCATCACCATTACTTATACGGTTGGCCAAACCCAGACCATTCATTTACGGGGTACGGGGCAATGAACGGGGCAATGACTTTCAAGGCTCAAAGGCCGGGGGTTGCGATCAGTCGTTGGATCTTGCTGCTTTTTGCCGCGACGATGACCGTGATTCTTGCAGGATGCGGAGGAAGCCCCGCGAATATACAAAACCCTCCGGCGCCGGTTTCGACTCCGGTCTCGATAGCTTTTCAACCAGCACCTCCCGGAACGATTTCGCTCGGCACAACCACCGCGCTGGTCGCGGTCGTCACCAACGACCCAGGCAATTCCGGAGTGGATTGGTCGTTGATCTGTCAGAGCAATCCCGGTTGTGGCACCCTGCTTCCGTTGCACACGGCGAGTGGCGCTGCGGCCACTTATACTCCGCCCACATCCATTTCTGGAAACAACCAGACCTTCACAATCGAGGCTTTTGCGACCGCCGATCAAACCAAGAATGTGGTTGCTGCCATCGCAGTCACCGGCTTTGCCGGCAACCTTAAAGGTACATATGTATTCGAGACAAGAGGAATTGATGGTAACGGACCGTTTCAATTGGCGGGCGTAATTGCCCTCGACGGCAACGGCGGAGTCACATCGGGCGAGCAAACTCATAACGACCCTTTGCTATCCGTATCGGATTCGATTACGGGCGGATCGTACACCATCGGACCTGATGGTCGCGGCACCCTAACCCTTAACACTGCGGACCAGAACATCGGCCAGCAAGGGATAGAAAACCTGAGTCTCGTATTCCTTTCCAATTCCCAAGCCCTGCTTGCCACGCTCGACAATCCTAACCTTGCGCCCAGCTTCGAGGTTTCCTCGGGAGCGCTCGACTTGCAGACAAATACAACTGCGCCCACTGGCGGATACGCCTTCGCGGCGAACGGCGTCGACATCAGTTCTTCACCCATGGCAATCGGAGGCATTCTGAAGATTGATTCCCCAAATACGATTTCAGGAACGGGTAGCGTGGCTGATCAGGACGACGCGGGCACTATTTTCCCAACAGCAACAATATCCGGCACTGTTACCAGCCCAGACTCTCTCGGATCGCTGAAGTTTAATCTGACGGCCAGCTTTTCCCCGAGTCCCATTCAGTTCACGGGATACATTGTCGATGCGCAGCACATCAAGCTGATTGAAAGCGACAAGACCGGTTCAGGCGTTGGCGTCGGTTCTACAGCGGGAATTGCCATTGGTCAGGGTGCTGCCACCGGCACATTTACCAGCGATCAATCATTTGCCGGAAACTACGTATTTGACGTGCTAGGTCAAGACCTGAGCTTCCTGCCGACCTCATTGGCAATGGTGGGAGAATTCACCGCCGACACCAGCGGCAACCTGAACAACGGATATGCGGACGAGGTTCTGAACGGACTGCAGCAATATGTCAGCGACTCGTTCGATGGAACGTACAGTCTCGACATCACGGGGACCGGCCGCGTCGATTCATCCATCCGGTTCACCAGCGGTTCGGGACCGGAGCTCATTTTTTATCTCACGGGCAATGGAAATCCTCCACTGGTGCTCGACGCCGAGAGCAACTTTGGCTCGCTTGGCGTAGGACTGGCCAATCCACAAGCAGCTCCGCCATTTTCGTTCAACGGGAACTACGGACTGTATTTCACCCAGAGCAGCGGCTCACTCGAAAATGACGGCACCGGGCAGATTGCGGTAAATGGAACTTCGAATACTTTGGTTGGAGCCATCGACGTTACCTTGGGGTTGGTCGGCTTCTCTGCCCAACCCGATACGCCCATAACCGGCACATTTGCTGCCATCCCCAGCAGCGGTCGTTTCACGGGCACATTGACCAACACCTTCTTCCCAACACCAGGGAGTACCGATAACACGATCGCAGTCGCGTTTTATCTGGTGGATTCCGATCATGGGTATTTCATCGAAACGGATTCTTTAACTTCGGACGAACTATCCTTCGGCTATTTCGCAACACGAAATTCCGTCTGCCCAAGTTGCCAGGAGATGAAGTCCGCGCTGGACCGCGCGACGTTGCCGGGCAACGTGGGTCGCAAAGGTGACGGAGGCCATTAAGCGGGTCAAATAGGCCTCCCGCAAGAACCGAACATTTTGCATTCGTCGCAGGACAAAAAAGGAGAGAACATGAAATCTGCGTGGAAGTTGTGGGTAATTCCTTTTCTGGCGACAGCACTGGTCGCGCAAACCAGCACTCCGCCCAAACCCAAGAAGGCGAAGCCCGCGACCATAACGGCGGCTGACGTGCAGGAGTTGAAGGACGCGCTGGCGGCGCAACAGGCGGCGCTGGCGCAGCAACAACAGGAGATTCAGCAGTTGCGCGATGAACTCCACCACAAGGATCAGGCGGTACAGCAGGCGCAGGCTGCCGCCACCGATGCCGCAACCAAAGCGGACGCGGCTCAGCTACAGGCCACTCAACAGCAGGAGGCGGTTGGAGAATTGAAGGGCGATGTGGCCGACCTGAAGACAAACATGGGTAACACGGTTGTGGCCCTTCAGGATACCCAAACGATTGTGCATAACAACGTCGACCCGCTGGCTCTGCACTACAAGGGCATCACCATCACTCCCGGCGGCTTCCTGGCGGGTGAATTTGTGCGCCGCTCGCGTGCCCTCGGGTCGGACATCAATACCCCTTTCAACTCTCTGACCATGCCCGGCGCCTCAGCCAGCAGCACGTCAGAATTCTTCGGCTCCGGCCGTCAGTCCCGAATCTCCATGCTGGCGGAGGGTCGGCTATCTGACGTAAAACTGTCAGGCTATTATGAAGCCGACTTCCTGTCGGCCGGCGTGACCTCCAACAACAACCAGAGCAATAGCTACACCCTCCGCCAGCGGCAAGTCTTTGCCCAGGCCGCCTTTGATAGCGGATGGACCATTACCGGCGGACAGATGTGGAGTCTGGTCACTGAAACCAAGCATGGCACCGACAACCGCACCGAAGCCACGCCCATGACCATCGACCCGCAGTATACCGTCGGCTTCAGCTGGGCGCGTCAATACGGCTTGCGTCTGGCCAAGAACATCGATAACAAAGTCTGGGTTGCAGTTTCCATGGAAAACTCCGAGGCAACGCTCACCACCCACAATAACGTTGCAAATTACCTGCTCGGTTCAGCTGGAGCCGGGGGCGGCCTCTACAATGGCGCCGTGACCGCTTGCTCGACGAGCAGCACCTTCGTTACTACATGCACCAACGCAGCCAACTACTCATTTAACCCGGCCCCCGACGTCATCGCGAAGGTGGCTTTCGAACCGGGCTTCGGACACTACGAGATTTTCGGCGTCTACGCCCGTTTCCGCGACCGAGTCTTCCCCTGCGAAGATGTCTCCTCTTCCACGACCACTCCCTGCGGTACCGGCACAACTGCCGGCGTCGCCAATGCCTCGGACGCATTTAACAGTTCCAAGAACGGCGGCGGCATCGGCGCCAACGCTCGCTGGTCGTTCCTCGATAAGCGCCTCGACTTCGGGTTGCATGTTCTAGGCGGCAGCGGGATCGGCCGCTACGGTACTGGTGGATTGTCGGACACTGCTGTGAAGCCCGACGGAACGCTCGCCCTGATCAAGGGCTATCAGGGATTGGGCACGATCGAGTGGCACGGACCAAAGCTGGACGTATATCTGAACGCAGGAGCGGAGTACGCCAGCCGCACTGCCGACTACGATCCGATCAGCGGCAAGTACGTCGGCTATGGTTCGCCGTTCTTTAACAATACTGGCTGCTTCACCGAGACCGGACCGAGTTCCGGCGGATTCCTTCCGGGCGGTCTCTCCAGTTGCACTGCCGACACGCGTGCTCTGATCGAGGGAACGGCTGGCCTTTGGTACAAGTTCTACGATGGCTCCAAGGAGAAAGTGAACAAGGGCAGGGTGCAATTCGGTCTGCAATATTCTTACGTGACGCGGAACGCGTGGTCCGGTTCGTCGTCGCCCAACGAACCCCACGGGATCGACGGTATGGTCTTCACGTCGTTCCGCTATTATCTGCCGTAGGCGGCTAGTCGCATCGTTATGGGCTAATCCTGAGCCAATAGCGGCAACGCTGCCAGCTGCATGAGCTGAGTCGGGGGGTGTGGGATTGAAGTTCCTGCATGACTTCCGCAAGAGTCCAGGGAGAGTGAAACCAGTTCGTCACGGGCTGCACAGAGTTTGATGCAGCCAAAAGCTGAACAGGAGGCTGGCAAGTCAATAAACCAGTCCTAGGGTTGATCCTCACTCAGATCGCCGGAGGGTCACAGACTGCTCAGAGAAAGGAGAATCGCATGGACACGCTTCGCGAGACGATGAATATAGGGAACATCTGCCGGGAGTCGGAGCCGGAACACTTTCAGCACGCCCTGAAGGAAGTGCCGGACAACATCAACGACATCAACCGGCCAGCCCCGAACGTTGTCAGATGCGTTGCCACTTAAGCGCCAAACGACAATATTCCAGCCCGAATCAGGTGACGTAGTCCGACTGTAAGTGATTGAATCCAAGTGGCGGCTCTTCGGAAAGTACGTCTCATAATCCGTAGGTCGTAGGTTCGAGTCCTACCGCCGCCACCAAAGATTTTATGTCCGTTCCGGAGACATAGGCCGAACACTCGATCGCAATCCTCGGCGCAAAACAAAACGTCCCAGACTCATTTGAGTCATGGGACGCATGTCGAACAGCCCTCCCCCGAAGTCTGCTCAACCACAGATTAACTTTTAGCCCGTTCCGGGGGAATGGCTCTTATGGGCTATTGATAAAGTGGTTAACGGGGAGACATTTTCAATTTCCAGCTTTCCGGTCGCCCACGTCGCTCAAGTTCACCAGCCAGTGGTCTTTGAATGTTTTGCTCGAGGATGCCCCGCGCCGCCGTCAGCACTCTTCGATGATATCTTTGTGAATGAATCACGTGAGTGAATCAGGCGAGTGAGCCACGTGAATGAATCGGCGCATGTAATCGGCGAGCGTGACCGGTTGAGCATGATTTCGTGAGTAAGAACCGCGGCACCCTTCATGGACATTCTCAAGAATCTTTTTGAGCAGCACTTCCACTCACCCGTCGAGCAGGTGCAGCCGCTGCAAGGGCAGCTCGGCGGTTCGGGGCGCAAAATTATCCGGCTGACCGGGGAGAAAGCCAGCGCCATCGGCATCCTCTACGATGTGCGCGAAGAGAACGCGGCCTTCCTCGAATTCTCCCGGCATTTTCGTAAGCATGGCCTGCCCGTGCCCGAGATTTACGCCGAAGATCTGGATCACGGCGCTTATCTCGAACAGGATCTGGGAGACACATCGCTGTTCGAGTTTCTCTCGAAGCATCGCGCCGGCGACAAGATTGATGCTCCAGTCGTCGATATTTATCGCAAGGTGATCGCCACGTTGCCACGGTTCCAGGTGGAAGCGGGGCGCGATTTGAATTACAAAGTGTGTTATCCGCGAGGAAGTTTCGACCGGCAGTCGATCGCGTGGGATCTGAACTATTTCAAGTATTACTTCCTGCGGCTGGCGGGCATTCCGTTCAATGAACAGGCGCTGGAAGACGATTTCACCTGCCTAACGGAGTTTCTGCTGAGTGCGGGACGCGATTACTTTCTCTATCGCGATTTTCAGTCCCGCAATATCATGCTGCGCGCTGGGCAGCCGTTTTTCCTGGATTATCAGGGCGGGCGCAAGGGCGCGCTGCAGTATGACGTTGCCTCTCTTCTGTACGATGCCAAAGCTGACTTGCCGCCGGAGTTGCGCCAGCAGTTGCTCGATCACTATCTCGAGGCCCTCGGCGGATATGCGGATGTGAAGCGCGACGCATTCATGCAGCATTATTACGCGTATGTATACATCCGCATCATGCAGGCGCTGGGGGCATACGGGTTTCGCGGATTCTATGAACGCAAAGTGCATTTTCTGCAAAGCGTCCCGTATGCGCTGAAGAATCTGCGCTGGCTGCTGCACAACGTGGCGCTGCCGATCGCGTTGCCGACGCTGATGGGCGCCTTCCATAGCATGCTGGCCTCGGAGAAATTGCAGGGCCTGGCCTCGGATGCGGATAGCCTGGTGGTGCGGATTTTCAGCTTTTCGTTTCATCGCGGTCTGCCGAAGGATGAGAGCGGAAATGGCGGCGGATTCATTTTTGATGGACGGAGCCTGCCCAATCCCGGACGCGAAGAACGCTTCAAGTTACTAACCGGAAAAGACGCGCCGGTGATCGACTACCTCAATCAGCAGGAAAGCGTGCATCAGTTTCTGGCCAGCGTGATGTCGCTGGTGGATGCCAGCGTGAATAATTATCAGCGTCGCGGGTTCAAGCATCTGATGATTTCGTTCGGATGTACGGGCGGACAGCATCGTTCCGTGTATCTGGCCGAGCAAGTCGCGAAACGGCTGCGCGGCAGGAATGGAATTGAGGTCGTCCTGCAACATCGCGAACTGGAGAGGATGGCGGCGGAGAATGCTGCAGCGGAGAAAGCTGCCCGATGAGGGCGATGATTTTGGCCGCCGGTCTCGGTATGCGGCTTCGTCCGCTCACCGACGACCGGCCCAAAGCTCTCGTGGAGGTGGCCGGCCGCACTCTGCTTGAAATCACGATCCGCCGGCTGCAACAGTTTGGGATTCGCGAAGTCATCGTCAACGTGCATCATTTTGCCGACATGGTTGTCGAGTACTTGAAGGAGCACGACAACTTCGGAATGCGGATTGAAATCTCGCGCGAAGACGTCTTGCTCGACACCGGCGGCGGATTGAAGAAAGCGGCGTGGTTCTTTCTTGAAGATGGCCATTCCGGCGAACCGTTTCTTCTGCACAATGTTGATGTGTTGAGCACAATTGATTTTCGGCGCATGGTCGAATTTCACAAACAGAATGAGGCGCTGGCGACACTGGCGGTGCAGGAGCGCGAGACGTCGCGATATTTATTGTTTGACGAGAGCAATCAGCTGTGTGGACGGCGCACGGGGCGTGATCAGGAACCGGAAATTGTCCGGCCTTCGCAAGACACGCGGGCTCTGGCGTTTTGTGGCGTGCACGTGATTTCCCCGCGGCTTCTGAAGAAGATGACCGAAGATGGCGTTTTTTCCATTATCACTTCGTATCTGCGGATGGCCGGCGAGGGCGAAAAGATACTTGCCTTTCGTGCGGATGAATTCTATTGGCGTGATCTGGGCAAGCCTGAGAATATTTCGCAAGCGGCCCAGGATGCGAAGCAGAACATTCTCCAGCTGTAACAATGAGGGTGCCTCGCGGTATAAGAATGAGGGTGCTTCGCGGTATAAGTATGAATACCTTCTATCTGCACCGAATTCGTGTCATAGTCTTGAGGGTAGGAGTTGTTGCACTCTCTCCGGTGTGGAGGGAACCAGTGAGCTGAGCAGCACGAAATCTTGAAAGCTCCCGAATCCCGCCCCGCCAGAAAACGCTGGCCTGGTGGGTTTTGCTTTTGGGAGTCACCGACGCTCTTACATGAAGTACAGGAAACTATGCCTGAGAAAACCGTGCCCGTAAAAAACATGCTCGCAAAAAACACGCCCGCAAAAAACACGCCCGTCAAAAATATGACCGGCGCCAGCATTCTCTGGGAGTGCCTCGAACGTGAGGGCGTGGAAGTCGTGTTCGGCTATCCCGGCGGGGCCATCCTGCCCGCGTATGACGCGCTGAAGGGCAGCAAGATCCATCACATTCTGGTGCGCCACGAACAGGGCGCGACGCACATGGCCGATGGCTTCGCTCGTGCCAGTGGGCAGGTGGGGGTCGCGGTCGCGACCTCTGGTCCGGGTGCGACCAACATGGTCACGGGAATCGCTACGGCCATGCTCGATTCGTCGCCGATTGTGTGCATCACCGG
>JBEKRY010000011.1:0-40565 GCA_049517555.1 Candidatus Sulfotelmatobacter sp. | reverse complement strand
ATTCCGTAGGTGCGGTCTCCGTAGTCGGCATCGTAGCTGCCTCTCTGAACCTCGAGATAGTCGATGTCCTTGGGATCGATCTGTGGACCGAGATTGGTCGCGATATTCGTGTTGGGGATGGGGACGCCGTCGATCAGCCACTCGACCTGGTGGCCGCCTCGCATGTGCAGCATGTCGTGAGTCACATAGGCGGCAGGTACGTAGTCGGTGATCATCTGCATGCTATTGGTGCGGTCGGCGCCGGGAGTTTCCTGGATGTCCTGACGGTTTACCATCGTCGTCGGCGTCACGGTGTCCATCGGCGCTTCCACCGTAGCTCCCGAGACGACAACCGTCTCTTTCCCGCCTGCAATCGCCAACTCGAAATGCAACACCGGACTGGTGTCGGAGTGAACAATCACGGTTTGTTGCATTTGCTGAAAGCCCTGCGACGAGACTGTGACCGTGTAATTCCCCATAGGTACGGAACGGAATTCAAATTCTCCTTTGTCGTTCGAATCCTGGGACTGGGACCAATCCGAGTTCTGCGCTTTAAGCATGACCATGGCGCCTTGGATGGGGCGGTGCTGAGGATCGTGCACGACGCCGCGAACCGAACCGAAAATCGTGGCGAAAGCGGCGAGGGAAGAGAAAAAGATAAGGACTGTCAACGACAGCGAGATGCGGATTGGGCGCATAAAGTCTCCGAGTTAGGGTTGCGTCAGCGGCCGAGGGCAGCCGGGCTTCGCCGGCGACCGGGTCTGAGAGCCGTCCCACACGTGTGCTTAGGTGTGCGGGCAGGTTTGCAAGACGTTTAGGCGATGGAGACTGATGGAGGAGCGCGGGTGGATCGCGAGGAGAAGAATTTCGTGGCGGGAGAGTCGGGGTGCGATTCCGCGATGCGGGCTTCGATGTTCTGCGCAGCAGCGGACGCCGTCCGGGATTGCGGATTGGCCCATTGCGACGTGGTTACGGCACGCCGCCAATCGTGATTACAGCAGCTGGCATCGTGGATGGTACGCTGATCGGATTCCGGGCGAGAACTGTGGCACTGATGAGCCGCCATGCGAAGGCAGCAGGCATGCGGCGTAGCAGCCGTGACCGCCAGCGCGAGCGGAGCGAAGGATCCGACAAGCGCGAACAACAGCAGGAATCTGGCGGTTAGGCGATGCATGGTTGCGTCAAACAAAACTCCAGCGTGGGCCAGCATAGAACAGAATCGTTAATAGGCGCAAGCTTCTCCCTTCGATTGCAGTACGGGTGGGAGCGGGAAACAGATTTCGGCGCTTCCCGCATGAACATCAAAATCCCACCCCTTCGGCTTCGCTCGGGGCAGGCTCTCTCGCAAAGAACGCAAGAAGGGTGGGGAACCCAGGGCAAAAGCCGCGGGCAGGAGTGTCTGCGCCACACTCAGGCACGACCGCGAATTTTGGCCCACCACCAGCGGACGCCGACGAAGAGGAATCGCCAGTCGCTGAAGAATTCGGGCGGCTTGCCTTCGAAGGCGTGGCCGATGAATTGGAGGATCCATCCCAGCACGAATAGCGCCAGGGCGTAGAGCCACAGGCGATGAAGGAAGAATCCGCCGATTGCAACGGCGACCGATACCAGAATCGTGGGAATGCCGAGGGTATGGCAGACGCGATTGACGGGGTGCTGGTGGCTGGTCGCGTATTGGGCGACCCATTGCTTGCTGGTGCGGTTGCCTAGCATCGCTCGGGGATGATACTACGGTTAGGCGTGGGATTGCGAAGTCAAAATCCCCACCCCTTCGGCCGCGCTCAGAGCAGGTTCTTTCGCGAAGAACGAGAGAAGGATGGGGCGCCCAGAGTACGGATCAGCGTACAGATCGGGATACAGATCCTCGGTTGAGGCGTTCGCGCTCCGCGTGGTAGCATCCTACGTTTTGGCACGGCGGGGGTGAACGGATACCTCGGGCTGGCCCGAGTCACCTTTCCTCATCACTCGTCTTCTCTTAGTGGTCGTTTCCATCCCACGCCTGCCGAAGGGAGCCCAAATTGAAAGTCTATTCGGGAGCAAACATCAGAAATATTGCGATGGTGGGACACGGGCACGCGGGCAAGACCACGCTCGTATCGGCCATGCTGTACACGGCGGGCGCCACTCAGCGACTGGGGCGGGTCGATGACGGGTCGGCTACCACCGACCACGACGAGGAAGAAATCGCGCGCAAGATGTCGATTGCGACCGGAGCGGCCGTGGTCGAGTGGGGCAACACGAAAATCAATATTCTCGACACGCCTGGGTTCAGCATGTTCGTACATGAGGCCAAGATGGCATTGCCCGTGGTTGATGCGGCAATCGTAGTGGTCGACGGCGTCGCCGGCGTGGAAGTCGTGACCCAGCGCGTGTGGAATTACTGCGAAGAGTACAAGACTCCGCGGTTGATTGTGGTGAACCGCATGGATCGCGACCGCGCGAATGCCGAGCGCGTGCTGGAATCGTTGACCAACGCCTTTGGACGCGACGTAATTCCGATTGAGCTGCCGATTGGCGCCGAGAAAGGCTTTACCGGCGTGGTCGATCTGGTGCGGATGAAGGCTTATACCTATGAACTCGGGGGGAACGGCAAGGGGAAAGAAACCGAGATCCCGGCCGGCATGCGGGCGCAGGTGCAGGAAGCGCACGAGATGCTCGTGGAACTGGTGGCTGAGGGCGACGATAAGTTGATGGAGAAGTTTTTCGAGGCGGGAACCCTGGGCGAAGAAGACTTGATTCCGGCGCTGCATAACGCGATTCGCGAGGACAAGATTTTCCCCGTCATTTTTAGTTCGGGGCTGGGCAACATTGGGGCGGACCGGGTGATGGATTTCATCATCGACTACACGCCGGCGCCTTCTGAGCATGAGTGGGTGCAGGGCGAAGCGGGAGGAAACGGGGATGCTCCCAAGCGGCATGAGTCGGACGCGGAGCCGGTGTCGCTGTATGTGTTTCGAACGGTGTCGGATGCGTTCGCGGGGCGGATTTCGTATTTCAAGGTTTTTTCCGGTGTGCTGAAAAATGATGCGACGCTGCTGAACTACGCTCGCGGCGGGCAGGAGAAGTTCGCGCACATTCAAGTGATGCAGGGAAAGACGGCGGTTCCGGTGCCCGAGCTGCATGCCGGCGACATTGGCGCGGTGGCGAAGCTGAAAGACACTTTGACCGGCGACACGCTGGGCGATAAGGCGGCGCCGATTCAGTATCCGCGGGTGAAGCTGCCAGAGCCGGCGATCACGTTCGCCATTGAACCTAAGAGCCGCGCCGATGAAGACAAGCTGGGGCCGGGCATCCACAAGCTAATGGAAGAAGATGGCATGCTGCGGTTCTTCCGCGATCCGCAGACCAAGGAGTTTTTGATTGCGGGCACGGGGCAACAGCACATCGAGGTGATTGTCTCGAAGCTGAAGAAGCGCTATCACACGGAAGTGGTTCTGAAGGCGCCGAAGGTGCCATATCGCGAAACGATTCGCGCCAAGGCTGATGTGCAGGGGCGGCACAAGAAACAGACTGGCGGGCACGGGCAATACGGCGACTGCAAGATCAGGATGGAACCGCTGCCGCGCGGCGGCGTCTTCGAGTTCGTGAACGACATTTTCGGCGGGGCGATTCCGAAGAACTATATTCCGCCCGTGGAAAAAGGAATTCGCGATGCGGCGGCGCGCGGTTATCTGGCGGGATTTCCCGTGGTGGATTTCCGCGTCGTGTTGTACGACGGGTCGTATCACGATGTGGATTCGAACGACCTGTCGTTCCAGATGGCGGGCCGCATCGCCTTCAAGAAAGCGATGGAAGTGGCGCGGCCAACGCTGCTCGAGCCCATTATGGCGGTCGAAATCACGGTGCCGGACGACTTTGCCGGATCGATCATGGGTGACCTGAATAGCCGCCGCGGACGCATCCAGGGCATGGATAACAGGGGCGGCAACACGGTGGTGAAAGCCGAGGTGCCCATGGCCGAGATGCTGACCTACGGCGTGGAGCTGACGTCGATGACGCAGGGGCGCGGGAGCTTCAATATGGAGATGCATCATTACGATGTGGTGCCGGGGCAACTGCAGGAAAAGATTATTGAGAAGGCGAAGGCGGAGCGTGGCGAGGTGAAGGAAGAGGACGAGTAACGAGTCGCGAGTACCAGTACCTCGTAGCGAGTTGCCAGAAGGCGGCCGGATGCGCCGCCTTTTGTTTTTCAAGTCATTCGAGGTTCGTGTGGACTCAACTGGAAGGAAGAACGGGTTTTGGCATCCGCCGCTGTGGAAGTGGGCGCTGGCGCTGGGGCTGCTCGGGTGTTCTGAGTTCCTGTTCTTGTGGAAGCCGCCTGCGGGTCCGGTGAAAGTTGAGTTGTTGCCGTTCACGGATTCGCCTCCCGCATGGGATGGGTCTCAGCCATGGTTGGTGATTTCCCCAATCTCCGAGGCCAATCGGATCCGGTTCAAGAGTTCGATCTCGATGGTGAAGCCTACCGTTAGGCATGAAGCGCCCGTGAACGAATTCGTGGTTAACCTTCGGAACGGGAATTTCAAAGTGCTGCAAACGGACCTCTTTGTTTCTGATGTCATGCCTTTGTCACTGACGCGAACCTACTACGCGTGGGACCCTGAGCGCCATGCGTTTGGGGTTGGGGCGAATCATCCCTATGACATCTGTCCGACGGGCACGAGGTTTCCTTACACCTATCAGTCGTTGAACCTGGAGGATGGTACTCGGATTTATATGCCTCGAGTCTCGACGGGAACAGGATACGCGGATGCGGTTTTCCGATACGAAAAGTCGTCCTCGGAGTTCTATGGGGCCATGACGGCGTGGAATGGGAATGGCTGGACCATGACTTTTCGCGACGGCCGTAAGATTTATTTTCCGGAAGCTTACTACGCGAAGAATTTTGCGCAAGGCGCGGCGACTGAGATGGTGGACGCAGAGCGACACCGAATTCAACTGGTCAGAAGCAAGGTGCGAAACCTGGAGAAGTTAATCTCTCCAAGCGGACACACGATCAGTTTCAAGTACGACTCCTCCGATCGAATTGTTGAAGCGCAGGACGATGCGGGCCACGTGCGTATCTATTCCTACGGTCAGGGCGGGCATGTCGAGACGGTCGCTGACGAATCTCACGTCCTGTATCGGTTCGAATACCAGCGGCTTATGAATGGAGCCGAGAACGATCCATGGCTGCTTACCGCGGTTCTTGAAGGCGACTGGCAGGTTCTTCTGGAGAATAAATATTTCTGGGGGCGAGTTTCTGAGCAGAAACTTGCGGATGGCGAGGTCTATCGCTACGAGTATCAGTTAGACGGGCGGAACGTGCGGCAGACAACCGTTAC
This sequence comes from Candidatus Sulfotelmatobacter sp., assembly GCA_049517555.1. Taxonomy (GTDB): domain Bacteria; phylum Acidobacteriota; class Terriglobia; order Terriglobales; family Acidobacteriaceae; genus Sulfotelmatobacter. The sequence continues at coordinate 35,265 of JBEKRY010000011.1, read as the reverse complement.
TCTGCCTTCGGGAGTCAAGAAGATTTTCGTATTTGAAGACGGACGGTTGGTGGAGCAAAAGTAGGTTCGCTTTATTTCCAAGCACGGGGCGCGTATAGTTTTCTAGAAATTTAAGGATGAGGCTGCGGATGAGAACAATCCTAGTTGTCGTATCTGTTTCCGCTTTTCTACTCGCGCTTGCGCCGGTTGCCCATGGGGCTGCCGAGACGCAAATCTTTTCTACCTCGGCGGGGCCGGTCAAGATTACGCCTCTATACCATGCGAGCACGCTGATCGAGGCGGGTGGGAAGACGATCTATCTCGATCCGGCGAAGCCCGCGAAGTTCGCGGGACTCGCCAAGGCGGACCTGATTCTGATTACCGACATTCACGGGGACCACATGGATCCCGATTCCCTTAAAGACGTCAGCAAGGCGGGTACTGAGATTCTGGCGCCGCCGGCGGTCGTCCAGACTGTGACTACTGCCACGCCCATCGCCAACGGGGAAACGAAAACCTGGGGCGGCTGGACGATTGAGGCGATCCCGGCTTACAACCTGAAACGCGGTCCCGCTCCGGGGAAGTTTTTTCACGATAAGGGACGCGGCAACGGCTATGTGCTCACTTACGGCGGCAAGCGCTTCTACTTCTCGGGCGACACGGAAGGGATTCCGGAGATGCGGGCGCTCAAGAATATCGACGTGGCGTTCGTGTGTATGAATCTGCCTTACACCATGCCGCCGGAAGAGGCTGCGGATGCGGTGAAGGCGTTTCACCCGAAGATTGTGATTCCGTACCACTACCGCGGGTCGGATCTTACCGTCTTTCAGAAGGGGCTGGAAGGGACGGGGATCGAGGTGCGGTTGCTGGAGTGGTATCCGAAGTGAAGTAGCATTCGAGCTTCGCTCGACCCCTTCGGCTTCGCTCAGGGAAAGCTAGCGGAGGGCGCATGTCCCCACATGACCAGCCCTTACTCCTAACTTCTACGCTTTGAAGATTTCCTCTAGCGGCTTGCGGAATAGCTTTGCGATCTTGAACGCGAGGGGCAGACTGGGATCGTATTTCTCGGTTTCGATGGCGTTGACCGTTTGGCGCGAGACGCCCAGTTTTTCGGCGAGGTCGGCCTGGGTCCAGTTGACGTGGCCGCGCAGATCGCGGACGCTGTTTTTCACTGGTACCTCCGCTTGGCCAAGCAAGCGCCGACTCCCCAGAGAAAGATCAGCAGGGGCGCGACCCAGGCAATGTCGGCGTGAGGCAGGCCCGCATTTTGCAGAAATCCCCAGGTGAGGGCGATGAAGCAGCTTGCGACAAAGCTGAAAGCAAGTCCTTCGAACTGGATGCGGCGCTGCAGTTCGTCGAGGCCGCGGAAATAGCGGATCGCGGCCCACATGGCAAACAGCGCCGGAATGATGGGCAGGAGGGCGAACACCATCCGCAGGGATGGATAGATCTGGTGTTTGAGCAGCCAAACTGAAATCACTACGACGACAGCGTAGGCCAGCATGGCAGGCAGAAATTCTCTGAAGTAGCGCTTCTCGTTGGCGTCCATGGGTCTCCTTGATCAGGCATCGTTAGTCAAGCATGCTTGACATTCACAATGTAAAGCACGCTTGACACCGTGTCAAGGGATTCTTTTGGGGGCTAAATCGTTTAAAAAGACAAGAGCCGGTCTTCCGAGCCCGTTCGTCGATCGCCCGGCTCGGGCCCAGATAACGACGTTTTTTTCGTGGTAACATCCGGCCAGTGGCTACGGCGAGAAATCCCGATGCAAAATCCAGTCGCGAGCGGCTGGTTTCGGCCGCGCCGGCGGAGGACGATTCCTCGTTTGAGCTGAAGCTGCGACCGCAGCGGCTGGCGGAGTTTATTGGACAGAAGAAGGTCAAAGAGAATCTGGCGGTCGCGATTGAGGCGGCGCGCTCGCGCGGCGAGGCCATGGACCACGTGCTGCTCTACGGGCCGCCGGGCCTGGGCAAGACGACGCTGGCCAATATTATCGCCAACGAACTGGGCGTGCACTTTCAGCCGACGGCTGCGCCGCTGCTGCAGATCAAGGGCGATCTGACGGCGATTATCACCAACATGCAGGATAAGCAGGTGTTGTTCATCGATGAAATTCATCGCCTGCAGCCGGTGCTGGAAGAGTTGCTCTACTCTGCGCTGGAAGATTACAAGCTCGACATTATTATTGGCCAGGGACCATCGGCGCGCACGCATACGCTGGAAGTGAAGCCGTTTACATTTGTCGGCGCTACCACGCGGGCGGGGCTGATTTCGGCGCCGCTGCGCTCGCGGTTCGGCATCATGCTGCGGCTGGAGTTTTATACTCCAGCAGATTTGCAGGTCATTGTAGAGCGTTCGGCGGAGATTATCGGAGTTCAAGTCGATGACGCGGGGGCGAAAGAAATTGCCGGGCGCTCCCGGGGTACACCGCGAATTGCGAACCGGCTGCTCCGGCGCGTGCGGGACTATGCGCAAGTGCGCGGGGCGGGCAAGATCGATGAGCCTACGGCGAAAGCCGCGCTCGAGATGCTGGAAGTCGATCGGTACGGCTTTGACGAAGTCGACCGGCGCCTGCTGTTGACGATCATCGAGAAATACCAAGGCGGGCCGGTGGGCGTGAATACGCTGGCTGCGGTGCTGGCCGAGGAGCCGGACGCCATTGAAGAAATCTACGAGCCGTTTCTGATGCAGGCCGGATTCCTGAACCGCACGCCGCGCGGGCGTGTGGCTACGCAGTTGGCGTATGAGTACTTCGGGATTACGCCGACGAGAAGGCAGAGTTCGTTGTTCTAGAAACCTTTACTAGAGAGCCGTTCTAGAATGAAGCAAGGGTGACCCAATGAAACGGACGCAACAACTAACGGCAATCATTGAGCGCGAGGGCGGTGCATACGTTGGACTCTGTCCCGAGCTCGATATTGCGAGCCAGGGTGACACCATCGAGGGCGCTCGCGCTAACTTGCAGGAGGCGGTCGAGCTTTTTTTCGAGACGGCGGATCCAACCGAGGTCGAGCGGCGGCGACACTCCGAGCTATAGACTGGAAACCTCGATGTCTATTATCCGGCAGTCCCAGCTGCCTCGGTCACTTTTCGAGACATAAGCAACCCAGTGATGAGTTCGAACGTTGGCTGAACCGGCCTCTCGGTTCCCTCCAGAAAATCGGCGCCGATCCTGACATGCTGCGGTGGCATCCTGTTCGGCAATCCTGACAAACATTATTTTTCTGTTTTGTCTGGGTCCTCTTGGTGTATCTTGCTCGATTCCTCTTCGCGCTTATCTGTCCAGGAGGGGCAAGAGTTTTCTGGCATCTGGAGCGGGATCTGGGGCTTCTACTAAGAATACGGCGAAAGTTTCTGTCTGCTATGGTCCTGGGGCTGATCGCGGCTTGTCCCTGGACTGGCGCGCAAACCGCTGTGCCGCAAAAGACTGTCCAGTCCCAAGCCAAGTCGACCCCTGCACAAAATTCTCCGGCAACACCGAGGTCGCAGGTGGCGGCACCGGCGCTGACGATTCCGCGGTTGGAGCGGGCGCCCGCGCTCGAAGATTTCCTCAACATGAAGCCGGAGGGAGAAATTGCGCTCGCAATGGCCAAGGTCACCGGGTTCAGCCAGCGCAATCCGCATGACGGGCAAGCTGTGTCCGAGCCCACCGAAGCCTACCTGGGCTACGACCAGAAAAATCTCTACGTGGTCTTCGTGTGCTTCGACGATCCCGGGCAGGTGCGCGCACGCATGTCGCGCCGCGAAGACGTTTACGACGACGACCAGGTGGAGGTCATGCTCGACACCTTTCACGACCGCCGTCGCGCCTACGCCTTTCAAACCACACCGCTCGGTGTGCAGTGGGACGCCATTTGGACCGAGGCTTCGCGCAGCGAGGTGAACGGCAATTTCGATACCTCGTTCGACACCGTCTGGAACTCGCGCGGCAAGGTCACCAGCCGCGGCTATGTGGTCTGGCTGGCGATTCCGTTCAAGAGCCTGCGCTTTCCGCCCACCAAGCAACAGGTTTGGGGAATTATTCTGTATCGCGGCATCCAGCGCAAGAATGAAGATGCTTTCTGGCCGCACGTTTCGCGCAGAATCCAGGGCCGGCTGGGCCAGGCTGCGACGCTCTACGGTCTGGAAGGAATCTCGCCGAGTCGCAACATCGAACTGATTCCTTATGGGCTGCTGCGCAGCTTTCGCGCGCTCGACACCACCGATCCCACCAATCCTTACTTTCAACATGCCGACGTGCAGGGCCAGACGGGCATGGACGCAAAGTTCGTCATCCACGACCACTTCGTTGTCGATTTGACCGCGAACCCGGACTTCAGCCAGATCGAGTCCGAAGACCCGCAGATCACGGTGAACCAGCGCTACGCGGTTTATTTTCCGGAAAAGCGTCCGTTCTTTCTGGAGAACGAAGACTTTTTCCGCACGCCCATGGACCTGATGTTTACGCGCAGTATTGGCGACCCTTCGGCCGGAATCCGTCTCACCGGAAAAGATGGGCCCTACTCTGTAGGTTTAATGGCGACGGATGATCGCAGTCCTGGCCTGGCAGTGCCCGACAGTAGTCCGTTCTCGGGCATGCGTTCCTATTTCACGATTGCCCGAGTGAGCCGCGATATTTTCGGGCAGTCGAGCGTAGGCGCAATTTATACGGACTGGGAATGCCCAACCACCGGCGAATTCAATCGCATCGGTGGCGTCGACACTGATCTGAAGCTTAACTCTACCTGGACGCTCGAAGGCCAGGCCGTCACCACTTCGAGCTATCTGAACCTGAATTGCGAAGCCAATCTCTATCCGTTCAGTTCAGGGAACGTGGGCAATGGCAACCACTACGCGGGTCCGGCGGAGAAGGTCGACCTGCGCCGCGATGGCTTGCACTTCACCTATGACGGCACTTACAACGACATCACTGCGGGATTTGTAACCATTCCCGGATTCATTAACCGCGTGGACATTCGCGAGACCGTGCAGGACGTGCATTACCGCTTTCGGCCGAAGAAAGGGTGGGTTACGAGCTGGGGGCCGTCCGTCGATGTTCGTTACGACTTTGACCACGCCGGATTGCGGCTCGATACGTTCTACGCGCCCTACTTCGTGATTCGAGGCCAGGGTCAAACTGTCATTATTCTGAAGCCGTACGAAGAGTTTCGGGAGCGGCTGCGTCCGCAGGATTTCTGCTTTCTGGGATACGCTGTGTATTGTTCGGCGCCGAATCCGGGAAATCAGGATTATCACGAACATGAGAGTGGGGCCACATTTCAGACCGGCTACTTCAAGAAAGCTACGCTAGCCGCGAGTTATTACTGGGGAAACAGCGGGAATTTCGTTGCGGCGCCGGACCTTCCGCCTGCTCCTTCCACGCCTTACAACCTGCCTTTCCTCGCGCGGCAAGACAACGCGGCGGCCAGTGTGACGTTTCGCCCGATCAAGCCGCTGAAAATCGAGAATAGTTACCTGTTCGAACGTCTGCGCGCGACCAACAGCGCCTATCTTTTCGAGCAGGCGTTGTATCCTGGCGCGGGGCGGGGAATCTTCAACGATCACATCGTGCGCAGCAAGTGGAACTGGCAATTCACGCCGCAGCTCTCGGCGCGGATCATCCTGCAGTACAACGGGCTACTGGCCGGGACGCCGATAGCGGGAGGGCCGCTGGTTGTGTCCCCTTACACTTACCTGCCGACCGCGAAAGAATTCAATGCCGATTTCCTCGTCACCTACCTCGTGCATCCCGGGACGGCAATCTACGTGGGCTACAATAGCGACCTGCAGAACCTGAACGTGGTGCCGAACGTTGGCGTGTTCCAGACGCCGCGGGGCTACGTCAACGACAGCCGCCAGTTTTTCGTAAAAGCCAGCTATTTGTATAGATTTTGAAAGGAGCTGTCAGCACTTAGCTCTTAGCTCTCAGCTTTCAGCTTACGGCTTAGGAAAAACCGCTGATTCGAAGGGGTTTGCTGAAAGCTGATGGCTGACGGCTGAGAGCTATTCAGGATTGCTGAATCCCGGCTGTATCCAGTAGAATCTAAAGATTCCAGTAGAGATAGGAACCTATATGAAACCGGCCATTCATCCTGCATACAACGAAGTGCGCGTGCATTGCGCGTGCGGCAACGCGTTTGTGACCCGCTCGACCCATAAGGGCGATATCGGCGTCGAAATTTGTGCGGCGTGCCATCCGTTCTTCACCGGCAAGCAGAAGTTGATGGACACGGCTGGGCGTGTGGAGCGCTTCCGCCGGAAGTACGCCAAGAAGGAAACGCCTGCGACTCCGGCGAAGTAACTTTCTTTCGCTAAAGGATATTCGCGGATTCGCTCAGACAGACCCGAAATTCAGCCCTCGCCTCGGCGGGGGCTTTGTTTTGCGACCGCAGGTAGAATAGGACTGTGAAGAAGTTCTGGGATAACTCGGGCGGGGCTGATACTCCCTTCGACAAGCTCAGGGCGGGTTCGGTCCGTGAGGCAGCGCCACTGCAGCCAGTTCCTGCAACTCTCACGATCGGGAACGTGAGCATAGCTCCTGCGACCGTGCTCGCTCCCATGGCTGGCGTCACCGACACCGTCTTCCGGCGCTTCATCCGCAACCTTGGCGGATGCGGGCTGATCATGACCGAGTTCACGTCGGCCGATGGGGTTCTTCGCAAGAAAGATCAGAAGGCCAAGCGCTATCTCCACTTTTACGAAGACGAGCACCCCATTTCGGCGCAGCTTTTCGGTAGCGATCCGAATGTGATGGCCGAGGCGGCGCGCCTGGTCGAGGGCCTGGGCTTCGATCTGGTCGATTTGAATTTAGGATGCCCGGCGAAAAAAGTAGTGAAGTGCAACGGCGGTTCCGGCCTGCTGCGCGATCTGCCGGCGATTGGGAAAATATTCGAGGCGGTGCGCGCGGCCGTCACGATTCCCTTCACCGTAAAATTTCGCGCCGGATGGAATGACGAAGAAATCGTATGCGTGGAACTGGCCCGCATGGCTGAGAATTGCGGCCTGGCCGCGGTCGCGTTGCATGCTCGCACCCGCGAGATGGGTTACAGCGGCAATGCGCGCTGGGAATGGATTGCCGCCATCAAAGATGCGGTGAAAATTCCGGTGATCGGCAACGGCGACATCCGAAGTCCTGAGGATGCGTGCGCGATGGTCACGCTGACCGGATGCGACGCGGTCATGATCGGGCGCACGGCGCCGTCGAACCCGTGGATCTTTCGGCAGATCGAACAGTACTGCGCCACACAGTCCTATGACTCCCCCAGCGAGGCCGACCGCTACCAGATGATCCGCACCTACTTCCAGATGCTGATCGAGGAGGAACTCCCTGACGCTGTCGGGAAGATGAAGCAATTCGCCAGTTGGTTCACGCATGGCGTCCCGGGCGGGGCGGGACTGCGCAAGGCGATTTACGAATCGAAGAATGCTTCGGAAATTCTGGCGCGAGTCGAGGAGTTCTTCGAAGCCAGACTGGGCAGCGCGGCCGCTCCCTTGGGACAGGTTCTCGCGCACGGAGACTGAAGATATCGTAGGAGCGGTACGGTAAAGCCTAAGAGTGAAGATGGCGCACGCCGCAATTGCAGCGCGCGCCAAACCAATCTTTCGCGACGCGACCCATCAGAGCACGGTTACTGCGACTCGAACTCCAGGGTGCCTCAAGTCAAACAAGAAATACCCACCGTCGACGAAGTCGATATAGCAGTCGTCGGTGTAAGCCCAGCCCGCGGGCCAAGGCTGGGCTATTTCGAAATTGTAGCCGCCGTAGGCGAAGTGGGGTCTGCCTGCCACTATTTCGACGTGACGGACCGCGAAATGGTGATCCCGGCCGAAATGCGCGCGAAAATGCTCGTCGTCGATTCGACGGGCATGGTCATCGCGCTTTACATCATCGTGCTTTTCTTCTTGTCGAACTTCTTTGTCGTCTCGATGCTCGTCCTGGGCAAAGGCGGGGATCAATCCCGCGAAAAGCAACCCAGCGCAGATGGTTCCAACTGCTGCGAATCGTTTCATGTTAACCTCGCTCAAATTTTGTTTCGGACTGCCGAGCGCATAGCGCCCTCGTCACAAAATCAAGGTGACAGAATCCAGATGCTCTCGGTCAGCCTTAGTGTTGCCGGGAAACGGATTTTGCCCGGTAGCACTGAGCGGGAAGCGCGACTGCCTTACACTTTCCTTGCAACCATTTTCCCCAGGTCGTCTTTTTCCACGTATGCCCAGGGCGTGATCGCGTCGTGGGTGAAAACCGTGAGCCACTTTTCCGGCACTGCCTGCGCATAGTAGTGCTTCTTGCTCTCGATGGTCTGCAGCGGGTACAGGTCGAAGCCCATGCCCCAGGTGAGGTCAATGTGCGCGGTTGTAGGAATCAGATCGGAGATGTAGCAGGCGGTGGTTACCACGGGGGCTAAAGCCCGCTCTGAGTGTGCGCCTGATGGCACGACTGAAGTCGTGTCCTTCCCGTCCGTGCCATCGGCGAGACCACCGCGGATGATCACGGCCTGCATGTGCGCAGTGTGGCCGGGAAAGGTCTTCACGGAGATGCCGGGGACAATTTCTTCGCCGCCCTTGAGCAGCGTCATTTGTCCGCTTTCGACCAGCGGGTCGTAGTTTTCGGAGATGAAGCTGATGGCGTCGCGTTCGCTGGGATGGCGCGCGTATTGCCATTCGCCTTCCGGCGCGTAATATTTGGCGCGCGGAAATGTTGCGACGAACTTGCCGTTCTGGTTGCGCACCGTGTTCCATCCGCAGTGATCGAAATGCAGGTGCGAGTTGATGACGATATCGACGTCCTCGGGCGCAATGCCGCCGGCTGCGAGATTGTCGAGCAACTGCGCTGGCTGACCATAGAATTTGGCCATGCGCGACGAGAGTTTGTTCCCCATGCCGGTTTCAACCAGAATGGTCTGTTTGCCGGTCCGGATTACGAGGGAATTGAGTCCTGCGGTGACGCAATTCTTCTCGTCGGCGGCAACCTTGCGCGACCACATTACTTTCGGCACAACGCCGAAAAAAGCGCCGCCGTCGAGCGGGTAAGTTCCGTCAGAAAAAATGCTGAGTTCGAAATCGCCGAGAGTCAGGGAGTGCATGATTCCAGTGTGCCACGCTCACTATTTGCGGCACAAAGTTTGGCGGAGCGGCGGGCGCCACTCTCCGCCGTGGGCTGAATCTTCCGGGCGGAAAAGCCATCCAAGGATTGATTACTAAGTTGTTATCGACTTATCGGTTACTCGGAGGTAACTATGATTCAAATTCGGGCGGGAAACGAGCGCGGTGGCGGAGACCACGGCTGGCTCAAGACGCATCACACCTTCAGTTTCGGTGAATATTGGGATCCCAAGTGGATGGGATTCCGCTCGTTGCGGGTGATCAACGAAGATTGGGTCGCTCCAAATACTGGATTTCCGACGCATCCGCATCGCGACATGGAAATTATCACTTATGTTCTTGAAGGCAAGCTCGAGCACAAAGACAGTTTGGGAACCGGCTCGGTCATTCTGCCTGGAGACGGACAGCGCATGACGGCGGGCAGTGGGATTCGCCACAGCGAGTTCAATCCGTCGACGACAGACGCGGTGCATCTGCTGCAGATCTGGATTCAGCCGGAGAAAGCTGCGCTGCCGCCGAGCTACGAGCAGAAGTCCTTCGCCGAAAGCGAGAAGCGCGGCAAGCTGCGGGTGATTGCGTCGCGGGATGCGAATAACGGATCGGTGAAGATCAATCAGGACGCGAAGCTGTATGTTTCGCTGCTGAAGCCCGGCGAGGAAGTCGCGCACGAGTTCGGTGCAGGACGGCACGGCTGGCTTCAGGTGGCGCGCGGCGCGGTTGAAGTGAACGGAAAGAAGCTGGCGCAGGGGGACGGCGCGGCCATCAGCGACGAGAAGAAAGTGAGCATCAAGGGCGCGGACAACGCGGAAGTACTGCTGTTCGATCTGGCGTAAGCCGATCCTTTTGCCACGGATTTGCGCGGATCAATGCGGATGATACCTAACGGGTCATCCGAGGAAATCGTGAGATCCGTGGCATTGTTTTGCTAGTCCGTTTTGCTAGTCTGTTTTTCATGCGTCCCGCGGGCGTTACGGGCATTTCAGCTCTGTTTGGTTTGGCTGCTATCTATCTCTGGACCATCGGCGTCGTGAAATTGGTTGCGCCTGATGCAATCTCGCTGATGAGCGGAGCGCCGCTGATGTATGGGCTGGAACTGGCCGGGCCCTACATGGCGCTGCTGGTCGGCGCTGGCTGGGCGCTGGTCGGCTGGGGATTACTTCGTCTGTACAATTGGGCGCGCTGGGCGGCGATGCTTGTGATGGTTGTGGGAATCGCGTGGCTGGTGCCGAAGATCTCGATGGCCGAGTTAGGCGTTCCCGTGTTTTGGTACGGGCTGCAGATTGCGTTGCGGGCTGCAGCGGCTTGGTACCTGGCGCAGGCGCCTGCGGTGATCGATGCGTTCGCGGGGAAATCGCCAACGCTGTAGAACACTGCTACGCGAGCAGTTCTACTCCCCTTCGTGCAGTTCGCGAATCCAGATGTTGCGGTAACGTACGGGATCGCCGTGATCCTGCAACTGCAGCGGAAGTTTGTCTGGCCCAGGTTTATACGGAGGGCGCTCGCCGTGAGCGGTCGGGCCAGTGAGTGCAACGTTATCCTGCACGAGCACTCCGTTGTGCAGCACGGTCAGGCGCGCGGGACGACGCAACTTGCCGCCGGTGAATCGCGGGCCGTGAAAAATAATGTCGTAGGTCTGCCACTGGGCCGGAGGGCGGGAGGCATTTACCAGGGGAGGATATTGTCCGTACAGGGCGGCTGCCTGGCCGTCGGCGTAAGTTTTGTTCTGGTAGGAGTCGAGCACCTGAACCTCGTAGAGGCCGTGCAAAAAGACTCCGCTGTTGCCGCGCTCCTGGCTCTCGCCCACGCCCGGTGAAGGCTCGGCGAACTCCACGTGCAGCTGGCAATCTCCGAAAGAATCGCGCGTCGAGATGTTGCCAGCATCAGCAACTTCCATATAGCCGTTTTCGACCTTCCACTTCGCGGGCTTGCCGTCGAGGCCTGCCCACTTGGACAGATCTTTTCCGTCGAAGAGGATGACGGCGTCGGAGGGAGGGCGTCCGGGCGTTTCCTGCGTGCTCGCGGTGCCGGGATCGATGACCGGGGGAAGCGGGCGATTGAGGTCGTGGATCTTCCATTTCATGGGAGCTTGCGCGGCGGAGAGTTGGATGAGTGAGATCAGAATGACGGCTGCTGTGAACGGGAAGAATTTTCGGGTCATGAGCGGCGGCCTCGCGCCGCAGAACATGATACAAAACTTTGCCACGGATCAGCACGCATTTGCACGGATCAAGCTCAACTTGAAGTTTGACTTAATCGGTGCAAATCCGTCTAATCCGTGGCGCTTATTATCTTTTTGCCTTTGCGGGTTCTTTTTCGCCGACGCGTGGGCTGACTTCGAGCTTCATCTTGCCGGCCTTTTTGTCGGCGTCGACGATGATGTGGTCGCCGTGCAGAACCTCGCCGTCGAGAATCTTCAGCGCGAGCGGATCCTGCACCAGTTTCTGGATGGCGCGCTTCAGTGGGCGCGCCCCGAAATTCGGGTCGTAGCCCTGCGTGAACAGAAGTTCTTTTGCGGCGTCCGTCAGTTCGAGCGAAATCTTGCGGTCGGCGAGCAGGCGGCGAACGTCTTCGAGGCGCAGCTCGATGATGCGCACCAACTGCTCTTTGCCGAGAGGGCGGAAGACGATGATGTCGTCGACGCGATTCAGGAACTCCGGCCTGAAATGCGCGTGTAATGCGGTCATGACCTGCTGCGAGGCCTCTTCGAACTGTTTTTCGCTGCGAGGGCTCTCGGCTTGCAGGAACTGCGATCCGATGTTCGACGTCATGATCAGGATCGTATTCTTGAAGTCGACGACGCGGCCTTTGCCGTCGGTCAGGCGGCCGTCGTCCATGATTTGCAAAAGAATGTTGAAAACATCGGGATGCGCCTTTTCGATCTCGTCGAATAGCACCACGGCGTAAGGACGGCGGCGCACCTGTTCGGTGAGCTGGCCGCCCTCTTCGTAGCCGACATAGCCGGGGGGCGCGCCAATCAGGCGTGAGACGGAATGCTTCTCCATGTACTCGGACATGTCGATGCGCAGCAGGGCGTGCTCGTCGTCGAACAAAAATTCGGCGAGGGCACGCGCGAGTTCGGTTTTGCCAACTCCGGTTGGACCCAGGAAAATGAACGAACCGATGGGACGCTTGGGGTCGCTCAGACCCGCGCGAGAACGGCGAATTGCATTCGCTACGCGCTCCAGTGCCGGATCCTGGCCGACGACACGCAGGCGTAAGCGCTCTTCCATGGTGACGAGTTTCTTGACTTCGCCTTCGAGCATCTTTGAGACTGGAATTCCGGTCCATTTGGAGACGATGCGCGCGACGTCTTCTTCGTCGACTTCTTCTTTGAGCATGCGCTTGCCGCCCTGGCTCTCCATTTGCTTGCTGAGCTTGGCCAGTTCCTGCTCGGCTTGCGGAATCCGCCCGTAGCGAATCTCGGCTACGCGCTCGTTATCGCCCTTGCGTAGCTCGACCTGTTCTTCCGCTTTCAGTTTTTCGATCTGCTCTTTCAAAGTGCGAACGCGGGCGATGAGATCCTTTTCCTTTTTCCAGTTCGCTTTGAGGGTGTTGGATTTCTCCTGGATTTCGGCGAGTTCTCTTTCAATAACCCTTAAACGATCCCTGGAGTTCGAGTCGTCTTCTTTCTTCAGGGCCTGCTTTTCGATTTCGAGTTGCGTGGCTTTGCGGTCGAGCTGATCGATGTCGGTCGGCAAGGAGTCGATTTGGATGCGCAGCGAGGACGCGGCTTCATCGATCAGGTCGATGGCCTTGTCGGGGAGAAAGCGGTCGCTGATGTAACGGTGCGAGAGCGTAGCCGCCGCGATGATCGCCGAATCTTTAATGCGAACCCCATGATGCACCTCGTACTTTTCCTTCAGGCCGCGCAGGATGGAAATGGTGTCTTCGACATTAGGCTCGCCGACGAAGACAATCTGGAAGCGGCGCTCAAGGGCGGTATCTTTTTCGATGTACTTGCGATATTCGTTCAGCGTGGTGGCGCCGACCGCGCGCAGCTCTCCTCGAGCCAGCGCGGGTTTGAGCATGTTCGAGGCGTCAATCGCGCCTTCGGCAGCTCCGGCGCCAACCAGGGTGTGGAGTTCGTCGATAAAAAGGATGATCTGGCCTTGCGAGTCTTCGATTTCCTTGAGGACGGCTTTGAGGCGATCTTCGAATTCGCCGCGATATTTTGCGCCGGCCAGCATGGCTCCGAGATCGAGGGCAACGACGCGCTTGTTCTTCAGCGCTTCGGGCACGTCGCCGGAAATGATGCGCTGGGCGAGGCCCTCGACGATCGCAGTCTTGCCGACGCCGGGCTCGCCGATGAGCACGGGATTATTTTTGGTGCGGCGGGAAAGCACCTGGACAACGCGACGGATTTCTTCATCGCGTCCAATGACGGGGTCGAGCTTGCCCCGGCGAGCCTGCTCAGTCAGGTCGCGGGCGTATTTGTCCAATGCTTGGAATTTTGCTTCTGGATTCTGGTCGGTCACTTTCTGCGAGCCGCGGACGACCGAGAGCGCTTTCAGAATCGCGTCATAGGTCGCGCCGTGGCGGGCGAGAGTCTGCTGCGCGGCGTCGCGCTTCCCGTGGGTGATGGCCAGCAACAGGTGCTCGGTGGAGACGTATTCGTCCTTGAAGTTGGAGGCCTCTTTGAAGGCTTGCTCGAGCAGCTTGTTGACTTCGTTCGAGAACGTAGGCTGGGCCGCGTCGCCGGAAACCTTGGGAAGTTTTTCGAGCTCTTTGTAGACTTCGGCCAGTACGGCTTGCGGGCCGATGCCGATTTTCTCGAGCACGGGAGGGACGATGCCTTCCTTGTCTTCGAGCAGAGCGGCGAGCAGGTGGAGCGGCAGCAGTTCGGGGTTGCCGTGCTCGGAGGCGAGCTGGCTGGCGCGCTGGACGGCTTCCTGCGCTTTAACAGTAAATTTGTCCCAACGGATGGGCATAAGGCTCCATTGTGAAATTGAGTAATTGAGTAATTGTGCAATTGAAAACCGCGGAGTTCAATTGCTCAATTACGAAATTTCCACAGCTGCAAAAAATAACGGGAGGCGCACTTTGTGCCGCCTCCCGTGGACCTTAGGGGCTAAAGCTCGCATTCTTTGTTGCCACTTACGCAGCGCTGAAGCGCCGCTCTTCCACAAATACTTACGCGGCTTTGCTGGGGCCTTTGCCTTCCAAAGTCTTGTCGGTGCTTGTTGCGCTGCTGACGTTGACCTTGATCTGCTTCGGCTTGGCTTCGGCCTTTTTGGGCAATGCGATCTTCAGCACGCCTTTGTCGTAGGTGGCCGAAACGGACTCGGTGTCGACCGTGGTGGGCAGAGTGAAGGTGCGAGTGAAACTGCCGTACTGACGCTCGACGCGGCGGTAGTTCTCTTCTTTCTCTTCCTTTTCGATCTTGCGCTCGCCGTGCACGGTGAGAGTGTTGTTCTCAACGCGGACGTCGATGTCCTTTTCGTCGATTCCGGGCACTTCGATCTTCAGAGTTACCTGGTGCTCGTCTTCGTAGACGTCGACGGCGGGGGCAAAGCTCGAGGTGGTCAGGGAGTCATCGCGGTCGCCGCCGTTGTAGGACTCGCGGAATGCGCGGTTAATGCGGTCCTGCAGGGTGGAAAGTTCGCGGAACGGTTCAAAACGGCTTAATACGGTCATGGGTAAATCCTCCTCAGAATTTTGGTGATTCAATTTGCTTCAGAAGCTCAAGACCGGCTCTGGGAACTGGCTCAGGGCTGCGGTCACTTCATTAGACGCTTGGTTAGCGTAAAAGAAGCATAAAAGTTGAGCGTATTGCTGTCAACTAATGAATTAGTCTTATTTTCATTAACTTACGATGGCTATTACGCACTTCAAATAGGCCGTTTCTGGGACATTCAGGAGGATGGAGTGATCTCTCGACTGGCCCCGGACCTCGACGAGGCGGAGGGTTCGATGGGCGTCGAGCGCGGCCGAGGCGAGCATTCCGAGGAAGCTGGACTGGCTGACGTGGTAGGAGCAGGAGCAGGTGATGAGGATTCCGCCGGGCCGGAGCATCTTGAGGGCGCGAAGATTCAGCTCCTTGTAGCCGCGGAGGGCGGCGTCGAGATCGCGCTTGGATTTGGCGAAAGCGGGCGGGTCAAGGACGATCGTATCGTAACGGCGAGCTTCGTCCGTGCGAGCCGTGGCGGAATAGTCCTTGAGCAGGTCGAAGGCATTGGCTTCGATCCATTCGATCTCCTTTGTCCCCAAAAGCGTCTGATTGAGAGCAGCGTTCTGGTCGGCGACCTCGAGCGCGGGACGGGAGCTGTCGACGGCTGTGACTTGCGAGCAACGTGGTGCGAGATGAAGCGCGAAGCCGCCCTGGTAGCAGAAGACGTCGAGAGCGTCGCCGTGGGCGTACTGGGCGGCGGTGGCGTAGTTTTCGCGCTGGTCGAGAAAGGCTCCGGTTTTCTGGCCTTCGAGAGCGTCATAGCGAAACTGGATACCGTTCATAGTGAAGATGGTGGAGGTCCTGTCGCCTTGTAGCAGCCCCGAGGCGCGCGTCGGAAGGCTTTCCAGTTCGCGCACGCGCGGGTCGACACGCTCGATGATAGAGGCTGGATGCAGGCGCCCAGTCAGTTCGGCAAGGATCGTCTGGCGCACTGGGTCGGCGTCCATGGCCTGGGTGAGGATTTGCAGCGAAAGAATGTCGTTGTAGCGATCGACGATCAGGCCGGGAAGGAAGTCGGCTTCGCTGAAGATGACGCGGTAGGCGTCGGTGTCGCGGACTAAAGACTCGCGGTAGCTGATGGCGTCGGCGATGCGCTGGCGCAGCAGGGCAGAGAGATCGGTGACGGGGTCTTGGGAAAGCATGCGGATCGCGATTTGCGAAGAGCTGGAGTAAAGCGCAGTGCCGAGGGGCTTGCCACGATGATCGGAAACGAGAACGACGGAGCCGGGAGGGATGCCATCGGCGGAAACAATGTCGGAGCGATAGACCCAGACATGGCCCGCTTTGAGGCGCGTGGCGCCACGGGGGGATATCTTAACGGTGGGGGTGGCCGGAGCAGGTTCCGATGGCATGCAGTCATCTTAAACGCTGAGGTCGGATCAGCCGCACGCAGGGTCGAACTGACGTTCGACGACCGGGTCAGAGATCCGGTCCGGCACGAGCAAAACTGCGGTCAGCCAGGGCTGTTCCCACATAAGTCAAAGGCAGAGTCCCTTAGCTGGCGGCTTGTTCGGTGGGGGTTGCTACTGACTGTTTGGCGTGGGAGCCGGTAGCGGCTTCGTGGCGGGCGTGGTCGAGGTCGAATCGCAGGGAGTCGAGGGCGACCATGGGGAGTTCGTTGCCGAAGGCGTCAAGTTCGGCCTCGGTCCAGCTGCCGTTCAGGCGCATGGCGCCGGTAATGTCTTCTGGGAAGGCCTGGCGGTAGTCGCCTTCGCGGATGAGGATGTCGCCGATGAGGCGTCCGGTGTGCACGTCGTAGACACGGCGGCTGGACTGGCCGCGGGAGGTTGTCAGGCACAAGAATACTTCGCCAATTCCGCCGAATTCCGCACGGTAGTACCAGGCTTGCGGCGCGTCGATTTTAGGATGATGGCGTTTGACGCGCGTGGTTGATGGCTTTAGGTCCAGCATTTCCTCGGCGGGATTGAAATAGAGAATGCGCTGGCAGGAGTCGCAAATAATGGTCTGCAGACCGGAACGAATTTCGTTGTAGGTTTGTGGGCGGAGCATGACGCGACAAGCCATACATTTCTGGTCGCGGACTTCGGAGAGGCCGCTGCCGCGAAATTTCGATACGCGTTCGTAATGGCGAAGCAGGTCTTCGTTGACGCTGGTGCGGATCTGATCGCGCTTGGCGCGCCACTCGGCGAGAAGCTTCTCGTCCTTGGCGGTGAGCTGGCGGGCTTCTTCTTTTTCTTTTTCGATCTCGGCGGTTTCGGCTTTCAGTTCAGCCTGCGCGGCTTTGACTTCCTTGTCGCGCGCGTCAGCGTTGACCATCATTTCGAGAATCTTGTCCTCGTTGGCGGCGATTTCTTTTTCGGAAAACTGGATTTCGTGCAGCAGCGCCTTGTACTGGTCGTTGGTCTTTACGTCGAGAGATTGGTCGCGATACTTGGAAATCTTGCCGCGGAGGTCGGCGATCGCGGTGTCGTACTTGCGGCGGTTGGCTTCGTCGGCTTTGACCGCGGCCTGAGCCTTGTCCAGTTGAGCCTTGGTGCCGGCCAGTTTCTGCTCGATGACGGCCAGACGCTTGGGGAACTCAGCGACTTCATCCTGCAGACGACGGATTTCCTTGTCAGTGTCTTGCAGTTTCAGCAGATTTTCGATGTCAGGAAGCATTGAATATGGATTGATTCTAGCACGCGCAGGGCGGTGTTTCCGGGCTTGTATCCGGGCATGCCGGCGAGTTTCCAGGAATGGGCGTGGCGTGGGTTTCCTGGCGCGTGATATCGTGTCACGGTTAAAGGCCCGCGGCGGGGAGAAAGTCCGCAAACTATCTCATCGGAGATACCTTTTTCGCCCGCAGGCGTCGAAGAGATTGTGACTTCTTTGCGGGAGCACGACCGAGCAGAGCTCTCGCGGCCTGGAGCAAAATCATGAGCGCTGTCCTCTCTTCCGCTCCACTCGCGGTCCCTGCCGCCGCGAAATCCAGGGTCGCGTCTATTGACCTCACCCGTGGTGCAGTGATGATCGTGATGGCGATCGATCATGTGCGGGTCTTTTCGGGGGTTCCAGCGGGAGGGCCGACCGCGGGAGTGTTTTTCACGCGGTGGATCACGCATTTTTGCGCGCCGGCGTTTATCTTCCTGGCCGGGACGAGCATTTTCCTCTATGCCCGGAAGCACGCCGATGTGTCGCGATATTTGCTGATCCGGGGCGCGTGGCTTATCTTCCTCGAACTTACATTTCTGCGGCTGGCGTGGACCTTCAATTCTGATTTTATGCATTACGAGATGGCGGGCGTGATCTGGGTGATCGGGTGCTGCATGATCCTGATGGCCGGATTGGTGAAGCTGCCCCTGCGGGTGGTGGGCACGTTCGGCGTGGTGATCATCGCGGCTCACAACCTGATGGATTCGCACATGGGCGCGCTGCTCGACAGTCTCGACCAGAACCGGTTTTCCGGCCTCTGGAAAATCTTCTATGTCGGGTTTTTCGCCGGTCCGGTCCGGTTCGGTCCCGATGGGCCAAACCTGATCGTGCTCTATTCGATTATTCCGTGGATTGGGGTGATGGCGGCTGGCTATGCATTCGGGAAGATCGTCGTTTTGGAATCGGCACAAAGAAAGCGGCTGTGCCTGACGATTGGACTCTCGGCGATTGGACTGTTCCTCGTATTGCGGGGATTTAACCTGTACGGGGATCCTCGCCCGTGGCATGTTGCCACTCAAGGACGGAACGGCTTTCCGCCGATGCCGCGGTTGTTTTCTTTTCTGAACGCTACGAAGTATCCGGCGTCGCTGTCTTTTCTGTTGATGACACTGGGGCCGAGCATTACGCTGATGTCCTTGATCGAGGGCTTGGCAGGTGGGATCGCCCGCCGCATCAGCCTTTTCGGGCGCGTGCCGTTCTTCTATTACATGCTTCACATCCCGTTGATCCACGCGCTTGCGCTGGTGGTGTCGAAGATTCGGCTTGGATTCGTTAGCCCATGGCTCTTCACCAACCATCCCATGGGCAATCCCGAGCCACCGGAAGGCTACGTGTGGAGTCTTCCACTTCTTTACTTGATATGGGCGATCGCCATCGTGCTGCTTTATTTTGCGTGCCGATGGTTTGCGGGTTTCAAGACAAGGCGAAGCGATTGGTGGCTGCAATATCTGTAGGCATGGCGTTGGGCTGCTTGCGGACCCTGATCGCGCTGGCCCGGTGTACACTCGATGGTTCCCGAATTGTGGGTCTGCGGCTACTTCTCTTCCTGTGAGGTTGTTTGGTGAAAAGACAGATTTCGCTCGTCACTTATCTTGCCCTGCTCGTTTTAGTCTTCGGCGTTGTTGCTTCGGCGCCCGCGGGGGCGCAGACTGCGCCCACGAAACCACTGACCATTGAAACCATCTATCAGCCGGGAGGGCTTGGGGGACGCGGGCCGGAGACGGTTGAGTGGAGTCCGGACGGGACCAAGCTCACTTTTGTGCAGCGCGACGAGAAAGGAGAGAAAGGCGAATTGTGGTATGTGGACGCAGCGACCGGCGAGAAGAAAGTGCTGGTGAGTGCGGCCAAGCTGGCGTCGCTTGATCCGGACGTGAATAAAGTCAAGAACGAGCGGGAGAAAGAGCGGCTGACGCGTTATCACGTAGCGGCGTACTTGTGGGCGCCGGATTCGAAGCATTTAATTTTCGATTCCCAGGGACAGTTGTGGCTCTACGACCTGGGAACGGAAACGGCGGTGCAGTTTACGTCCGCGAGCGATCCCAGTGGCGATCCCAAGTTCTCGCCCGACGGCGCGCATCTGGCCTATGTGCGCAAGCACAATTTGTATGTACGCCCGGTGACTGGCAAGGATGAGAGGGCGCTGACGAAAGACACAGCCGACGATCTGTTCAATGGCGATATCGACTGGGTGTACGCGGAAGAACTCGGCGTACGCAGCAATTATTTCTGGTCGCCGGAGAGCAAAGAGATCGTATTCCTGCACATGGACGAGAGCAAGGTTCCGACCTATCCCATCACCGACTGGATGCCGACTCATCCGACGGTGGAGAACGAAAAATATCCCAAGGTAGGCGACCCGAATCCAGTGGTGAAGCTGGGCGTGGTCGATGCCGAGAAAGGGAAGACGCGCTGGATTTCGCTGGCGGGCGATCCCGAGGCCTACATCCCACGGTTTGGCTGGGTGCGCGAAGGTGTGATTTGGGCCGAAGTGCTGAATCGCACCGAGGACAAGATGGACCTGTATTTCATCGACGCGAAAACAGGAAAGTCGCGCATTGTGCTGACCGAAACCACGCCGGGCGCGTGGATTGATTTCGAGCACGTCGAGGTTCGCTTCTTGAAGTCCAGCGGTCAGTTTCTGTGGCCCAGTTGGCGGGATGGCAACATGCATCTGTATCTGTACAGTTTTGACAAGGAGAATCCGATGGCTGCCGATGCCAAGCTGGAGCGGCAGCTGACCAAGGGCGACTTCGAGGTGCTGGGAATCTCGGGCGTGGATGAGGTCGCCGGTACGGTGTTTTTCGAGGCGAACAAGGATGATCCGCGCCAGATGCATGTTTTTTCGGTGCAGCTGGATGGCTCGGGATTCAAGGCGCTGACCTCAGAAGAGGGAATGCATTTCGCGAGTTTTACCGACGATGGGAAGCGTTATACGCACACGTATTTTGGACCACAGAGCGCTCCGGTCATCAAGCTGTGCTCCGTGGGAGGGTCGTGCAACGCGGTGTGGGCGGCGCGCAATGAAATTGCCGAATACGGGCTGCGCGCGCCGAAATATCTGGAGTTCAAGGCGGACGATGGGACGGTTCTGTATGGGCGGCTGTTGCTGCCGCCAGACGCTCCCGCCAACGGGAAAATTCCACTCATCGTGAACATTTATGGCGGGCCGGCCGGGCAGATGGTGCGGAAGGGCATGCCGGACGCGTTCGACGAAATTCTGGCGCGGAAAGGCTTTGCGATTTTCGCCGTCGACAATCGTGGAACGCCAGGGCGCGACCGCAAGTTTCAGACGGCGATTCGGCACGAGTTTGGCGCCATCGAATTGAAGGACCAGCTGACCGCGCTGGACCAACTCTATGCACAATATCCGCAGCTCGATAAAGGCCGGACCGGAATCTGGGGCTGGTCGAACGGCGGGTCGATGACGCTGTACGCCATGACACGTTCGGACCGCTTTCGCGCGGGCGTGGCGGTGGCTCCCGTAACCAGTCAGCTGAACTACGACTCGATCTACACCGAGCGCTACATGGGGCTGCTCGCTGACGACAAGGCGGGATACGAAATGTCCGACGTGACGCGGAACGCCGACAAGCTGCACGGGGCGCTGTTGCTGGTTCATGGCACGAGCGACGACAACGTGCACTTTCAGAACAGCATTCAGATGATTAACGCGCTGATCAACGCCGGGAAGCAGTTCCGTTTGATGATCTATCCCAACAAGACGCACAGCATTGCGGGGAAAGACGCGCGGGTGCATCTGTTCACGATGATTGAGGATCACTTCGAGCGGGAGTTGAAATAAACCAGTTGCCAGTGGTCAGTTGCCAGTGACGCAACAGAATCTGCGGCGGCTTCGGCGAATCCGGAGCCGCTTTATTTATGCCGGCCGGAACCTTTGCGTGGAGTTTCTTTCGAAGATCTCTCTTTAGAGGAACTAGAGGAACTCTCTTTCGAGGAGCTTTCCTTGGAGGAGCTGTCTTTGGCCGAGCTGTCCTTCGACGATCCATCGTTCGAAGAACTGTCTTTGGAACCGCTGTCCGACTTGGATTTGTCGTCTTTCTTTTCTTTGGAGGAGGATTCCGAGTTGCCGGAGGATCCCTGCGATGACGACTTCTTGGCGTAGTCAGTGACGTACCAGCCCGTGCCTTTGAACTGGACCGCGGGGGCGGAGATCATCTGCTCAACCTGGCCGCCGCATTCGGGGCACTTCTTGACCATTCTGTCGGAGAACTTCTGGATTTTTTCGAAGCGGTGACCGCACTTCTTGCATTCGTATTCGTAAAGGGGCATGGGTGTTAGACGGTTTGAGGGACAACTGCGTCAGCTTGATTCTAGAGGCGGCCGCCGGGTGGCGTCAATTTGGCAGTTCTGCGCATACGTTGCGCTGACAGCGAGGCACCCTGCGCGGATCCCGCTCAGGCATCGTTCTTGACATAACGATAGAACCGAGCATGTCCTCGATTGACCCAATAGGGAGCGTCGTAATGATCAATCCCGGGCCCTGCACTCATGAAGCTGAAGAAGACATGACGTGACGGTCTGACGACAATTCCCACATGTCCGCTCCACACGATCAAGTCGCCGGGTTGAGGGCGTGAAACCCGTTGAAACCCTTGGGTGCCGGCATAGAGATCGTGGGAACTGGCGTAGGCATAGGGAAAGCCGGCACGTTCGTAAATCGCATGCACCAGGTGAGAACAGTCGTGTCCTGCATAGCGACGCACTTTGGGGTCGAGCGCAGCCGAGATTACACCCAGACCGTCGTCTGGAGTGAGTGTCCGATTCGTGCTTCGCCCATGGGTTCCACTCGCTTTTTGCTGGGTGGCGTTCGGAGTTCCGGTTTGGCGAGGCGCCTGCTGCGCCGAGCAGACGCACAGAGCAAGCCCACAAAACAGGGCAGCGATCACGGGTTTTGACGCAGCCGCCATAGTCCACAGTTTGATGCACAATTCCCCGTAAAGGAGGTTACGGTTGTGCAGGGACAGGATAACCGGGGCAAGCGAGGCGGGCGCGCTTGGGCCTGTCATTCCTTGAGGCTTGTCATTCCTTGAGGCCTGTCATCCTATGAGGCGTCTTCCTGTGGCGAAAGGAGGTTAGGGGCGGGCGGTGGTAGACTCCGGCCATGAAGGATGCTGCTGCCGGGCCGGCGCTTTATCTCGTGGGTACGCCGATCGGAAATCTGGAAGACATCACGCTGCGGGCGCTGCGCGTGCTGAAAGAAGTCGACGTGATCGCCTGCGAAGACACGCGGCAGACGCAGAAGCTGCTCAATCATTACGCGATCGCGACGCGCACCACCAGTTATCACGAGCACAACGAGATGACGCGGTCGGCGGAGCTGGTGAAGGAGATGCAGGAGGGCGCGAGTGTGGCGCTAGTTACTGACGCGGGCATGCCGGGGATTTCCGACCCCGGGTATCGGCTGATTGCACTGGCGATCCGGCATCGGGTGCCGGTTGTGCCGATTCCGGGGGCGTCGGCGTTTCTGGCGGCGCTGGTGGCGAGCGGCCTGCCCACGGATTCGTTCCGCTTCAGCGGCTTTCTTCCCGCCAAGCGCGGCGAGCGGCGGGCCGCGCTGGAGGCAGTGAAGAGTTCTCCGCGGACGCAGGTTTTCTATGAAGCTCCCCATCGAGTGGTCGAGGCGCTGGAAGATGTCTGTGAAGTTCTGGGAGCATCTCGCCATGTGGTGATCGCGCGCGAAGTGACCAAGCTGCACGAAGAGTTCCTGCGCGGCCGCGCGGGTGAAGTGCTCGAAAACCTGAAGGCGCGCGAGACGGTGAAAGGTGAGATCACGCTGCTGATCGGAAAAGCGGAGGAAAGCGATGCTCGCGTAGGTCCGGACGCATTCGTCCGTCCTTCAGTGAAGCAACGAGTCGAGCAGATCATGGCAGAAGAAAAAGTGGATGAGAAGGCGGCGCTGAAGAAAGTCGCGAAGGAGCGGGGAGTCTCGAAGAGCGAGGCGTACCGGGAACTACAGAGGAGCAAGTGACAGGCAGTCGAGTTGCGCTCGACCCGACCGGGCTGAGACCCGGCCCCCCGCGCTCGCATGTCTACTTCCCTGCTAGCTCCTTCTTGACGATCTCACTAACCATCTTCCCATCCACGCGCATGCCGGCGGCGTTAAATCTGGCCATGGCGTTCTTCATGACTGTGCCCATTTCCTTCATGGTGGGCGCGCCCATTTCGGCGATGGCGGCTTTGACTCCGGCGACAATTTCCGCTTCGCCGGCTGCTTTGGGCATGTAGCTTTCGATGAGGACGATTTCGGCGGCTTCTTTGTCAGCCATTTCCTGGCGTCCACCCTTAGTGAACTGCTCCACGGACTCTTTGCGCTGCTTGATCAGCGTGGCCAGGATGGCCTGGGATTCTTTGTCGTCGAGTGGGGCCATTTTTTCGACCTGGCGATGGTGCAGAGCGCTCTTGATCATGCGCAGGGTCGAGAGGCGGGCTTCGTCCTTGGCTTTCATGGCGGTGACGATGTCTTTCTGGATTTGTTCGGTCAGGCTCATGAGGGGATTATAGACGGTGAGTCGGTCCGACGACCGGGGCTGAAGCCCAAGGAATCTGAAAGCGATGACGCGGCGCTAAAGCGCCGCTCTTCCACGGTGAATCCCACGGTGAATCCCACTTCTCGCGCAAAAAACGCGCGAGAAATGGGGCACCCGGCGTGCTCTGGGCGCGGAGTTCCGGTAAACTTAAAGACTATCCCTTTCATAAAGGACTCTGACTATGTTGCATAAGAATCGTCTTTTTACTCCGGGGCCAACGCCGTTGTTGCCGGCGGCTCAGACGGCCATGGCTTCGTTCACGGCGCACCACCGAACCGCGGATTTCAAGGCGCTGTATCAGCGGGTGCTGGCTGATATGAAGGAATTTGTCGGAACGAAGAACGACGTGCTGGTGCTGGCCTGTTCGGGCACGGGCGTAATGGAGGCGTCGGTGTCGAACCTGACGTCGCCGGGCGACAAGGTGTTGGTGCTGACGGCGGGCAAGTTCGGCGAGCGCTGGACGGGGCTGGCCAAAGCATTCGGCTGCCAGGTGGACGTGTTGAGCGTGCCTTATGGCCAGACATTCTCACTGGACGATATTCGGGCGCGTGTGACGACTGACGTGCGCGCCGTGTTTGTGCAGGCGACCGAGAGTTCCACGGGAGCGCGGCATGACATTCAAGGCATCGCGAAGATCGTGCGCGCCCATGGTGATCACACGTTGTTAATCGTAGATGCGATCACCGGCTTAGGGACGACTCATCTCGATGTCGATGGTTGGGGCGTCGACGTAATTATTGGCGGATCGCAAAAGGCGCTGATGATGCCTCCGGGGCTGGCGTATTGTGCGGTCAGCGAACGGGCATGGAAGCGCATGGACACGACGACTTCGCCGCGCTATTACTTCGACCTGCGGAAGGAGAGAAAATCGGCGGCGAAGGGCGAGTCGGCGTACACCCCGGCGACTTCGTTATTCGCGGCGTTGGGCGCGGCGCTGGAGTTTATCCGCGGCATGGGCAACGGCGATCTGACCAAGGGGCGTGAAGAGTTGGTGGAGAACGCTGAACAATGCGCCGAGATGACGCGGGCGGGAGCCAAGGCCCTGGGATTGAAGTTGTATGCGGCTTCGCCGGCGGCCGCGCTGACGGCGATTTGCGCGCCGGAGGCAATTGACTCGGGCAAGATCGTGAAGGAATTCCGCGAAGCATTCGATGCCGTCGTCGCCAACGGACAGGGCGAGATGAAAGGCAAGCTGTTCCGCATCGCGCACATTGGCTACTACGACTATCTCGACACCATCGGCATTCTGGGCGCGCTCGAACACGTTCTCGCGCGTGTGACCGATAAAAATGTCGAATACGGCGCGGCGGTGCGGGCAGCCCAGGAAGTTTATGCCCGCACTCAGTCTGGAAAGCGACAACTGGTCGGCGCCTGAAGGCCGCGTTAGTCAATCGTAAAGCTCATGGCGGTCGAGGTTTCGGCCAGTGTCGCCCCGGTTCCGTAGATGCCCGTACCCGGGTTGCCGGGGTTGGTCACGGTCACCATGACAGTGCTGGCGGTCGCGATGGCCGCAGCCGGAACTGCAACGGTGAGTTGGCTGCCGCTCACGTAGGCGGTGTTGGCGGTCTGCGCAACGCCATTCCAGTTCACTACCGCCTTCGCGCCGAAATTACTGCCGTTGACGGTGAGAGTGAAGCCGGCGCCGCCCGCAGTCACCGCGTCAGGATTGAGTTGCGAGATGGTGGGACTGGTCCCCGCGACGGGCGGGGTAGTTTTGGCGCTGTAGCCGCACGCGACGCTGATTGCGATCAGGATCACGAGCATGCTCGTGGTAACGGGTTTCAGTGTTTGAAAAGTTTTCATAGTGTTCTCCCAAGGGCAGGCGCCCAGTGAGAGCGAGTGTAGAAAGTTCGGTTGAGGGGCGTGTCAGAGGGGTGTCACTTTCCGGTCATTTTCCGGTCATGCTTCCTTCACGTCGTTGTCAATCGGTTGTCAGCAAGATGTTTTTAAACGATCTTCAATATAAAGGACCTCATTCGTGAAAATTATCGTGGCGGAAAAGATTTCATCATCAGCCGTAGCGCAGTTGCAGGAGCCGGGCTGGACTGTGCTTACAGCGGATCAACTCGATGGCAAGCTGGAGGAGCATCTGGAAACGGCGGACGCGCTGATCGTGCGCTCGGCAGTGCAGGCCGACGCGAAGTTGCTGGAGCACGCGAAAAAGCTGCGCGTGATCGGACGAGCCGGCGTGGGCGTGGACAACATCGACCTGGAAGCGGCGACGCATAAGGGTATCGCGGTGATGAATACGCCCGGAGCGAATGCCGTCGCCGTCGCCGAGCAGACGCTGGGCATGATGCTCGCGATGGCCCGACATCTGTGCCGCGCCGACGCTTTGATGCATGCCGGCAAGTGGGAGAAGAAATCGCTGCAAGGGACGGAGCTTCGCGCGAAAACGCTGGGTATTATCGGGTTGGGGCGCGTTGGGATGGAAGTGGCGCGGCGGGCGCGCGCGTTTGGCATGGAGTTGGTGGGGCACGATCCGTTTGTGTCGGTATCTGTGGCGAAAGAGCAGGGGATCCGGCTGGCGGGGCTGGACGAGTTGTACGCGGCGGCGGACTACATCACGCTGCACGTCGGGCTCACGCCGCAGACCGCGGGGATGATCAACGAAGCGTCCATCGCGAAAATGAAGAAGGGTGTGCGGCTGGTGAATTGCGCGCGCGGAGAATTAGTGAATGAAGCCGACCTGGCGCAGGCGCTCAAGGCGAAGCAGGTTGCGGCGGCGGCGCTGGATGTTTTTGTGGAGGAACCGCTGAAGAACTCCCCGTTCACCGCTCTGGAAAACGTGCTGCTCACGCCGCACGTGGGCGGATCGACTTTTGAGGCGCAGGAGGCCGTGGGTGTGCAGATTGCGCAACAGGTCAAGGAATATTTGAAGCATGGCGTGATTCAGAATGCGGTGAACGTGCCTTCGGTGTCGGCGGAAGAGTATGCGACCATGCAGCCCTACATCGTGCTGGCGGAGCGCATGGGGGCATTTCTGGCGCAGGTTTCGGAGGGGTCGCTGGAGGAGATTTCGATTCGCTACAGCGGGCATATTGCAGAGTGGAAAACCGAACTCATTCGCAACGGGGCGATCAAGGGCATTCTGAATCAGGCGCTCGAGGAAAAAGCAAATCTGGTGAATGCCGCCACCATCGCGGACGAGCGAGGATTGCGGGTACTGGAATCGCACAAGGCGAAGGCGTCAACGGGCGGCGCGGGCAGCGTGCTGTCGATTTTTCTGAAGAGTTCCACGGAAGAACACATGGTAAAGGGCGCGGTGCTGCATGGAGACGCGCCCCGGTTGCTGCACGTGGACGGCATCGACGTGGAAGCTCCACTGGAACGCAACCTGATTTATCTGCGGAATCGCGACGTGCCGGGCGTGATTGGAAAAGTAGGAACTATTTTGGGAGAGGAGTCGATCAACATCGCCGATTTCTCCCTGGGGCGCCGTAGCGCGGAGAGAGATTCCGATCAGCCGCGTGAAGCGATTGCTGTCGTCCACGTGGACGGGCACGTGACCGAGGACGTGCTGACGAAGTTGCGCACGATTCCGGCGGTGCAGAAGGCGAAGGCGGTGCGGCTGTTTTGATCTATTTCAGATTGTAGACTTTAGATTGCAGATTTGAGCAGCCCACGCCCCAATCTGAATTCTAAAATCTGCAATCTGAAATTCGGTGTCTCTACGATTCCGCCCCATCCCGCTGCAGTTTGCGGGTTTCGGCCAGCAGGGCCATGGAGTGCATCAGGTTCTGCAGCGTCACGATGCCGATCAGGCGCTGATCTTCGACCACGGGGATAATGCTGGAATTGCGGGCGGTGAGTTTGCGGAAGGCTGAGCCCAGCGAGTCCTGGCGCAGGGAAACTTCGAAAATCTTGTTCATCACCGCCTGCACGTAACCGTTTCCTTCCGCGCGCAGAGCATCGAGAATGCGCTGCTTCGAAATCACTCCCACCATATCCATGCCGCGAACCACCGGGAAATCGTCCTGCAGGGAATGGACGGCCTTCTGCAAGGCATCTTCCAGAGTGTCGGCCGGGGAGAGCGTGGCGAAATCGGTGAGCATGACTTCTTCGAGGCGGACGTTATCGAGCACGGACTGGAAAACCAGTGCGCGCTCCTCCAACTGGGCGGCGGAGAAAACGATGACGCCAACCATGGTCAGCCAGCTATCGCTGAACAGGCCCGCGATCATCAGGACCATGGCGATAGCGTTGCTGATGGAAACGGCGCGTCGCGTGGCGGCGGAAGCGTCGAGCGTGCGGGAGAAAAACGCGCGCAGGATGCGCCCGCCATCGAGCGGATACGCGGGCATCAGATTCAGAACTGCCAGATAAAGATTCGCCCACACCAGGCTTTTCGGCAAATTGGTGGCTTGCAGGAACGGCCACTGAAACAGTTCGATTTCCCGCCCGGAGGCGGTGACGACCGCGGCCGTCAGACAGGCTAGGGCGAAGCTCACCAGCGGTCCAATCAGGGCAAGGCGAATCTCGCGCTGCCACAGCAGAGCCGCGGGCTGCGGCTTTTCGACTCGCGATTCGTCATACAAGGCAACCCCAGTCAGGGGAAGCAGAATCACTGCCTTGGGGATAAGGCCGACGCGGCGCGCGGCCAGCATGTGTCCGCATTCATGGGCAGCGACACACGCCAGAATAATTGCGACCAGTGCCAAATCGCGCGGTCCGGTGGCATTGCCCTGGTGAGCCTCATAGTCCGTCCAGAAAACAAACATGGGCAGGATGAGGAACGTAAGGTGAAGGCGGACATCGACGCCGAACAGGCGTCCAATCGGAATAGACCAGCTTCGCATAGGGCTTCGCTATTTTTATTCTACATGGATGGATATAGTGAGTGCGGTAACCCAGGGTTCCCGAGCGAAGAGTACCGAGCCATGCGAGTGATCGCGGGAAAATATCGAAGCCGGCCGCTGCGCGCGCTGCGCGGAATGGACGTGCGTCCCACATCGGACCGGCTGCGCGAGACTTTGTTTAACGTGCTGACGGCGGGGAATCCCGCGGCGCTCGAGGGCAGCGTGTGGCTCGACCTGTTCGCGGGAACGGGAGCGGTAGGCATCGAAGCCCTGAGCCGCGGCGCCAAAGAGGTGTACTTCGTGGAGCACTCCGCGGTGGCCGCGGATGCGATCCGCGGCAACCTGGAGAGCCTGGGCATTGCCGATGGTTTCAAGATACTGCAGGAGGAATTGCCGCGCGCATTCTGGCGGATGGAGCGGCAGCATGTGGCGGCCGACGTGGTGTTCATCGATCCTCCGTATCGCATGCAGGATGCTTACATGAAGACGCTGCGGGCATTGGCGGATTCGTCCCTGGTGTGGGCAATGTCCGTGGTGATTGCCGAGCATGAAAAGAAATTCGATCCTGGCGAAGAATATGGGCCGCTACGAAGGTTCCGCAAACTGGCGCAGGGCAGCGCGGCACTCAGTTTTTATCGCATGGGCAACGCAGGGGAATTGCGGGTGTGAACGATGCCCGCGCGGGCCGGTCGATGATCGCTGCTTGACGCTTACTACCTCACCTCTTACATGATCAAATCGTTCGAGCGGCGGACGATGGGATGCTGCATCTCTTCCAGGTCATTCTTCACCATGTTGAGCCCGTAGACGCATTCTTCGAAATTCTTGGACAAACTGGCGAACAGAGGAGCGACCTTGGCATATTCGAAGTGCTCGAACTTGGAAACGATGTAGTAGCTCTCTTTGCCCGCCTTCACCCATTCGACGAAATTTTCCAGGCGCTGGCGGCGCAGCCGGAAATGATTGATGCTTTCGGGAAACATGCCTGCAAGGAACAGGGTGTAGTCGCCGATGTGTTTGCGCACCTGGCGCTCCCGGTCAAACGAAGGCGCGGGACCATACACCGGATCGGATTCGAGCAGCAGCTCGCCGACGTCGGCCAGTGGGCGATCGGACGCGTCGTGAATTTTGTAGAACTGGTCGGCTTCGCAGAACTCAGCTAGCAGATGTGAAACGTAGGCAACAATCTGCGGATCGCGAATGCCGATTTCTTCAGCGTAGTGCCGTCCCACCAGATCCTGAAACAGCTGCTGCAGCGGATGCGATTCCGGAATCATGATTTTGAGCCTCCTGAACTCCGCAGCCCGCACGGAGTTTCAGCTTCCTGCGTGTGTTGATACCTCAGTTCGATCATGCAAAGCAAGTGACTTTTGTTTATCGGCATCATTTGTTTTTCGGATCAGTTAGAAGCCATGCGTTGCGAGTGCGTTGTGCAGCCAATCTGTTAGGAAAGTAGGGACTCGCGAGCAAATGCTGCCGGATTTCCCTGTATTTGCTGGCACTCGGAGAGGGCGGCTGCCAATTCGCATGAGTGATCTTCTTGGTTCTCCTTTGTAGAATGTTGCGTCAACGGAGGATTCACATGGATCGTCAGAATTTGGATCGTCAGAACTTGCAGCGGCAGAACATTTCGAGCGGCACCGCGTGGGAACCGATCGTGGGTTACTCTCGTGCGGTGAAGATTGGCCCTTATGTACATGTCTCGGGGACAACGGCGACCGGACCGGACGGGAAAATCGTCGGGGTGGGAGATGAGTATGCCCAAGCTGTACAGACGTTGAAGAACATTGAGAGCGCACTGCAGAAAGCGGGTGCCAGCATGAAAGATGTCGTGCGCACTCGCATGTATGTTACGAACATCTCCGAGTGGGAGAAAATCGGCAGGGCTCACGGGGAGGTTTTCCGCGATATTCGTCCAGCCACGTCAATGGTTCAGGTGAGTGCGTTAATCTCACCCGAGATTCTGGTCGAGATTGAGGCGGATGCGGTAGTGGGAGCGTAGTTCCGCACGGCTGCTCGCCAGCCGCAAATCCGTTCTCGATCTGAACCGGGGGCGGATCCAGTTTTTCGCAAATTTTCTTGACATCGGCTTTGACGCGCTCATAATGCGTCCATCCGTTTACTTCGATGGAATTTGCCCCCGACCGTTGGGGTCAAAGGAGGGTTTATGAGCGTTCTGGACCTTTGTGACAGAGAAATTGCCGCGGTGGGGCTGGAAGCTACCGTAGCCGACGCGATTCATAAGATGCTCGACCACCACGTGGGAGCAGTCGCGGTGGTTGACAGCGAGTATCGCGTGGCGGGAATTTTTACGGAGCGTGACGTGCTGCGAAAAATGGCGCTCAGCCACGTCGATCCGAAGACGACTTCAGTACGCGATCTCATGACGACGCCGGTCGAAATGGCGACGCGGGGCACGGGCGCAGGCGAGGCGTTGAGCATCATGCTGGAGCGGCACTTCCGCCATCTGCCGGTGGCCGACGACAACGGCAAACTGCTGGGGATTCTCTCCATCCGCAATCTGCTGGAGTGGCGCGTGGACGATTTGAGCCACGAGTTGGACTCGCTTGAGCAGTACGTTTCCAATGACGGGCCGGGAGGCTAGGAACGGCGCATCCTAGCGAGTAAGAATGCGGAATAATTCCCCGCAACCCTTTTGCTGGCCTTTGCCTTTGGCGCTGGTGGCGCATCCGCTGGTGCCTTCCGAGCCGAGAGTCGCGCCATACAAGTATCCGTCGCTGGCGAGGGTGAGTCCCGCGATCGGGTAGGCATGATTCGTGAAGTTCACGAGGGTCGACTCGACCCAAGGATCTCCGACAGCGGCAGGTGGGTCGAGTTGAAAGGCAATGCCCACTGCTTCAGTGCCGCCAAACTGAGTCGTGCCAACGATCGTGCGGTTGCCGGTCACGGCGGGAGTGCCGAAGGGACCCTCGCCGACGCCAAAGCCGTAAAGAACGGTTTCTGTCCAGGCGCCTCCGGACGAAGCAGGTGGCATGAGTTGAAAAACAGTGCCACCGGAAGTAGCTCCGCCAACTTCGGTGACGCCGTAGAGTCCGCCGGATTTTCCGAAGACCACTCCCGATCGCGGCAGGTACCCATCGTTAGCCTGGCTGCTGAAAGCGTACAAGATATTTTCGGTCCAAGGGCGGCCAGAAGAAGATGGCGGGCTAAGCTCGAAAACTGTGCCGCAGCCTTGGTCATATCCGCAGTTCTGCGAGCCCCCTGAGTCGGTTGTGCCATAAAGATTTCCGCTGCCATCAAAAACCAGTATGCCTTGGGGTACATCGCCATCGGTTCCGGCCTGGAACGAATACAGTACAGCTTCAGTCCAAATTCCCGCTCCACTGGATGGCGGAGACAGCTGAAACACCACACCGCAGCCGCCGCTGACCGTGCAAGTTCCGCCCAAGGTTGTCGTCCCATAGAGGTTGCCGAGTTTGTCGAACACCACGCCCGCTTCGGGATGACCTCCGTTGGAGTCACAATTGAAGCTGTGGAGCGTGGACTTAGTCCATGGGCCGCTTCCGGAGGAAGGAGGCGACAGCTTGAAGACGGTTCCGCAGTGATAAGGTTGGTCGCCGCCGCCTTGAGCCGTACCGTAGAGATTTCCGGCCTTGTCGAAGACGAGAGTGCTTACGGGATAGAAGCCGTCTTCAAGATTCTGAAATTGATAGATCAGAGTTTCGATCCATGGGCCTCCGTCGACGGGGGGAGAAAGTTTGTAGACGGCGCCGCAGCCAGTCGTCCACTTTCCGTCACCGCAGGCTCCGTCGCCGCCCTCGGAAGTGGTTCCGTAAAAATCTCCCGATGCATCAGAAATAGGCGGAGCCCAGGGTTGTCCACCGTTGGCTACGCCTTTCAGAAGCTGCAAGGATTGAAAAACCGGACCGCTCGCCGCGGCTTGGCCGTGAATCAGCAAGCCGAAAACAAAAGCTGTTCCGAAACGAAAGATGGAATTCGCGAGGGTCGGTGTGCGCTGCAAATGGTTCTCCTTCAGAATTTCTTCCGGGGCAGAGGACGATTGGGAGCGATTAAGTAATCGAGTAAGTCTCGATGCAAACTCTCGCTTGCTGACTCCAAAAGTTGTAACAACTTATACGCTCACCGCGCCGGCTCGCCTAGGGTGAAAGAATTTTCATCCCGAGGTTTGTCCCGTAACTTGCTCTGTAACCCAGTCTGTCCAATACGAAGTTGCGCCGCTGGCCAGGAGCAGAGATTTGTTTTCGGCGGCGTCCACGAAGTTTTGCAGCATGGGGTAGTGCAGGTTGGCATGCGGCGGAAGATTTTCGCGGCCGCCGGGATAGATGAGATCCGGGCCGTTCAATGGAGATAGTTCGATCTCGCCGTCTGTGCCGCGAATACGGCATTCGTCGCGGACCACTTTCGAGTGCCAGCGGACATCGACCACTCCGCGGACTCCGCCCGTGTATTCAATCAGCACAGTCGCATTGTCTTCCACCGCGTAGTTATGCACTACGTTCGAGAGCTGGCCAGTGACCCGCAGCGGTTGGCCGAAAAGAAAATTCAGAACATCGATGCGGTGCGAGGCGATATCGAACAGCGGTCCGCCTCCAGCCTTGGCCGGATCAACCAGCCAGCTGCGGCTGCCGGTTCCGTCGAACCACATGTGGTTGGTGAGTTGGGCGACTACAGGTCGGCCGATCGCTCCGGCTGCAAGAAGTTTCTTCGCGCGCTGCACTTTGGGATAGCTGCGGCGATAGTAGGCGACTCCAAAAATCTTGTCGCTCTGCTCGGCCGCTTGCAGCACGGTGCGGGCCTCGGCCTCGTTCATCGCCATGGGTTTTTCGCAAAGCACGTGCTTGCCGGCTCGCAAGGATTGGATGGTCTGCGGGGCATGAAGAAACACCGGCGTGCCCACGTAGACTGCATGAACCTCGTTCTGAACCTCGGGGTCAGCCAGGGCTTCATCGAGGGTCGCCCACACGCGTACGCCGTAGGGCGCGGCTTTCGCGGGATCGCGCGTGACCAGGCCGTATAGATGACTGCGGGGCTCGGTCTGGATCGCGGGGATGACGCGACGGGTTGCGATGTCGCCGATTCCGAGGACGATCCAGTTGAGCATGGGAGGGAGAGCCTAGCTTTTCGATTCTACCAATGCCGCTGTCGAGCTTCGCTCGACCGGACAGCCGGGAACGGCCGTCCCTACATGATTCATTGCTGCCGCAAAATCAAAAGGCCGGCCTGAGCCGGCCTCCGATTTTGATTTCGAAAAAACTACGGCTTCTTGGGGGCGATTGCGTCCTTGGCGGCTTTGGCCACGCGGAACTTCACAACCGTTTTCGCCTTGATCTGGATGGGTTCGCCGGTTTGCGGATTGCGTCCGACGCGAGCCTTGCGGTGCGCCTTCACCAGACGGCCGAGGCCGGGCACAACGAAGATGCCATTCTTTTTTGTTTCTTTGATAGCGGTGTCGGCCAGGTGCTCCAGAAACGCCGCCGCGGTTTTGTTAGGGAGCTCAGTCTTCTCGGCGAGATGCCGAATGAGCTGTGTCTTGGTCAAACCTGCAGCCATGTGTGTTCTCCTCTTAAAAAATCGGTTTAATACCAGCGGGGCCTATCTTATACCCTATGGGCTGTGGAAATCACCTTATTTTACAGGGGTTTTCTAATTCGGGAATGCGGAAGAGGCCATGTTTACAGGGCTCGCCGCCTCTGCCGATGCCGGAGTGGGCCTGCCATGCGTACCAGCGTGGTAACCTGCGGGAAGTCCATCATGTTCGGAGGAGTACGCGATTGAGTTGCGCAATCTGTGAGATCCGGAAGGAAAAACGCTTTTGCCCCGCTGTTCACGGGCGCATTTGCCCGCAGTGCTGCGGCGAGCAGCGCGAAGTCACGCTCGATTGTCCGAGCGATTGTACCTATCTCTTGCAGGCGCGTGAGCACGAAAAGCCGCGCTCCGCAGGCGAAGTCGACCCGGCAGGATTATTTCTGCAGGTCGAGGTCTCCGACCAGTTTATGTACGAAAAAGAACATTTGCTCATGGGCTTGACGTACGCTCTGGCAAAAGCGGCGCGAGCCGACCGCAGCCTGCATGATCAGGATCTGATTGCTGCGCTCACGGTGCTGACAACAAGCTATGAGCGGCGTGTGAATTCCGGACTGCACTACGAGCAGCCCTTGACCAGCGAAGCGCAGCGCCGGATTACGGCCGAAATCGAGACGATGGTTCGGGAGTACCGCGAGGCCGAGCACAAGCACACGGGCTACACCAGCCTGCGGGATTCCGATGTGTTGAAGGCTCTGGTGTTCCTGCTGCGCCTGGCGCACGGGCGGACTTCAGGTCGGCCGAAGTCGCGGGCCTTTGTGGAATTTCTGTTTGCCCAGTTTCCCGAGAAAGAGGCTGCGGTGCTCGCGCCGCAGGAGGCCGCGAGCAGGATCATCCTGCCGTAAACCCAAGCTATTTCCCTTGTAGCTTCCGGACTTCCTGTCCTGGCGGCAGCGCGCCGAGCAGTTCGCGAATCGATTTATTGAGCAGCGGATGCCGCGCCTCGGGCGCGATCTCCGCCAAAGGCTCGAGG
>JBEKRY010000010.1:0-40976 GCA_049517555.1 Candidatus Sulfotelmatobacter sp. | reverse complement strand
GCATTGAATGGCCGGGCCGATTTGATCATCACCGGAGATACAGATCTGCTGGCGATGCATCCGTGGCGGGGAGTAGAAATTCTGTCGCCTGCGGAATATCTAAGGCAGTGACGCGGGGACGGCTTATCTCTTCAACCAGGTTCGGTACTGTCTCCAATCGCTGTCGAGAATTCTCTGATTCCCTTCGGTCGGAAGCGTCCGAACAACGGGGCTTTGTCTCGAGTACTCGGGGTACTCCGCCGGCGCTAGAATATCTCTGAAATCTTCAAGGGCCGTGGCAATATGCTTGCGGAGTGCATCGAAGTCGCCGTTCGCCAGTTTCAAAGTCGCGAGCTGCACGCGCGACCGTTCTCGCTTACTCTCGTACCCATTGAGGATGGCCATCACTGAATCAAATTGTTGTTCGGGAAAATCTCGACGAACGATTCTCTCTACATCGTTCGGAGTGACGTCGGGAATTGGCTGGCGGCGTACAGCTGGCGACGTCCGGTTGCTAGTATCGGAATGGATACTCAGGCGAACAAAAATTCCTTCGTCCTTAACTCCTTAATCGCATCCCTTAACTTCGCTGCCTTCTCGAACTCAAATTTCTTCGCCGCTTCGCGCATGTCGCTTTCCAGATTCGCGATGTACGCGTCCACGTCTTCCTGCGACTTGAACTCGGGCATGCCTTGGGCCTCGCCTGCAGTCAGGTCGGCATAATCCGCGGCTACGATTCCCGCCAGCGTCATGTCCAGCGGACGCACGATCGACTCCGGCGTGATTCCATTCTCTTCGTTGTAAGCCGTCTGAATGGCGCGCCGCCGCGAAGTCTCATCCATGGCGCGCTTCATCGAGTCAGTCTGACGATCCGCATAAAGAATCGCGCGTCCGTTCAAATGCCGCGCGCAGCGGCCAATCGTCTGGATCAGCGATCCCGTCGACCGCAAGAACCCCTCTTTGTCGGCGTCCAGAATCGCCACCAGCGAAACTTCCGGCAGGTCGAGTCCCTCGCGCAACAGGTTAATGCCGATCAGCACATCGAACTCGCCCTTGCGCAGATCGCGGAGAATCTTCACCCGCTCCAGCGTTTCAATTTCCGAATGCATGTAGCGGCACTTCACTCCCACCTCGGCATAATATTCGGCCAGGTCTTCCGACATGCGCTTGGTCAGCGTGGTCACCAACACGCGCTCGCCTTTCTCCACGCGCGCGCGAATCTCGTGCAGCAGGTCGTCAATCTGTCCCTTCACCGGGCGCACTTCCACCGGCGGATCAATCAGCCCCGTAGGCCGGATGATCTGCTCCACCACCACGCCCGCCGATTTGGTCAGCTCATACGGCCCCGGCGTCGCCGAAACGTAGACGAGTTGATTGGTGCGATGTTCGAATTCTTCAAACGTCAGCGGACGGTTGTCCAGCGCCGACGGCATGCGAAAACCGTACTCCACCAAAGTTTCCTTGCGCGAACGATCGCCCGCATACATCCCGCGCAACTGCGGCACCGTCCCATGCGACTCGTCGATAAACATCAGAAAGTCGCGCGGAAAATAATCCAGCAGCGTCGGCGGAGGCTCACCCGGCAATCGTCCTGTGAAATGGCGCGAATAGTTTTCAATCCCGTGGCAGAAGCCCATGGCCTTGATCATTTCCAGATCAAACATGGTCCGCTGATGAATGCGCTGCGCCTCCACCAGTCGCCCCTGCTTCTCCAACTCCACTTCCCACCACGCCAGTTCCTTCTTGATCGACGCCACCGCCGAAGCCCGCGTCTCGTCCTTCATCACATAATGCGTCTTCGGATAAATCGGCAACCGCATGTATTTCTGCTTCACGGTCCCAAACAGCGGGTCAATCTGCGTCAGCGAAGAAATCTCATCGCCCCACAACTCGATGCGATACGCCATGTCGTCATAAGTAGGGAACACTTCGATCACATCGCCGCGCACCCGAAACGTCCCGCGCCGGAAGTCGCCGTTGGTCCGCTCGTAGAGAATGTCGACCAGCTTGTGCGTAATGTCTTCGCGCTTGATCTTCTGGCCCTTCTCCAGAAACAGCATCATCCCGTAATAGGCTTCCGGCGAGCCCAGCCCGTAGATGCAACTCACGGAAGCCACAATCAGCGCATCGCGCCGCTCAAATAAAGATCGCGTCGCCGACAGCCGCAGCTTGTCGAGTTCATCGTTGATGGTCGCTTCTTTTTCAATGTAAAGATCGGCCGCCGGAACGTAGGCCTCCGGCTGGTAGTAGTCGTAATACGAAACGAAATATTCAACTGCATTGTGCGGAAAGAAATTCTTGAACTCGTGATACAGCTGCGCCGCCAGCGTCTTGTTATGCGCCATCACCAGCGTCGGGCGATTGGCCGCCTCAATCACCTTGGCCATGGTGAACGTCTTGCCCGACCCCGTGACCCCCAGCAAAACCTGATGCTGCTCGCGGTCATACACCCCGCGCAGCAAAGTTTCGATGGCGCGCCCCTGATCCCCCTGCGGTTTGTAGCTGGAAACGAGTTTGAAATCCATAAAGGAAGCTCTTAGCTGTTAGCTCTTGGCTCTTAGCCACTGCCCATGTGGGGCCGGGTCTTTGACCGGGCCACGCCGAGCAAGGTTAGGCTCGACTTCGCGGACAGCTCCACAGAGGCCAATTTCGTCGCCAGAGAATCTTTCTATTATAACGTCCCGTCAAACGGTTGCGAGAGCAGGGATTCCTACTTGTGCAGTTCGATGGCAATCAGGTGCGGAGCATCGGTCTTGTCGACGGATTCCACGTATTCCACTTTGGCCGACTTACTTTCCAGATCGTGGCAGGGGTTGAGATCGCCGCTGGGCTGGAAGCCGAGGGCAGTGAACCGAATCTTGAGATAATTGTCGCTGTGCAGCGCGAGCGTCTTCGCACTTGATGTGACAGACAGGTCCAGGTCGGGATTATCGCAATGCACATTTCGCAATATTCCCTCGACAAAGTGATGAGGCCCGCTGGGAACGAATTCCTTGCGACGCGCGAGACGCGGTACATCCGTCTGAGCGGCAGCACCTTGCTCCTGAGCAGGCACTTCCTGAGTACCCTGATGTTGGTCAGCGGCACGTTCTTGCGCTGCGGCGTACACCTGAGCATTCACCAGAAGATTGGCGACGGCTTGGCTTTCTTCGGGAGTCTTCGCGAGTTTCGCAGCGTTGCGCAGCACCTCAACAGCATTGCTCCCCTTTCCCATGGCCAGCAGAACATTAGCCACGTTGATGCGATAGGCTGCATTCGCCGGGTCCAGTGAAACTGCCATCAATGCCATCATCCGCGCTTCTTCCAGGTTGCGGTGCCGCATCCCCAGAAAAACCGCCAGCCGGTCATAACTTGGTGCAAACGATGGATTCAACTTGATGGCAGTTCGCAAGCTGCTTTCCACCTGCGCCTCATCCGCCGGAGCAATGAGACCATTCATCGAAATGGCAGCGAAGTAATACTGGGCAAGAAAATTCTGAGAATCGAGTTGCACCGCCTGAGCGTACCGCTTGCGGGCTTCTTCCAGATGCCCCTGACGATATTCCAGATAGCCCATCGTCTCCTGCGCCGAAACGTTGTTCGGATCTTCCTGTAGTACGTTGGCAAGGAGTGCCTGCGCATCCGCCGTCCGGCCGTTATAGGCGAGAAAATCTGCGCGCACCGCATCGGATTGCGCCGCGGTCAGAACCTTCGCCTGAAAAGCTGAGTCATCCACAGTGGTTGCAATCGCCGCGTTTAGGTAATGAAACGATTGCTGCCGGACATAGCTTTCCAGTGCTCTTTGCAAGAGCTGCAAGTCTCCGAAAGCGCGCGTGGCCGCAGTCACGGCATCCACATTTTGCTGGACGAGGTCCATATAGTCGCCCAATCGGTGAGTCTTCTCCTGGCGCTCTTTGAACATAAGATAGTGAACCAACGCCCACGATTCCGCGTAAAAAATCGAGCCTTTGTTTTCTTCGTGGTAATAGGGAGATTTCTCGTCGACGGTGAACAAGGTCGCCAGTGGCAGCAACTTACTCTGCTTCAGCAGTGCCAGGTTTTCAGCGCTCGGCTCACCCAGCGAGACATCTTTCTCGTGGATGTCAGAGTTCTGATAAAACTCCGCCAGCCCTTCGTTCAGCCACAACGGCATCCACTCGGCAGACTTGCTCAACAATAAGTGGGTGTATTCGTGGTAGACCACTGAGTAAGGATGGTCGCCCTCAGCGTCGAGCCGCATCAGAACGTAATTCTTGTCGGGAGCCCGCAGGAACAGCCCACCCAGTTTCAACGATCCCTTGGCCAAATATGCCTGTGGTTCGAGCGCGGTGAAGTCCTTTTCGTCTTTGATGGCCAGCACTATGATGGGCGACCCCGGGTCGATCTGCAGTTTCGGAAACGCAACCTGAAACACCGATCGCATGCGCTCGAACTGGTCGGCGACGCGGCGCCCCTGTTTTTCACTGGAGTTGGTGATCACCACAAAGTGTGGACTGCGCACTTCGGTCCAAGTCTCGGCCTTATCGCGCGCGGGAGCGAGCGCGGCAGTTAGGATCGGCAAAAGCAGCAAAAGGCGCTTCGACATAAGCGCCCATACAGATACACCGCGCTCTGCGGCGAGTCAAATGAATAAAACATGCCATTGAGCGATTTGTTGCCCCTCCGGCCCCAGACATCACCCCACGCTAGCCCGCAGTTCCACTTTCTTCGTCGTAATCGTCAGTCGCGTGGCGGGCAGCTTCGGCGGCGGCCAGGACTCGGTCCAAGCCTCAACCGTGATCGTCCCCGGAGTGCGCGTCGACTGCACGATCACCTGCGCCAGCCCGTTGAAGACGCTGCGCTTCGGTTCTTTGTCGGACTCCTGGCAATTCGGATCCCCGTTGCCCACGCCAATCAGCGCGCCCTCGCCGCTGATTTTGAAGCTGATCGTGTTGC
Organism: Candidatus Sulfotelmatobacter sp.; assembly: GCA_049517555.1. Classification (GTDB taxonomy): domain Bacteria; phylum Acidobacteriota; class Terriglobia; order Terriglobales; family Acidobacteriaceae; genus Sulfotelmatobacter. The sequence continues at coordinate 36,083 of JBEKRY010000010.1, read as the reverse complement.
CCGCGGTGGGAATCGCGCGGCCTTCTTTATCGAGCACTTCCACTTTCAGCACAGCCACATCCTCACCGTCGGCGTTGATTTCGGAGCGGTCAGCGGTGAGCCGGATCGACTCCGGCTTGCCGGTCGTCTCGCGCTTTTCGACGAGCACGACTTTCCCGTCTTTGGTGCCGCGCGCTTCAATCACGCCGGGCTCATACTTGACGCTCCATTCCAGGTGCGTCAGCGGCTCAACTTTCTTTGATCCCTGACTCTTACCATTCAGGAACAGCTCGACCGAATCGAGATTCGAATGCACCCACACCGGGATCGGTTCGCCGAAGCGCTCATCCCAATTCCAGTGCGGAAACAGATGCAGCACCGGCTCCATTCCCCACCACGCCTTGTAGTAATAAAAATTATCTTTGGGAAATCCGCACATGTCGACAATGCCGAACTGCGAATTGATGGACGGCCATCCATAAGGCGTAGGCTCGCCGCGATAGTCAAATCCAGTCCAGGCAAAACCTCCGGACAGCCACTCGCGCGCGGCATAAAACTTCCACCACTCCTCCGCCAGTTGCGACCATTCCGTATGGTTCAAGTCATAGGCGCTAACCCAGTTGCGCAGCTTGTCGGTCGAATAGATGCCGCGCGTCGAAACCGTACTCGCCGTTTCCGATCCAACACTGGGCTGTTTGGGATGCTTGGCGTGATACGGGTCCAGATCTTTCAGGTTGTAGTTGAAGCCCATCACGTCGAGCCGTTCCGGGAAGTGAGCTTCGAACGATCCATTCACTGCGGCTGTGCAAAGGCGCGTCGGGTCGAGTTCGTGAGTTCGCGCAATCATGTCGTCGATGACCCGCACGCCCTGGGGTTGCGGCATCAGGGTCCACTCTTCGTTGCCCATCGACCACAAAATAATCGATGGCGAATTGCGATAGCGCTTCACCATCGCCTCGAGTTGTGCCATGCCCTCCGGGTTCGCACTCATCAGCCGGGTCTCGCACATCATCATCATGCCGAGACGGTCGCAGGCTTCCACCCACTCCGGCGTCGGCATGTTATGCGAGGTGCGCACAGCGTTGCCGCCCATGTCTTTCAAGACGCCAATTCGGTAATCCTGCAGCCGGTCGGGCAGCGCCGCACCGACTCCGGCGTGATCCTGATGATTGCAGGTGCCTTTGATCTTTACTGATTTGCCGTTAAGAAAAAATCCCTTGTCGGCATCCCACTTGAGGTCGCGCACCCCAAAGGTGATGCGTTCCGCGTCGCGGACCTTGCCGCCGGATTCAATCGTCACCAGCGCTGAATATAGGTTCGGAGTCTCTGGCGACCAGAGCGCCGCATTCGCAATAGAACTGTTGGCATTGAAACTCGCCGATCCATCCGCCGCGACCGGTTGCACCGCAGAGTCCGCTGTTCCCACAACTTTCCCCGCCGCATCCAGAATTTGCCAGCGCACCCGGCAATTCTCTGACTGTGTCCCCTGGTTCTGCACGATCGTTGCCAGACTCACGGTCGCGGCGTTGCCTTTCGCAGACGTCCGAACCGTGCTGTCCCAGTGCCCCAGATGCAGCGCGTCCGTCTTGGTCAGCCAAACATGCCGGTAAATTCCCGCGCCCTCGTAGAACCAGCCATCGCCAAAACTCGCGTCCATACGCACCATCAGAAAATTCTTCCCGCCGTAATTCAGGAAGTCCGTCACGTCAAACTGAAACGGCGCGTAGCCGTTGTCGTTGCGCCCGATAAAGTATCCGTTCAGAAACACCAGCGCGCTGCGAAACGCGCCGTCAAACTCAACCGTAATGCGTCGTCCCTCGTCTTCCTTCGGAATATCGAACGTGCGCCGGTACCAGCCCACGCTCGTCTCCGGATAGCGCCGCCCCAGCGGCTTGTAGCCGTGGGATTGCTGTTCGTCATCGTGGACAAACGGCAACTCGACCGCCCAGTCGTGCGGCAGATTCAGCGAACGCCATTTGGAGTCGTCAAATTTCGCCGTGGCAAACCCGAACTCGCCCGACTTAGCAAAATCTCCCTGTCCCATGCCAAATCCCAAATCGCGCAACGGATCGGTGGCATGCCCCTGAAAAAACTTCCAGCCAAAGTCGAACAGCAGATGCTCCCGCGGCGTCACCGCCGAAGTCATTTCCGCCGCAGCCGCATCCGAATCAGGGTAGCCTGCGAGCAACGCATGGGCGCGGCCGATGGAGCTGGCGGCCAGTGTCGAAGCGGAAACTGCCAGTCCGGAGCGAAGCAGATCGCGACGAGTCAGAGAGCTCATGGAATGTGTGCCTCACGGATGAAGTGAAATGTTCGACTCCCGTCGCAAGCGATTCAAAAGCAGCCTGAGCCGGAGTACTTGGGACCACGCATTATAAGCCCGAGGACAGTTTACGAGATTGTCATCCTGAACCGCGGCGAAGCCGCGGTGAGGGACCTGACGACCGGCGGGCGCACCAACTGCAGCCGCGGGGATCGTCGCCGAGGTGTGCGCCAACGCCGACCCCGTGGACTGCATCGTGACCACCACCCGACGTAAGGTTCCTCGCGCTGGCTCGCGCCACCGCTCAGAATGACAATTCTCCGCATGACATTCGCCGGACGGGATCCAGCGGATGCGTTTACTTTTACGAGATTGTCATCCTGAACCGCGGCGAAGCCGCGGTGAAGGACCCTACGACCGGCGGGCGCACCAACTGCAGCCGCGGGGATCGTCGCCGAGGTGTGCGCCCACAGCGATCCCGTGGACTGCATCGTGACCACCAGCCGACGTAAGTTTCCTCGCGCTGGCTCGCGCCACCGCTCAGAATGACAATTCTCCGCATGACATTCGCCGGACGGGATCCAGCGAATTTGTTCCCCTAGCCGTGCCGCGCCAGCCGCACGACAGCTCTGCCACTTGCGCCTGCACTCGGCCTTGCATACTATCTACACGTCATTTTCGGGCCGGAGATGCGTGCCAGAAAGGCCCCCACATTCGGGAAGGGACGGCCGAGGAGAAATACCGTATGAACTTCATTCGCACGATCTTCACACGCATGATCTTCACGCCCATCGTCACCGCCATCAGTTTCGCCGCACTGCTCTCCGCGCCTGCCCTCGCCCAACAGCCTCCCAGCCCGGAGCAGTTCCAGGCCGTCATTGAAAAAAACTTCGGCCCCACCAAGCAGGTCTCGGTCCGCGACCCTTTCTACAATCTGGTCGCCTTCACCATCGTCATCCCCAAAGACTGGTTCTTCGAAGGCACCGTGCTGCACGGTCCGGGCTGCACCGCCGGTTCCTATTACCAGACGATCGCCTTCCGCGCCTATAGTCCTGACGGCCAGTTCGGCGTGCAGTTCGTGCCCCGCGTCGACTACTACTACTGGGAGGAAAATGACGCGCGCCCGATGGGGGCAGCGTGCAAGTTCTTCGCGCCCATGTCCTCGGCCGATTATGCCAAGATGTTCGCCTACCGCAATCGCCCCAAGGCGGAGATCGTCAAAAGCGAGCAGACGCCCGATGCGCCGGGCGTCTACGAACAGTTACGACAACAGAACGAACAGTCGGAACAACAGAGCGCCGCCCTGCGCATGCCTCCCAGCGAGCAAGGCGCCGACTTTACCCGCAACCGCATCCATTTCGAGTGGCAGGGCATGCAGCAGGAAGAGTGGCTGCGCGTGGAACTGCTTTACACCGACTATCCCAAGTCAGTTTTCATCTACAACGGCGGCCCGCATCCCGGTCATCCGGAATGGAGGCATTTCCTCGGGGTCTCGGCTTCGGTCTCCGGCCGCCGCGCCCCGCTGGGCAAGCTCGACCAATACGACCCGGCGCTGGTTGCGATCCTGAACACGCTGCGCCGCACCGACGAGTTCCTGCAGGCCACCAACGCCCGCCAGCAGCAGCTCTCTAGCGCCATCATCCACTCCATCCAGAACCAGACCATCCTCAGCCAGCAGAACTCGCAGGCCTTCATGAATGCCATGACGACTCAGCACAACGCTTTTATGGCCAACCAGAACCGCAGCTTCGCCATCAGCCAGCAGAACGCCACGGACCAAATGAACCGCCGGACCCAGCAGGCACACAATTTCACCGCACAGATGGACCAAAGCACCGCGCGCACCCGCGATTACCAGGACATTCTGCTCGACCAGCAGTATTACGTGAACCAGCAGACCGGCGAGACCGCCACCGTCAGCGGACGCCTCAACCACGCCTTCGCCAATGGGCCGCTCTCCAGCAACGCCACCAGCATCGTGCAGACCGATTCCAACTTCAACCCCAACGGCCCCCTCGGCTACGACTGGAACGAACTGACGCCCATCCACCACTGACGGGATTTTTTCTAGCGCATGCAGCCGGGTGCATCTTGCTATGATGCATCTTGCTATGATGCATCCCGCCATGGTGCATCCCACCGTGGCGCAATCCCGCATCTGCATTTCCGCATGCCGTATGGTCTCTCGGAGGGCTTGCAGCCCAGCTCTGGATGACAACTACTTCTCGTCCTTCACCTCGCCCATGCCCACAATCTTCGCCGAGCTGCGGAACTTCTTGTAATCTCGGTATTCCTGATCGCCGTCAAAGTTGTAGCCCTTGAACAGCGCCACGCGCGCGTCGACCTTGAAGGTCATGTGCCGCGGCAGCCAGACTTCGTCATTCACCCGGGCCTGTTCGAGCATTACGCGCGTGCCCTTATGGAGGCGTGCCAGAACCCATCCGAACGACACCGTGTCGAGCATTTCAATATCCATTTTGGCCAGTTGCAGATCGCCCTTGTCGATCCAGACCCGCCCGTGAACTTTGGAAAGAACCTTGGCCTCTTTTGTGTGCGGCTCAAAACCCGGCCGCGGCTCGCCATCAATGATCCAGGCATCGCGTCCGCCCACCTGCTCCGTACCGACCAGCTTGAAGTCGAAGGCGTCGGCGACTTCGCGCACGAACTTCCGCCCATCCTCGCGGTCCTTCACTTCTTTCTCTTCGCGCTTCCGGCGGTCGTCATCGGATTCGTCCTTGCGCTTGTCGATGATCTTCTGGATCTTCTCTTCTTCCTTGGCGGCTTCCTTGGCGTCCAGCGGCTTGTCGTCTTTTTCAATGAGCCGCTGCACCTGCTCGCCGTAAATCTCGAGAATCTCGTAGGTCTTCACTTCCGTCGACTTGGTATTCCCCTTGCCGTCGAGATTGTTCTGCACCTCGCGATCGATATAGGTATAGTCGCGCTGCCGCTTATCGTTCTCGATGTCTTTATCCGCGACCACGCGCAGCAACTGCCGCATCTGTTCCTGCGAAAGCTTTCCGTCCGCTCCGGTCGTGAGATCGAGGACGGCGGCAGCAGGCGAGTTCGCCGCGGCCGCGGGCATATCCTTCGGTGCCGCGCCAGATGACGGCTCCTGCCCAAACCCTGATGGGCAGACGAACAACAAAGGGCACACGAGCAGGAAGAGTGCGAGCGCAAATCGGCGGGTCTGCATGACGTAAACTTAACCCCTTAGACGATGTGAAGTTCCCGTCGGATGCAGCAAGGTGCTGTCTAATGTTTGAGAATTGCGTTAACACTCGGCATTTGCACTTAACACCCAAGCACGGACTGTTGCACAGCCAACTGGTTGCAGGTGCGTGCAATGAGATTCTTTGCCGTACCGGCTTCCACGAACTGGAAGCCATAGCGAAAGGCGTTTTGATGGCGAACCAGCGCAAGAACTTCCACGTCACCGAGCGGCAGCGCGAATTCCAGGCGAAGCACCTCGCCCACCGGAACTTCCCCGCGCAGCATGGCGGAGATGCCGGATTCGCTGATGTCTACGGTATACCCGCGAACCACCGGGCAGTCGCGGGGATAGACGCGGATCTCCACTTCGAGCTTGTACCGGGGATGGCGGCGCGCATCCACCATTTCGCGAGCCTGTGCCTGAGTCGGGTTCGTCTCGAATTGACTGCGCGCTTCCAAGTCCATGCTCTCCCCAGACCCCGCCGTGTCATCCCGAGGCACGCTGGCCGGCACTGAGGCCCTGAGTATTCCTATCCACTTATCTATCGGCAGCGGCCGCCGGAACTTTAGCCGGACCCTCGCGTCAGTCCCTGTGCTTGTGAGCCTTCCCTAAGCATTCTGCCTGAAACAGCCGCTCGTCCACGCGATGCAGTTTCTTCTCTTGCGCCTTGGTCAGCAGGGAATAGTGCTTGATGTCGAACAGGTGATAGACGATAAACCACACCGGCTGGTCGGTGGTCATCCAGTGTTGCCGGTCGAAACGCTTCAGATTGACTGGAACGGAGTAGCGCCGCAGCGTGCGCTCCCGCCGCAAGTTGAAGTAGGCGTTGAAATAGCTTAGCGCCAGCTCCCGCAGCGTGCGATAAACCGGTTCCCGCCAGCGGCATCCGGTGTAGTTCGATTTCGCCACCGCGCCCCAGCAGCCGTCTTCACGATAAATCGCGATTACATGGTCGGTATCATGTTCGGCTTCGAAATCCAGCAGCAGCGGCGGATATCCGTTGGCCCGCAGCGCCGCCGCCGCGAAGATCGCGCCCTCGAGGCAGTGCGACGATTGTTCCGCAAGCACTTTCCGCGGCGACCACGCCGTATCTTCCAGGTGATACGGCATGTCATCGAGAAACTTCTGAATGCCGTAAGGATTTTTCATCCCGCGCAACTTGCGCAGTTCTTTTTGAGTAAACCCGGGAGTAAAGTCAGATAAAGCGGCTCGGGATGCAGTCATGAGTTGAGGGCCTGGGCTTTCAGCCGCAAAGCGGCGCAAGAATGCAGCCCACAGCGTAAGCTGTGGGCGCGATGGAGGAGAAGAGCCAGCCCCGGAGGGGCGACAGAGCGGTTCTCAGGGATGCTCTTCGGTCCCGTGGTAGTCGTATTCCTTCTCCTTCGTGCAGGAAATGCCCTGCGCTGTCGTGCCGGTGCCGGCTGCTGCTGGCAAACGATTCCTCTGGCCCATCGTGCGCAGGCCAAATCGAGGTCCCCAGTCGGGAAGTTAAACCGCTTTAACGTCTGGATTTAAGTGGTTTATTATCAATGCGATACAAGGATAATATTCCACAACACTTAAAACCTGCAACTGCTCCGTATTCACCCACTTGCACGCTGATTGCACCATTCATGAGGCAGTCAGCTGCGACTCGGCGCCTCACAATGCGACGAACAGCTCCGCCAATTCGCTGGGATGATCCACCACAATATCAGGAGGGTCGTTCTGAAGAGTATGCGGAGCGAAGCCATAAGTTACGCCGATCGTGACCATCCCCGCATTGCGTCCGGTGCTGACGTCAACGTGGGAGTCGCCGATCATGACAGCGTGTTGCGGCTGCACGCCATACTCTTCGAGCAGCTTGCGCGCCCCCTCGGGATCAGGCTTCTTGCTGGCAAAGCTGTTGCCGCCATAGATCTGCGAGAAGAATCGCCCCAGGCCCAGCGCCTCGACAATCACCCGTGAAGGGACGACCGGCTTATTCGAAAGCACGGCCATCTTGCGCGGAGTGCCGTTAGTGGCTTGGTGAATCGCCGCCAGTGCTTCGGCAATTCCTGCGTACACCGTCGTGTGATCGAGCTTATGCTCGCGATAGTAGGAAAGGAAAAACTCCAAGCCCTTCCGCACCAGCGCTTCGTCGGCGGCCTCTCCGCCCAGCGCCCGCTGAATCAGGACAGGCGCGCCATCCCCGACGTAGCTGGCGATGACATCATCGGGCAATTCCGGCCGCTCAATATGGCGCAGCGCCGCGTTGACCGAATGCACCAGGTCGAGGCGCGAGTCAATGAGCGTGCCGTCGAGATCGAAGATCACCAGCTTGATCGAGTGGTGGTCAAAAGCGCGGTGGGTGCGAATCATGCCCTTCCAGCATAAAGCACCCGGCACTCAGCCGTCAGCTTTCAGCCTTTCCGCAATTTCCGCACTTTTCCAACGCGCGATTAAGATTTACAATCCAACAGGTTCGAGCGGCTTCGTGGAATCCACCTGAAGCTGCGAGGAATCTAACGCGAGCGGGACCCTGAAACCGGATGGCCACGACAAAGACTGACCCCAAGCTGGCCCTGACGGCCAACGGCGCGAAGAAGGCCAAGCTGTATGAGGGACTTACGCGCGAACAGCTGATTCAGGCCTACCGCCTGATGTATACGTCCCGGCGGGTTGACGACCGGGAAATCCTGCTCAAACGCCAGCAGAAAATCTATTTTCAGATGTCGGGGGCGGGGCATGAGGGGATTGGTGTGGCCGCCGGACTGGCGCTGAAACCGGGGTATGACTGGTTTTATCCCTATTACCGCGATCGTGCGTTGTGCCTGGCGCTCGGAGTCAAGCCTTATGACATGTTTTTGCAGGGCGTGGGCGCGGCTAATGATCCCAGTTCAGGCGGACGGCAGATGCCTTCGCACTGGAGCTATCCCGCGCTCAATATTGTGACTCAGTCGTCGCCGACGGGATCGCAGATTCTGCAGGCGGTTGGCTGCGCCGAGGGGGGAAGGTATTTCGCGCGCCATCCCAAGGCTGCGGAGGTTCCGATTCTCCCACCCTTCGCACAAAACGCGAAGGATGGGGCACCCACTTCACAATCGATGGCGGATTACCGCCAGTTCAAGAACGTCAGCTTTCAGGGTGACGAAGTCACCTACGTTTCTCTGGGCGACGGGACTTCGAGCGAAGGTGAATTCTGGGAGGCGATGAACGCGGCCGCCCTGGGCAAGTTGCCGATAATTTTCTGCGTGGAAGACAACGGCTACGCGATTTCGGTCCCCGTTGAAGTGCAGACCGCGGGCGGAAGCATTTCGCGCCTCGTTTCTGGATTCCCTCATTTCCATTTCGAAGAAGTTGACGGAACGGATCCGGTGGCGAGCTATGCGGCTTTCCGGCGGGCTACGCAGTATTGCCGCGAGGGGCACGGTCCGGCGTTTGTGCACGCACACGTGATCCGGCCGTATTCGCACTCCTTGTCGGATGACGAGCGGCTTTATCGTCCTGACGCCGAGCGCGAAAGGGATGCCCAGCGCGATCCGGTCACGCGCACGCAGATGTTTCTGTTGCGCGAAGGCATTCTCGACGAGAAGGGAATTAACCAGCTCGAGCAAGAAGTCGAAGCCGAACTGCAGATCGCGGTCGATAAGGCGCTTGAAGCGCTGCCGCCCGCGCCCGAAAGCATTATGCAGTTTGTGTATTCGCCCGATCTCGATCCCGCGTCGTCCGCCTTTGACACGCAACCGGTGGCGCCTGAAGTTCCGGCTGACGGCAAGAAGCCCGCAGCCAAGACCATGGCCGACCTGATCACGGCTACGCTGCGCGACGAAATGAAGCGCGACGAGCGCATCGTGATCTTCGGTGAAGATGTCGCCGACTGCAGCCGAGAAGAGTATCTGAAGCGAAAGCTGGTGAAGGGCAAGGGCGGAGTTTTCAAGCTCACCTTCGGTCTGCAGAACGAGTTCGGCACCGATCGCGTCTTCAACGCGCCGCTGGCTGAGGCTGCGATCGTGGGCCGCGCCACAGGTATGGCGACGCGGGGACTGAAGCCGGTCGTCGAAATTCAATTCTTCGACTACATCTGGCCGGCGATGATGCAGATTCGCGACGAGCTCAGCGTGATCCGCTGGCGCTCGAATAACGGATTCTCCTGCCCGATCGTGATTCGCGTCGCCATCGGCGGATATTTGACCGGTGGGGCGATCTATCATTCGCAGTGCGGCGAGAGCGTGTTCACGCACATTCCCGGGCTGCGCGTGGTCTTCCCGTCGAACTCGCAGGATGCCGCGGGGCTGCTGCGGACGGCGATCCGCTGTGACGATCCGGTGCTGTTTCTTGAACACAAGCGGCTGTATCGCGAATCGTTTGGGCGCGCTGCCTATCCAGGGCCGGATTACATGATCCCGTTTGGCAAGGCGAAGATCGTGCATCCCGGCACAGACCTGACTGTGATTACTTATGGCGCGGTCGTTCCACGCGCTCTGCAAGCCGCGCAGAAACTGGAACGCGAGCAAGGTGTCAGCGTTGAGCTGATCGACTTGCGCTGCCTGAATCCGTTTGACTGGGATACGATTGCTGCGTCGGTCGCGAAGACCAATCGCGCGCTCGTGGCTTATGAAGACACTTTAAGCTGGGGTTATGGCGCAGAGATCGCGGCCCGGCTCGCCGACCAGCTGTTCGACAAGCTCGACGCCCCGGTCCGCCGCGTGGCGGCCAAAGACGTGTTCGTGGCTTACCAGCCCATTCTCGAAGACGCAATTCTTCCCCAGCCGAATGATCTCTTCCTGGCGATGAAGGAACTGGCGGAGTACTGAAGCTCGTTGTCATCCTGAACCGCGGCGAGGGACCGTACGACGGCGGATATGGGGCAGTACAGCGGACGGGATTCTTAGGTTCCGCATACACTGCGCGATGATCCCGTCGACTGCATCGCGACGGCTGGCTGACGTAGGGTCCTTCACCCTGGCTTCGCCAGCGTTCAGGATGACATGGACGGGGGAGTTGGCGTTATCTCGTCGACTTGGGTTCGGCCGCCATCGCGCTTCTGACCGTCGGCTCTGGATCCTGTGAGAAGAGAGCTGCATAAAGGCCGCCGCCTATGGCGCCGCCGATCAGAGGGGCGACCCAGAACATCCACAGCTGCTGCAGCGCCCAGCCGCCGGCGAAGACTGCCGGGCCGGTACTGCGCGCGGGATTCACCGACGTATTGGTCACCGGAATGCTGATCAGGTGAATCAGGGTCAGACAGAGGCCGATGGCGATGGGCGCGAATCCCTTGGGGGCGCGAACGTCGGTTGCGCCCATGATCACCATCAGGAAAAATGCCGTCAGCACGACTTCGGCGACGAAGCCGGCCAGGAGCGTATAGCCCTGGGGTGAGTGTTCGCCGTAGCCGTTCAGGGCAAAGCTGGCGTGGACGTCGAAGCTGGGAATTCCGCTGGCGATGATGTAGAGCACGCCCGCCGCGGCGATTGCTCCTACGAGCTGTGCGGCGACGTAGGGAAGCAATTCCGAGGCAGGGAAGCGCTTGCCCACGACCAGACCCAGGCTTACCGCCGGATTCAAATGACAACCGGAGACGTGTCCTATGGCAAAAGCCATGGTGAGGACGGTGAGCCCGAAGGCGAGGGCGACGCCGGCGTAAGCGATGCCGACGTTGGGAATGCCGGCGGCTAGGACGGCGGCACCGCATCCCCCAAATACCAGCCAGAATGTTCCAAAGAATTCCGCTGCGGCACGTTTACCGATAGGCATGGGGTCTCCTTGCAGGTTTAAGTATGGGAATGCGTGTTACGGGGTCCTGGTTCTGTGCGGGCAGAAGATTAGCACAAGAGAATCGGAATCAGAAGAATGAAACTGGCTGGCGAAATGTAGCCACATTTGCCAACCATAACCGGGGCTCAGGTTACGAACGCGTTCCGCGCAAGCTGATCCTGGTTGTCCGTTCCTCCCGAGGATGTTAGGCTCCGGGGAAGTGGGTTCCACCTACGCCAATCCGTTGAAATCGAGCGCGTCAGTGTCTATGCCCGCGCGCGTGGTGCAGTGGCTGCAATCGGGGTCGGGGGAAGTCTGGGTCAAGTTTTTGCTGGCGCTGCTTGGCTTGGGACTGGCGTTCGCCGCGGCGCTGTTCTCTACCGTTTCGCGCGATGCGGGCAACCTTTGGGCCACCATCATTCTGGCTTCGACTTCCCTGGTGCTCGCAACCCTGGTGGGACTGGTCACGGTGCCCTATCTGGCGCGGCGCGTGGCGGTGGAACGGCTGCGCGAGTCATTTGATTACGACGTAACCCGCGCAGGGATCGTGTATGTGGTGGTGACAGTCGTGATCGCCATCGCCGCGCTCAATACGGGCAACAATCTTTTGTACATCGTGGTGGCGGCCATGCTGGCGGCGATCCTGGTCTCGGGAGTTGCTTCCGCATGGGTGCTGCGCTGGCTGGAACTCGACGTCCGCCTGCCCGAGCACGTCTTTGCCGGGCGGCGGGTGTCAGGACACATTGTGTTGCGCAACCCGCGGCAGCTCCTGCCGTCGTTTTCGATCCGCGTGGTTTCCACGCGCAAGAAGAGAAAAAAAGCAGTCCGGCAATGGCAGTGGGAGGCGACCACGTTTGCCTTCCCGTTTAACCGCCCGTCGGAGCGGCAGTGGCTGCGCCTGCCTGATCGGCGCCTGCGCCGGGTGATTGTGGTGCCACCGCCTCCGGGAATTTTTCAGGGGATGGCTTATTTTCCGTTTCTACCTCCGCTGGCTGAATTGTCGGCCGACCTGGATTTGAAATTCGATCAGCGTGGACGTTATCGCGAAAGCAGTTTTGGATTAGCCACGCGATTTCCTTTCGCGTTCCTCACCAAGACGCGGCATGTTTCGTTGCCGCGAGAGGTGCTGGTTTATCCACGGGTTGAGCCCACTGACGAAGTCTTTGAAATTCTGCCGTTGGTGCGCGGCGAGTGGGAGAGTTTTGTTCGCGGCCGCGGCGCGGAGCTGTACCGCATACGCGAATACCAGCCGGAAGATTCCGCCCGCCACGTCGACTGGAAGGCGACCGCCAAGTCGGGCTCGCTGAAAGTTCGCGAGTTCGCCCGCGAGGACGAGCGCAGACTGTGCATCGCCTTTGACAATCCAGAACCTGGACTCATGTCGGAGCGCTCCTATGAAAAGTCCGTCGATCTCGCGGCCTCGCTGGCCTGGCACTTTTCCACGCAGGGGGAGGCGGAGGTTTCGTTCATCATCCCCGGACGTCCGCGCACTCGCGATCTGCACGAATTTCTGGCGTGGCTGGCGGTGATCGAACCGGGCATGATGGAAACGAGAATGGTCGAGTCCGGAACGAGCGTGGCCGAGAGAGTTGCCCCTGCCGGAGACTCGCTGCGCGTCATGAATCTGCCCAGTTCGGACGACTACAACATCGTAATCACAGCCCGCCCGCGCGGCAGCGTGCCTACAGATCTGTGGAACTGCTCGTACTTTGTCTTCAGCGGCGATGATGCGTTCGACAATCGGACGTAGCCTTCTCAGATTTCCGGCGGCCATTCGTAAGGAAAAGCTTTACCTGCATCTTCCGCGCTGACCTTTATACCCAGTAACTCGGCGGCGCGCCCCAGAACTGGATCGCGCCCATTGGCGATATCCTGGGCTGTCGGCAGCGCAACCTCATCGGGCGTCACTCCCACATGTTCCAGGCTCTTTCCATCGGTCATGATCAGATTCGACTCGGTGATGGAGGCTCCATAGAAGATCGCAGTTTCCGTTCCCGTTTGTTCCTCGTATTCCCTGGCTTCCATGACGCTGCCGGAAGAATGGTCTCCGATCACAATTCCTCGCTTCTCGAGTTGGATGATCCTGGCAAACAGTTCTGACGCCGAAGCCGACTCCGCGTCCACGAGAACGACAATTTTGCCCGTGAATGGATCGTGCAGCGGCTTGGCAACCTCGGGTTTGGCGTCTTTGCGTCCAATTCGATCCGCGATTTTTACTTCCTTATCAAATACGCCCCCCACCAGGTGTTTCAATGTTTCAACGGCGCCTCCCGGATTGCCCCGCAAATCGACGATCAGGTTCTTATGCTTGCGTGCCTTGCCGATCATGTCTGCAATTTCGGCTGCCGAGAAGTTGAATTCGGGTATCTTGAGAACCATCAACTCGTCCCCGTACTCTTGGACGCGTGCACGCATCAGGTGTCGGTCGGTTTCTCCTTCGCGCACCAGATCAAAGATATTGACCCCTCCACTCTCCCAGGTCAGATCTGTGAGTTTTTTCCCTTCGCGGATTTTTGCCGCGACCTCGACCTGGCGTTGCGCTCCCGAGGGATCCTGCAGCCCCAGTTGCAGTACTGGTTGTGGGCGCAAAATCGAGAATACATATTGCACCTTCCAGAGATCTTCCCGATTCACGTTGTAGGTGTTTAGCGTGACAATTTCGTCGCCTGCCTTCACTCCCTTGGTTTCGGCGTCGCTCTTGGGGCGAACTCGGGTCACGAAACATCGAGCGCCTATTATCTGATACTGCAATCCGTACTCATGACGGTAGGAGTGCTGCGGAGGCAGAAAGAATGTGTGTGAGTCGTTGAGCGTGTCCAGGGCCGCGGCGATATGCGACATGGCCATATTCATGGACGTTGTCTTTTCGATCTTCTGCTTTGCCTCGGCAACCTTGGCATCCCAGTCCACTCCCTGAAACTTGGGATCGTAGTAATGTTTGCGGACTTCGCCCGCGATGATCTTTAGCATGTCTTGAGCACGGCCGCGATCCAGGCTGGATATCTGTGGTTGTTGCGCCTGCGACCAGCTCACGGTTACCAGCAGGCTGACCAAGGCTAATCGGTTGGTCGCGCGTACGCTGCCTCCCATGAACATGTATGACTCCGCAACAGGATGTAATCGGAAGCCAGAGTTTCCTCCCACGCGCTTCCGAAATCGGGTGAGATTGTACACCAGAGCCGATCTAGAACTTGGGACCGCCGCGCGGGGATATGGGAATTTTGGGCGAAACTTCGGCCTGGGCCGCCTTTTTCTCTTTCTTTTCGTCTCCCTTTCGGCATATACTTCCGGCCCGGTAGATGCTTTTGGACTGCTCGGAACGTTGTAAGCCGGGAGGTGTCAAATGCGTATCTGCGACCTGATCAAGCATCAGGATACGTATCAGGCGGAGCTGGGCCATACGGTACTCCAAACCGTGCGAGTGATGGTCGAGCGCAACATCGGCGCAGTGCCCATTCTCCACAACAGCAAACTAGTTGGGATTTTTTCCGAGCGCGACCTCATGAGGCGCGTAGTGGCGGAATGCCGTGATCCTCGCAGCACCTGCCTGGCCGAGGTCATGACCGACGATCCTCTGAGCATCAACATGAACGAAAGCCTGGAGAACTGCATGGCGCTGATGCGGCGCCACGGCTTCCGTCACTTGCCGGTTTGCCACGACGGGCAACTGATTGGCGTGGTGTCGCTGCGCGACATCCTGCTGCATGATCTGGATGAGAAGGACGACGAGGTGCGGATGATGCGCGCCTATATCTACTCCATGCCCGACGCTTAGAGTTCGGGACGAGATATCGCAGCGCTGAGAGCGCTGCGCCACCCCAAGGCAACCCTACGGGCGCGTTCGCCAAGGCGGCGCCAGAACCGCGTTTTTCAGTAAACTGTTTGGCTCGAATACGGCATTCGCCCATCGGCCGAGTCCTGCTGACCGCTGTCCCGTGCCTTACAAAGCCCTTAGCACGAAGGTAACCTTGCGCCTGAGTACGTACAGAGGTAACGTTACTTTGCGATTACTGGGGTGCATTGAACACTTGGTTAAGACAGGCTAACGTTTCTTTACCAGCTTCGAGCGAAAGCACGGAAGACTGGCGGCTGCGTGTTACAGTTCTTACCCGCCGCAGTGTGCCCTTGGCGAGAAGATGATGAGCGAGAAGATTCGACTTCTTTATTACGCGCTCTGGATCGCGCATCCCCTCCTGGAGATGGGAATCGCGATCTTCATGTACCGCCGTGGGCTGCATCGTAAGTTCAAGTTTTTCTTCGGTTACGTTCTGGTTCAGCTGGTCTCTTTTGCTGTGGTCTTTACCGCGTACCACCGCAGTTATTCCGCCTTGTTCTATTTCTACTGGATTTGCGACGCGCTGAGCGTGATTTTCGGCTTTGCCGTAATTCATGAAATCTTCGTCGACGTTTTCCGCGCGTTCCACATCCTGCGCGATCTGGGTACGGTGCTCTTCAAGTGGGCGGGACTGGTTATGCTGCTGGTGGCCGGAGTGGTTTCGGTTTCCACCAACTCTTCGCAGGTGGTGCCCTGGATGCAGGCCATTGTCACCTCGCAACGATGTGTGCGCATCATCCAGGTGGGAATGGTTCTTTTCCTGCTATTCTTCGCGCACTATGTAGGGGTGAGCCGCCGCCAGCACAGTTTCGGCATCGCCCTCGGCTTTGGCTCGTTCGCCGTGGTCGAACTGGTGCTGATCTGCTCGTTCGTGGGGAATCATCTGGGAGGCGCGTGGCTGAGCATCCTGAACATGGCTGCCTACAACGCCAGTCTGGTGGTGTGGTTCGGCTATGTAGTGGTGAAGAGGCCGGCGCGCGACGCGTCCGCGTCTCTTCTGCAACCGCAGCGCTGGGAGCAGAGCCTGTATGACATTCATCATCCCCTGCCGGCTGATTCGCTGATCCCCATGTTTGATGCGATGGTGGACCGGGCGATTTCCCGTACCCGTCAGGATCTGGCAGCGCACGAGGTCGCGCATGAGGTTGTACATAAACATGAGGTTGCACATAAGAACGAGCGTGCCCCGGCGGCGGCTGCCAGTGCGGCAGCTGCAACCGGCGGCTTCAGCATTCCGGTCGTGCCTGTGAGTTCCAAGACATAAGTTCAACGAAGTCTCGCTTTGCCCCCTCGCCGATTCCACTTGTAGCTTTCCGGGAGTAGCTTGTTCTGAAATCGTAAACGCTAACGGGCAGACGTGGCCCTGATGTGTCCCCTTCAGAAAGCGAAACAAATACTTCATGGGTTTCCTCGGAAGTATAAGTAAAACAATGTCTAAGGTAATTCGATCTGGAGGTAAATAGCTCTCGGAAGGCGGGGGATGGTTTGGCTGGGTGAAAATTATTGCATACGGGGGTTGACAGGTGCCCTATAATGCCTGTCCGCGAAAAAGTTTCCCCCCGGGGAAATCCTAAGCGGATATAGGAGAACAACCCATGAAACGCACAATCAGGATTTCGGTCCTGATGGTAGGACTAGTGGGCACATTTCTTGCAGCTGCCGTCCAACAGGTTCCCGCCCTGGACGGTGGCCCGCTGATTCTGTGCCCACCCCACACACCTAACTGCTCAACAACCCTGCCACCGCAGTAGAACCGGTCGCAGGCTTGACCGCAAGGTCACCAAAGTAACTTGTCGTAACTAGAGCTGGTAACTGCAACTTGGGCCGAAAACTGGGGCTCGCTATATTTGGGCTGTCGGGACTCATACTAACCCGACAGCCCCTCTTTTTTGGTTGGGTGGCGGGCCTTGTCTCGCGTCGTTTGTGAGACGCGGGATTCTCAAGAGTTGCTCGCTGTACGTCCTTCAAGCTTCAACGAGGTCGAGTCAACGACGCTTCGAGCGCACTGCGCAATTCCGCCGCATCGAAAATTGGCGGTTGGCAGGCTGATCCCGAGCAGAGCACGGCGAAGGACTTTCCTGATCCCAGAGTTGGAAGGTTCGGGATGGTCACGGCCAACGCGGGCGGCAGATTCTCTCGAACCGCCTGATTTGCCGCCAACCGCAGCGTGGTTTTGTGGAATGCAAAGGGCGCAATCGCCTCCGCGTACAGCTTTTCGGCCGCATCTTCGTTTCCAGCTTCGTTTCCAGCTTCGGCGATTACGACAACCTGCATCGGGCTCTCCAACAGATGGGCCACGGCAATTCCGTAGGTTGCCGCGAAGATGCCGAACTGTTCCGCGACGCCAGCGAAAGTCTCCAGCGTTTGCTCTGCTTTGTCCCGGTAGCTAGCATCGCCGGTGTAATGATGCAGGCGAAGCAGCGCGACGGCCGCCATGGGATTTCCCGCCGGAGTGGGCGAGTCTTGCAGCGGCTTGCGGCGCGTCGCCAGCACGCCCAGACTCTGGCCGTCGGCGGCAGGCTCGCTGTCGAAGAAACCACCAGAAGTCGCGTCGTAGAAGCGGGCGATCATGGCATCGGCGATTGCCTGCGCAAAATTGAAGTAACTGAGGTCGGCGGTCGCTTCGTAGGCATCGAGGCAAGCCAGCGCGGTGAAAGCGTAGTCATCGAGCAGACCCGCGACCTCGCGGTGCGAAGCCGCGGGATCAGAATAGGAAACCACATGCAGCAGCCGACTTCCGGACGCGGGTGCTTTCCACGCTTCCCCCAACACGCGGTCGAGCGAGCGCAGCGCAAAGCGCCGCGCGCCGTCAAGATTGAGCACCTTCGCGGCCTCGAGGTACGCCGAAACGCAGAGGCCGTTCCATCCCACGTAGACGGTCTTGTCGATATATGGAGTCGGGCGATCGAGTCGCGCCGCATACATCTTTTTCTTGGCCGACGCCAGCAGTTCCTGCGCTCGCTCCGGAGCCAGGTTCATGCGCCTCGCGATCTCTTCGATTGGCGCTCGCACGTACAGCACATTCTTTGCCGGATTGTGATGCATCTCCCCGACTTCGTTGATGTCGTAATGCAGGGCCGCGACCTGCGCTTCTTCTTTCGTCAGGACGGCGCGAGTTTCATCGAGCGTCCAGGTAAAGTAATCGCCGTCGTCGTCCATGTTGATATCGGCGTCCTGCGACGCGTAGAAGCCGCCGCGCTCGCGGTCGCTGAGCCACTCGTCCATCCAGCGGATGATGTCGCGCGCCACGTCCGCAAAGAACTCCTCGCCGGTCGCCTGATAGCCGTGCACGTAATTTTTCAGTAGCTCGGAGTTGTCGTAGCACATCTTCTCGAAGTGCGGGACGACCCAGCGTTCGTCGACCGAATAGCGATGAAAACCGCCCGCCAGCTGGTCGTAAACCCCGCCGTTTGCCATGTGTTCAAGGGTGGTGACGATGAGGCCCCCAAGCGCCTCGTTTTTTGTAGAGACAGCTTGCGAGGGAACAGCCGCCGGCTCTCCGGCAGGCTGGTTCTTGCCACCACGCGCATATCGCTCGATCAGCAGATCCAGCGCCGACGGGTGCGGAAATTTCGGCGCCTGCCCGAACCCGCCGTTCTGCGGATCGAACATCCGGAATGCTGAAGTCTGAATGGCAGCAATCACCGCAGCCGAAACGCGCCCGTCTTTTCCAGCGAACGATTCCGACTGCGCGATCGTGCTTTCCACCATCTTCGCTTGATCGAGGACGTCCTCATGCTTTTCCGCGAAAGCATTGGCGATGCTCAACAGCACGCGCCGAAAACTCGGACGCCCGTATCCGTCTTGGGGCGGAAAGTAAGTCCCACCATAAAACGGCTTCCCGTCGGGCGTGAGAAAAGCCGTCAGGGGCCATCCCCCCTGTCCGCTCACTGCCTGCACCGCGGCCTGATAGCGGCTGTCGATGTCGGGACGCTCGTCGCGGTCTACCTTCACTGCGATGAAATGCTGATTCACGATCGCCGCGATCTCGGGATCGTCATAGGACTCGCGATCCATCACATGGCACCAGTGGCACCATACTGCGCCGACGTCGAGCAGCATGGGCTTGTTGTCGCGCTGTGCGGCGGCAAAGGCCTCCGGGCCCCACTCATGCCACTGAATGGGCTGGTGCATGGCGGAGCGTAGGTAGGCGGAAGAGGCGCGGGCTAGGGAGTTGAGGGTGGTCGTGGTCATGGGATCCAGTTTATCTGGAATCGTCAAAGAAGGCTCAGCCGGCTTGACCTGCGTTACGTAACGCATTACGATAAAATATGATCAGGTCGATCCGCCACAAAGGGCTGAGACGCCTTTAGGAGGACGGCAATGGCCGCGGCTTGATACCGGAACACGCCGCCAAGCTAGGGGACGTACTGGCCAGGCTCGACGCCTCCAGCGGGCCGTCAGATATGGACTTGCCCGGCTTCCGGCTGCATTCGCTCAAGGGCGACTTTAAGGGCTTTTGGGCTGTAACGGTGCGGGCGAACTGGCGGGTGATTTTCCGCTTCGCAGAGGGCGACGCGCACGACGTTGATTATGTCGACTATCACTGAAGGAGATTGAACTATGCCGATGAAGAATCCGCCGCATCCAGGCAGCCTTGTGTTGCGTCAGTGCATTGAGCCTTTGGGCTTGAGCATCACGGACGCAGCCGCCGCTCTCGGAGTTACGCGTACTACGCTGTCGGAGCTGGTGAATGGGAGGCGCGGAATATCTCCTGAGATGGCGGTTCGCCTCTCCAAGGTCTTCGGAGGCAGCGCAGCAACCTGGCTCACCCAGCAGGCGCACTATGATCTGGCGCAGGTCCGTACCGATCGCATCAAGCTGAAGCGGTTGGAGTTCGCATAGGGAACCTCACCCCAGCAGCTGCTTCGCAATCTTGCAATACAAATCAATCGCATCCGCCAGTTGCTGCTTCTCGATGTACTCGCCGTCGGTGTGTGCGACGTGAATCGATCCCGGACCTAGCAGCAGCGGCTCGCCCCAGTTGCTGAGCTTGGGAATGTCGGTGGTGAACTTGGCGATCATGGTGGGCAAGCCGTCGACCGTGCGCAGACGAAGGAACGGAAGCTCCAGGGGAAACGTTACCTGCACACGGTCGCCGGCGGTGGTGCGAATCTGCTGCCGCAATTCATCCGAGGGGCCAACCAGGCGGTAGAGCAAATCGGCATGCGCATAGTCCGGAATTACGTTGGGCGCGCGTCCGCCTTCGATCAGGCCGATGTTCAGCGTGCACGGGCCAATTTCCGGATCGGAGGGCAGAGGCATGGCGCGCAAGCGAGTGAGCGCGGGAATCAGCTTATCAATCGCGGACTCGCCGAGTTCGGGATAGGCTGAGTGCGCCATGCGTCCCGTCGCGGTGACTTCGACGCGCAGGGTTCCTTTTGAGGCGAGGGCGATGTGGTTCTCCGTGGGCTCGCCGTTGACCAGGAAACGGCACGCGAAATCTTTTTCGCTGGCGGCATACTCATTCGCCAGCTGCGCGCCCAGACTGTCACGCTCTTCTCCTACTACAAACAGCAGCCCGACGTAGATGCTCTGCTGGCGCAAGCGCTCTGCTGCGGCGACTTGCGCCGCGATGATTCCCTTGGCGTCGCAGGATCCGCGGCCGTAGATTCGTCCCGCATCTTCCGACGACGGAATGAAGGGAGGAACTGTATCCAAGTGCGTGGAAAAAACCACCGTGGGATGTGGTCGCTCCGGCGAAGTTGCGTATACGTTGAAGCGATCGCCTTCCACCGCCATCTTTTTCGTCTGATAGCCGAGGCGGCAGAGTTCTCCGTAAAGATAGTTGCCGACCGCCGCTTCATTGCCGCTGATGGATTCGATGTCTATGAGTTGGCGGGTTAGCGTGACTGCGTCCATGCGGATAAGGATAACCCAGACATTGCTCGCACTGCGGAATCTTGCGGCCGACCGGCGGAACCGTCAGCTAGCTAAACGGTTTGTCATCCCGAGCGAAGCGAGGGACCTGGGTTTTGGCCGGTAGCATCGGCGGCGTTGGCAAACACCAAGGTCCCTCGCGTTGCTCGGGATGACAAATCGGAGTGGGAGACGCCTGCCGTGTTTGTATGCCAATCATGTAATCTTGAGTTGTGCTGCCTACTTCTTCATCCATTCGTTCGTTGACTCTCGACGGGCCTGCTGGACGCCTGGAGGCACTACTCAACGCCGGCGCGGAGAATGCGACGTACGCTGCCGTGGTTTGTCATCCGCATCCGCTGTTTGGCGGGACGCTGCATAACAAAGTCGTGTTCCACACCATGAAGGCGCTGAACAGTTTTGGCTTTCCGGTGCTGCGCTTTAATTTTCGGGGAACCGGTTTGAGCCAGGGTGAACACGACCACGGTAACGGGGAAGTCGACGACGTGCGTGCTGCGCTGGACTGGCTCGACGCCGAGTATCATTTGCCGGTGGTGTTCGCGGGATTTTCGTTTGGCGCGGCGGTTGGACTGCGGGCGGCTTGCGCGGATGAGCGGGTTCGCGCGGTGATTGGCGTTGGAACGCCGGTTGCTCCCGTCGCCGCTGATTCCGAGGAACCGCGGGTTTACACGTTCGACTTCATGCGCGATTGCGCTAAGCCTAAGTTATTTGTGAGCGGGGCGCGCGATCAGTTCGGTCCGCGAGCCAAGCTGGAAGCGCTGGTTGCGTCGGTGCCCGAGCCGAAGAAGCTGGTTGTGATCGAAGGTGCCGATCATTTCTTTGAAGGACGGTTGCGCGAGTTGCGGGAGGCGATTGAAGCGTGGGTGAGAACAGAAGCTGTCAGCTCTCAGCCGTCAGCTTTCAGCTGAGGCCCTCCGACTTCGGCGGCTCGAAGATTCCTATGAATGGCTTCGCTGACAGCTGAAGGCTGATCGCTGACAGCGATGTTTTTATAATCCACTCCATGCCTGAACCCGATCGCGAATCTCAATTCAACTGCATGCGCCAGCAAGCACGCGCGATTTTTCTGCAGGCTCTGGCTGACGCTTCGATTGGAGCGGGCTTTGCGCGGCACGTGCATTACGAGCGGGGAGTGTTGCGGGTGCGCGAGGATCTTTACGATTTGCACTCGTATTCCCGCGTGCTGGTGGTGTCGCTGGGCAAGGCTGGACACACCATGGTCGAGGCGTTAGCTACCCAGGTTGGAGCGTCGCTGGAAGGCATTGTGGCCAGTTCGATTGAGCCGGCGACGCAGGTGCACGGGTTCCGGTATTTTCGTGGCGGGCATCCGACTCCGAATGCGGAATCCATTCAGGCGGCGAGTGCGATATTGCGTGCGCTCGAGGCGCAGCCGGCTTCGGCACTGGTGATATTTCTGCTCAGCGGCGGAGGGTCGTCGATTGTCGAGAAACCGATTGACGAAGAGATTTCACTCGACGATCTTATCGCCACGTATCGCGCGCTGGTGCATTCCGGCGCGCCGATCGCTGAAATCAATGCGGTGCGCAAGCATCTTTCCGCCGTAAAGGGAGGACGTCTGGCGCAGGCGGCGTACCCGGCGCAGCAGGTTTCGCTGCTGGTCTCCGATGTGCCGGATGGCACGCCGGACGCGCTCGCTTCGGGGCCGACGATGCCGGATTCGACTTCCGTCGAGGATTGTTATCGGATCGCCGAGAAATACGAACTGCTGAAGCAGTTTCCGCCATCGATCCGGGAACTGTTTGAGCGGCAGGCGCTTGAGGAAACGCCCAAGTCGGATGACCCGGCATTTGTTCGAGCGCGCTGGTGGCCGGTGCTCTCGAACCAGAGCGCGATTGACGAGGCCGGCGTTGCGGCGGAGCGGGCGGGATTCATCGTGCATGTCGATAATTCTTGCGACGACTGGGATTACGAAAGGGCCGCTGAGTATTTGCTGGGGCGGGTGCGCGAGTTGAGGAAACAGTTTTCGCCGGTGTGTTTGATTTCTGGCGGGGAAGTCACGGTGAAAGTCACGAACGGGGGACTGGGCGGGCGCAACCAGCAGTTCGCGTTGGCGTGCGCGGAGAAGATTGCAGGCGAGAACATCACCGTGCTTAGCGCGGGGACCGATGGCGTGGACGGGAATAGTCCAGCGGCGGGAGCGGTGGTGGATGGCACCACTGTGGAGCGAGCGCGAAGGCTCGGTCTGGACGGGCGCGCGGCGCTCGATGCATTCGATGCTTACCCATTTTTCAGAGAGCTGGGAGATGCGATTGAGACGGGGCCTACGGGGAATAATCTGCGGGATTTGAGAATTCTACTTGCTTACTAGGGGTCATCGTCAGTTCCGCTGGGCTTTGCCCACGCGGGACGGGCAAAGGCGCCCGTCGCCACGTGAGCATTTTTGCTTTCGAATTTCTGATCGGTTACGCGGTCTTTTGCATCTTTTCCATGGCTTCGTCCATGCCGTGCTTCATTTCATCCATCGACAGGTCTTTGGTGTGAGTGGCGATCGACCATTTGTGGCCGAAGGGGTCTTTGAGTTTGCCGTAGCGGTCGCCCCAGAACTGGTCCATGACAGGCATTTCGACTTCGGCGCCGGCTTTTACGGCGCGATCGAAAGCGGCATCGACGCCGTCGACGTAGATGTGCAGGCCCATGCCCGCGCCGCCGCTGCTTAAGGGTGATAGCGCGCCGAATTCGGGGAACTCATCGCTCAACATAATGATGGAGTCGCCGATCTTCAATTCAGCGTGCATGATCTTGCCGTCCGGACCTTTCATGACGCCTCGTTCTTGTGCGCCGAAGGCTGCTTTGTAGAACTCGATGGCGCGGGCAGCGTCGCGCACGGTGAGGAAGGGGGTGAGAGTGTGATATCCGTCGGGAATTGGCTTTACTGGCATATTACCTCCTTGGGGAGAACATTTAGCGAAAGGCAGTGTACACCAAAAGCGCGAGCGATGTGTCAAAGAAAGCAATCATGGCGGCAAATTCTCAGGGGGACGAAGCGCGTGTATCTTTGTCCCCGATCGTCGGCGGTCAGAAAGCTGCTGCTTCGGGCAACTCTCCGCTGGCCTGACCAATCAAATTGGCCGACCAATCAAAATTGAGGAAAGTTCCATGAGGCATAAACTCCTGCGGCTTGCGTTAACTCTGTTGACCGCATCGCTGGCGTTTGGACAACAGGCTGTGGTTACACGTCTGGACGGCAGTACAATCTCGGCGGCGGAAATCGACGCGACCGTGACCCGCCTGATGAAGGCGGCCGAGGTGACAGGCGCGGAGATTGCGGTCTTCAACCACGGAAAGATCGCGTACATGAAGGCCTATGGCTTCCGCGACAAAGAGAAGAATCTGCCGCTGACCGTGGATTCGGTGATGTCCGGGGCTTCACTGTCGAAAGTGGCGTTCACCTACCTGGTGCTGCAACTGGTCGATGACGGCGTGCTCGATCTGGACAAGCCGGTCTACCAGTATTTGCCGAAGCCGCTGCCGGAATATCCGAACTATGCCGATCTGGCGAACGATCCACGTTACAAGCGTATCACCGCGCGGATGTTGTTGAGTCATACCAGCGGCTTTGCAAACTGGCGGTGGTTTGAGGACGACCGCAAACTGAGAATCCATTTTGAGCCGGGATCGCGGTATGCGTATTCGGGTGAGGGAATCAGCCTGCTCCAACTTGTGGTGGAGACCGTTACGAAGACGCCGCTGGAAGAACTCATGCAGCAGCGCGTCTTTCAGCCGCTGGGCATGAGCCGGAGCAGCATGGTCTGGCAAGATCGCTTCGACAGTGACTATGCGAATGGCTATGACGAATACGGACGCCCGCTGGGTCCGCTGAGGCAACACAAAGCAGGCGCGGCGGGTTCAATGACAACGACGCTTGCCGATTTTTCACGGTTTATGCAGGCCGTGCTGGACGGCAGGCTGCTGCGCCCTAAAACGCGAGAGCAGATGCTCAGCCCGCAAATCCAAATCGTGTCGAAGCACATGTTCCCTACGCTCAGCGAAGAGACTACGGATGAGAACAAGGCAATCCGGCTCAGCGCTGGACTGGGATGGACCCTTTACTGGACGCCTTATGGCGAAGCGTTCACTAAAGGAGGGCACGACGATGGTTGGAGGCATTACACAGTTTGCTTCGACAAGCCGAAAACTGGAATCGTGATCATGACCAACAGCGGAAATGGCGAAGGCATCTTCCAATATCTCCAGGAAACGCTGCTGAAGAACACCTTCGCTCCCGTCGCATGGGAAAACTTCACGCCCTATGACAAGCTGCCGCCACGCCCGCCGCTTCAACAACACAAGAAGGTGGCTGTGGATGGAAAAGTGCTAGACCGCTATGTCGGGCGCTACTCGCTCCCACCAAACGTGATTGCGACGGTGCGCCGCGAAGGGGATCATCTTTCGGTGCAGGAATCTGTGGATGGGAATCCCGAGCCGAAACAGGATCTGCTGCCCGAGAGCGAAACTGACTTCTTCTCAGCGACGGCTGAAGATACTTATACCTTCCAGAGTGACAGCAACGAGAAAGTGACTGCGATGATTCTGCACGCGGATGGGAAAGACATTTCAATCAAGCGGATCGAGTAGCTCTGAGTAGTCGTTAGAAGAACCTGAGGCTTAGAAGAATCGAGTCACGCCTTCTTCCATGACGACGACGCGGTCTTTGGTTCCGGCGGCGCGGGCTTCCTCGTCGAGCAGTTGTAACGGCTCATCTACCGGTTCGTGGGAGAGGCGGAAGGTGCCGTAGTGCATGGGGACCATCCAGCGGGATTTGAGATCAATGAAGGCGCGCATGGCGTCGGCAGGATTGGTGTGGACGTTGCGAAACTGCGGTGGATTGTAGGCTCCGATGGGGAGTAGAGCGAGTTCGGGGGCGAGGCGGCGGCCGATTTCGCTGAAGCCGGCGAAGTAGGCGGTGTCGCCGGCGTGATAGACGGAGTGTTTGCCGGCCTTGAGCACAAAGCCGCCGTAGCCGCGATGGGAATCTTTCAGAATACGCGCACCCCAATGACGCGAGGGCACATGCGTGACCGACAAGTTGCGGTGGCGCGAAGTTTTCCACCAGTCGAGCTCGATGATTTCGGAGAAGCCGAGGTCGGAGACCAGATCGGAAACATGAGTCGGAATGATGATGGCGGGCGCAACCCCGCGGGTGCGCAGGTTGTTCTGCACAATGGCGCGTAGGGACGGGCGATGCAGATGATCGAAGTGGGCGTGCGAAACCAATACCAGGTCGATGGCCGGCAGATCGGCGATGCGCAGGCCGGGACGGCGCAGGCGCTTCAAGACGAAAAGCCAGCGCGCGAAGTTAGGATCGATCATGACGCTCTGACCGCCAATCTGCACGAAGAAGCTGGCGTGGCCGATGAAGGTGACGCCGAGTTCTCCGTTGGTGGCGAGACGCGGCTTGTAGGTTTCGCCGCAGCGTGGCGTGACTGCGGAGTGGCGCACCAGGCGGCCGAACTGAGTCGCGCGCTTACGAAGGGCCGGATTGCGGAGCGTTTGCTTGATCATCCTGCTACAGAGCCCGGGGGTGGAACCGAAGCAGCTTCAGCCCTTTCATACTAGTCCTGATCGCTGGGCGATCGGAGTGATAAGAGCGATGCGGCTGATTTATTTACCAACTGTACATGTTAGATGAGCGGGAGGGATGGCCGGCTGTTTTTTACTTCCGGGGCTGGTAACGGCAGTAATGTAGAAGGGATCTGCAGCTAGCACAATGAAACCGCCAGGCGAATGCCGCCGGTTTTGAACTTGAAAGTTTGGACATGCTTGAACCGGCGTGCAGCCGAGCTTCGCTCGGGCTGGGACGGGCGAAGGCGCCCGTCCCTACGTGAGCACTATTGCGGTTCGGCGTTTGTGATCCAGCGGGAACGCGGGATTTCGCGATAGCCCTCGTCGTCGTAGAAGAATTTCATTTCGTGATCGGATTTGGCGTTCGGCACGGGATGGTCATCGACAGAACTGAAGCGGGGAGCGTCGTAGGAAACCGGCAGCGCCGACTTGGTGGTATACATCGATTCGCTGTAGGTGGTTCCGACCAGTGCCTGTGCCACGGCGAACACGCCGAAAGGACTTCCGTTCGAGTAGGAGACGCCGATGTAGTCGGCGACCATGGGTCCGTTGTCGGAGACGGGGAGCCAGCCGATCTGCATGGGGCCGGCGATTTTCGAGCCGGCAGTCCAGGTTGCGCCGCCGTCGGTTGAGGTGGTGAAGCCTACGTACAACTGGCAGGTGCTCTTGGTGCATTTGGCCACGGGATAGTAGTAGTAAACAATTGTGAGGTGAGCGTTGGCGCCGGACGTAGTCGGGTCGACGCCGATGCCGGGCAGAAAATGATCGACGGTGCTGGCGGTGGCGTCGATGGGAATGCGGGTGACGGCGCTCCAGGTTTTGCCGTCGGCGGACGTGCTCATCACGATGTCATTCGATGCGCATGAAGTACGGAAGCGGCAATCGGACCACACGACGAAGACATTGCCGGCGCCATCAATGCTGGCTGACGGCAGGTCGGGATTGCGGAGTCCAGCCGCCACGGTGTGGTAAGTGATGTTGGCGATGGACTGGCTCTTGCCCCAGCTGGCTCCGCCGTTCGCCGAGCTGAATACGTCGATGCCTCCGCCTTGAAAGGGAACAATGACCGTGCCGTTGGGCTGTACGAGCGGTTCGCCGCCGAGTCCTCCGGCGTGATCGGACGAAGCTAGCCCGGGACCCCAGGTTTCCCCGCCATTGCTCGAAACGCTCATGAGAACGTCGCCGGAGCCGTAGGCCTGATCCCACTCGGTGTAACAGTTGCCATAGTAGGAACTGGTTGTGGTGTTATCGCAGACGGTCCAGTTTTTATCGTCGAGATGAGTCTTGTCGATGTTGATGGGATTGCCCCAGTTCAGGCCGTTGGTGGAGCGGCTGACGGCCACGTCTCCGATTAGGCCGCTGTTGGAGTTCAGGCCCGCCAGAGGGAGCGTTGAGATCAGCCATTCGCCGTGCTTGGCGTCGTAGGCTACGGAGGGATCGGCGGCGGCGCCGTAGGTTCCGGCTTTGTAGTTGATAGTGAGGCCGGGGAGATCGCCGTAGTGCCAGGTTTTGCCGCCGTCCAGCGAAGTGGAGTAGCCAATGTCGCCACTGCCCCAGCCGATGCTGCCGGGGCGGCGGGCCACGTGGAATGCAGTCACGATGGTATTTCCCCACGAGAACATGTCGGGCTCGACTTCAGTTTTGTGATCGCTATCGGAGTTGGTGAGATTGTCGACGCTGATTCGGGCGAGCGCGGTTTGAGCAGAAGTGGGCAGGGCTAGGGCCAGAGAGAAGGCCAGCATTGAGAGAACGAATAGATTTTGTGCACAGAAGAAAGCGGGGCGCGACAGCTTCATCGGGACAGTCCTTGGGTCAGGGATTCGATTTCGCAGGGGTTGATGGATCATCGGCGAGCAGGGACGAAATCCATCCCGCGAACTATACCCGATAGTTGTGGTGGTGTCGATGTGAAGAAAGTTTCGAGCAAGCTTAGTTCGTTCGCGGGCGGCTCGCCCCCGTGACAGCCAGCAAGTTGCCCACGCTACTTGTTTAACCTACTCGCTTGACCACGATTGCGCCGGTCATATCTAATCCGAGGACGCTCTTTTCACGTTCGTCATGAACGTTTTCAGGCGAGAAGGAGAAGTTCTTATGCGAGTTGCATTTCTGGGATTGGGAATCATGGGGCACGCCATGGCGACGAATCTGGTGAAGGCTGGCCATGAGGTGACGGTGTGGAATCGTACGCCAGGGAAACTGGTGGAGGGGGCGGGAGTGGCTCCGACGCCGGCGGCAGCGGCGCAGGGCGCGGAAGTGGTGTGGATGTGCGTCGCTGACACGGATGCAGTCGAGAGCGTGGTCTTTGGCGCAGATGGCGCCGAAGCGTCGCTGACCGAGGGCATGATCATTGCGGATTCGAGCACGATTTCTCCGTCGGCCACTGTGAAGTTCGCGGAGCGCGTAAGCGCGAAGGGCGTGGCGTGGGTAGATGCGCCGATGACTGGGTCGAAGATCGGAGCGCGCGATGGGACGCTGGTGTTCATTGTCGGAGGGAGCGAAGCGGCGGTTGACCGGCTCAAGCCGCTATTCGCGGCGATGGGGAAGAAGATTTTCCGCATGGGTGATACCGGCAAGGGGGAGGCTACGAAACTTGCCATGAACTTGCAGATTGCGATGATTTTTGAAGGATTCGCCGAGGCGCTGACTTTGGCCACGAAGCTCGGGGTAGACACGCAACAGTTGCTGCATCTGATTGAGGCTACGATGGTGCGGTCGGGGGTGGTGGATTATAAGGGTCCGTTTATTTTGCAGCGGGACTTCACGCCGAACTTCCCGCTGCGGCTGATGCACAAGGACATTAAGTTGACGCTGGACGCAGCGAGAGAAGCGCGGGTGAAGTTGCCGGCGCTGGAGACGGTGGAAGAGGTGTACGAGATGGCGTCGGAAGAAGGGAATCAGGACCTGGACTACGCCGCTACGCTGATGCTGCTGGAAAAGTGGGCGGGTGTGCAGGTGAAGGGGAAAGCGGCCTAGAAGCGTTCCTCTACAAATATCTTAGCAAATCCTTCGACTGCTCTTCGCTCTGGCGAAAATCCCCATTTCTCGCGCAAAGAACGCGCGAGAAATGGGGGACCCGGCGCTCTCGTCCACGGCATCTACAGCGTCGGCCGGCGTAAGGTCCCTCGCCCGGCTGTCGGCGCGCTCAGGATGACATCGGGCTGAGCCCGCGATTATCGCCGTTACCACCGTAATCCCCGGAAAATCGTTATTACACAAGTATTACAGTGAAGTTGCGCCTGCTCTTGGTAGGTTAGCTATGGGGCTGATCGAACTCCAACAACCACGAAACGGGGATCTTCCTTGGAAACGGATATGGACCTTAAGGATCTGGAAAAACGGCAAGCGGAAAAAGGCGAAGTGAATTGGATTACCGCGGCCTTCATGTTGGCGTTTCACATCGGGGCGATCGCTGCGCTCTTCTTTTTCACCTGGAAGGCATTGTTTGTTGCGATGTTCCTGTGGTGGGTTTCCGGCAGCCTCGGAATTGGGATGAGTTATCACCGGCTGCTGACGCATCGCGGCTATAAGAGTCCGAAGTGGGTGGAATATTTTCTGACGGTTTGCGCCACGCTGGCGCTCGAAGGCGGCCCGATTTTCTGGGTGGCGACGCACCGTATTCATCACCAGTATTCCGACCTGGATGGCGATCCGCATTCTCCGGTCGAAGGCAAGTGGTGGGCGCACATGGGCTGGATTCTCATGGGTAAGTCGATGCACCATGACACGACGACACTCTCCCGCTACGTTCCCGATCTGGCCAAAGATAAGTTTCATGTCTGGATCACGAAATATCATTATGTTCCGCAGGTGGTGTTGGGGATCGCGCTGTATGCGATCGGTGGGCTGCCGTGGCTGCTGTGGGGAACGTTCATGCGGACCGTGGTTGGATTGCACGCGACCTGGCTGGTGAATTCGGCGACGCACTCCTGGGGCACGCGGCGTTTTGCGACTCGCGATCTTTCGACCAACAGTTGGTGGGTGGCGCTGCTGACGTTCGGGGAGGGCTGGCACAACAATCATCATGCGCATCCGACGGCGGCGCAGCACGGCTTCAAGTGGTATGAAGTCGATATGAACTGGTACGGCATTTGGGCGCTGAAGACGCTCGGTCTGGCCTGGGACATTAAGCGGGTGAAGTTGGACGAAGTGGAGCGCGGGCTGGTGCCGACACCGAACGGGCGGCTGATTACGGCGGCGATGCCGGAAGCCGCGGTTGCCGGCGACTAGAGATACGGTTTTGCGCGGTTCAGAAGAAAAGCCCCGGCCTTTATTGGTCGGGGCTTTTTCGTGGAGTTACAGCGCCTGAAGGCGTGATTCATTAGGTCGACGCATGCGGTATGCCTGAAGGCATACCCTGATACGAATCACGAAGACATACCCTGATACGAATCACGAAGAGATGCCCTGACACGAATCGCGAAGGCACGTCCTGATGCGGACCCCTCATTTCACACGCGGATGATCATGACTTCGGTGGCTTTGACCAGGGCGGCGGCGGTTTGTCCCTTCTTCAATCGCATTTCGCGGGCAGAGGTGGCGGTGATAATCGACGTGATTTGCTGGCCGCCGATGGAAATCTTTACCTCCGCCATCAGGCCGCTGATGCGAACCGATTCGACACGTCCCACCAATTGATTGCGCCCGCTGACCCGGCGGACGACCTGCCCGCTCTCTTTTTCTGTTTTGTCTCGAGTCCTGTACAAGAGCTTATCCACCTCGCTCTGCGGGATGCGGTGATGGCCTCCGGCGGTTTGAATGCTGCGAATCTTCTTCTTGTAAATCCACTGCTTGATGGTCGGGAAGCTGATTCCGAGCTGTAAAGCAGCGTCGCGCAGTTGCAGCAACTCCTCGTTGTGTCCTGCGGACTTGGCGCGGCCTGGCATCGGAAGGAAATCCTACCGTTAGCACGGAGCGTGGTCAACCTGTTTGGAGAAGCTTGGGGA
Organism: Candidatus Sulfotelmatobacter sp.; assembly: GCA_049517555.1. Taxonomy (GTDB): domain Bacteria; phylum Acidobacteriota; class Terriglobia; order Terriglobales; family Acidobacteriaceae; genus Sulfotelmatobacter. The sequence goes on along the minus strand of JBEKRY010000010.1, from coordinate 4,674 downwards.
AGCGCTGTCAGACTGTATAGATGTGGGCGAAGAAACTGTATTTCATATACACTTCTATTTCTTCGACACTATTTCTGAGACTTGGGAGGACCGAAATGCGTTCTATTACTCTGTCAGTCGCCCTGCTCGTTTCTTATTTTTCGTCAATATTCTGCGCAGCACAGGCGAGCACCCCTGATCCCTGCGCGAGCGGCCACGAGTTTGCCACCACCGATTGCACGCTGACCTGGCACGGCATCACGGTGTACGGTGCGTATGACGTCGGCTTCGGCTACGTCACTCACGGCTTGCCGGATAGCGGCTACAACTATGAAGGCGAATCTTTGGTGAACCGAAACGGCTATCAACATCGATTCCTCGTCGCACCGAACAACTTATCGCAGACGGGTCTGGGCATTCGGGGTAAGGTCGAGTTTGTGCCGGGCTGGTCGGTTGTGTTCAATGCTTCCACTGGCATTAATCCGCAATCCGGCCTACTCGCCAATGCATCGGCCACCCAGATCGTTAACAACGGCCTTCCCAGGAGCAGCTATTCGTTCGCCATCGACGGCGCGCGCGCGGGCCAACCCTTCAATGACCAATACTATGGCGGCATATCGTCCACGCATTTCGGCGAGCTGACCTTCGGTCGTCAGCGCTCTCTCGGCACCGATGCGATGCTTCAGTACGATCCGGCCAGCGGCGCCTATGCCTTTTCCTACATTGGATATAACGGCACTATGGCCGGCGGCGGTGACACCGAGGACAGCCGTTGGGACGACGCCGTGAAGTATCGCCTTACTTATGGCCCGGTCCATTTCGGCGCGATGTATAAATTCGCCGATGGTTCGGGTGGCTGCTACTCAGCCTCCGCAGCCTGGACTGCCGCCACCTGTACTCCGGAATCGGCGCATAACAACGCTTATGGATTCGACCTCGGCGGAGGCGCCGGCAAGTTCTCCGCCGACGTCGTCTTCCAACATTACAACCAGGCAATCAGCGTATTGAACCCCTTGCTGGGGCCCCAGAGTCCGGCGGCGCCATATCAATCGACCACCGACAGCATCAATACCAACCCCATCAACGGGGGGCCCGGGTTGGGGCCCAATCTAATCGATCCGAGTAATACCGTTTATGGCATCGTGACCGATAACAACGCTGTTATGGTCGCTGCCAAATATACGTTGGACCCGTTCAAGTTTTTTGCTGGCTACGAATACATCTGGCAAAACAACCCGAAGAACCCGTTGGGCGTGGGCGCCTCAGATCAGGGCGGTTATTTCATGAGCGGAGTCGAAGACAACAATCTTGATTCTGAAAAGTTGGTGAACATCTGGTGGACCGGCGTGAAGTACACCTACCGCAGCAAAACCGACTTTACTTTCTCGTGGTATCAACAGCGGCAGAATGACTTCCGCCTTCCACCGACCTGCTCGGCTGCAGCCGGATTCCGCGCTTCGTGCGCGGGCACCCTCAACGAGGGATCGTTCTATGCGGACCATCACTTCACCAAGCGTTTCGATGCTTTTGCCGGAATAGCGTATTCATGGGTGAGCGGCGGTCTAGCCATCGCCATTCCTCATGGCCCCGGCGTACCCTATAACTCCAACAACAATTGTGCTCCGACGATCGGCGGTCGTTTCAGCTTCTGATGGTCTGCGAGCCATTGCAAAAACCCGCCCTTATCGGGGCGGGCTTTTGTGTCGGCGGACAGTAGAAACGTAATTCGGTATCTTACTTCGGCATCACCACGACTTCATCTTTCGGCATGGCGTCGAGTGTGGCTTTGTCGATGCCCAGGTGTGCGAGGACCAGATCCGGGGGGAGGTGGGTCAGCCACTCGGAGAGCGCCAGGTCCTGATAGACGTTGCTCTTGAACATCTCCAGAAATTTCAGGTCGGTGTCGCCGGTATTTTGGACGTAGTGGGGCAGCGTCTTCAGCACGTAGCCTACGTCTCCGGCTTGGAAGTCCATGGTGCGGGCGCGGCCGCCGGTTGCGAACACGGTCATTCTTCCGCTGCCGGCGATGTAGTACTGCCATTCATCGGCATTAGGATGCCAATGCAGTTCGCGAATGCCGCCGGGATGAACGGTGACGATGGCCGCCGCTATGGTGGTGGCGATTTTGAATTTGCTGGAATCGACGATCCGCACCTCGCCTCCTTTGGTGCGCCGGGCCACGGCCTGCTGGGTGGTGCGAAAAGCGAAGTCGAGCGGAGATGCGCCCAGCGAGCCGGCGGCCGCTTTCTGATCGTCGGCTAACGGGCCAGGAACCGGGGCCTGAAAAATAAATTTCTCCCGCCGGGGCATTTTTTGCATGGCCGCTTCGCTCACGCCGAAGTTTTTCGAGAGCACGTCGTGGGGTGTGTGCGCCATCCAGTCCGTCAGCAGCACCGTCTCATATTCGGAGAAGTTGCCATCGTCGAACACCAGCAGAAACTCACAGCCATCAGGATTCAGGCCCTGAATCGAATGTGGAATTCCCGTAGGGAAATACCACAGATCGCCTTCTGTGATGTCGGTGACGAAGCTCTTGCCGTCGGCGTCAAGACCTGTGATCCGGGCGTTTCCGTAGAGCATGAAGGCCCATTCCGCAGCGGTATGCCAGTGCAGTTCGCGAATGCCGCCCGCGGTCAATCGCATATCGACGCCGGCAATCGATTTGGAAACCGCCAACTCGCGCACCGTTACTTCGCGCGACCATCCGCCCTCCTGCATGCGTTTGTGCGAAATTCCGAAAGGATATTTGAAGGTTTGTACGCCGCCCGCATCGGTCTGTGGAGGCAGGAAAGAGTCTGGGTTTTGCGCGTCGATCTGGGCGTTGCCTGGACCGGGAGCGCTGGAGCTTTTATCGCCCTTTGTCGGATACGGCTTCTGATCTTGTTGTTGATTTTGTCCTGCGGCGTCGGCTGCCGATAGCAAGCGGGCCGCCAGCGCGGCCGAGCTGGCACCTAGGAATCCACGCCGCGAAAACACATTCTTTATGGCGTCGTTGTCCATAAGCACCTTTCGCAACATGAGCAACCCAAGCGAGACCCGCTTCCGGCCCCCCGGTTGCGCAAAACAATACGTTAGGAGCCCTGCACTGTCAACTGCGAGAGACTGTTGACCCGAACGCGGTAAAATCGGGCTGAGTCACCATGCGCATCTCAAGCCGCCGTGGAACCATCGTTTTTTTTCTCTGCCTGGGCGTAGGCCTGGTGGCGTTGGCGGTTGCCCTCAACGTGGGCTGGATCATCCTCAACTGGCGGGAGGGCGTGCTGCTGTTTTTCGGTATCGTCTTTTTCGCGCTGATGATTGCGGGGATGGTGGTGAATACGATTTTTCTGGTGCGCGAACTCCGGCGCAGTGAGCAGCACGACAGCTTTATCAATTCCGTTACCCACGAATTGAAAACTCCGGTGGCTTCGATCCGGCTGCATCTCGAAACCTTGCAGCGCCGCGAACTGCCGGAAGCTCAGAAGCAGGACTTTTACCGGCTGATGCTCAGCGACACGGACCGGCTGACCGAGACCGTGGAGCAGGTTTTGCGCGCCGGTCGGGCGGGGGATAAGAAAGCGGGACTCGAAAAAGCGGAGGTCGATTTCGGACAATTGGTTCGCGACTGCATGGACGCGACCCGGGCGCGCCATCATCTGCAACCGGAGGCTCTGCGCTTTGAGGAGCCATCGATCGACGGAACCTCGATCAACGGGACATTGAGCAACGGGACACGGAACAACGGGAGATCGAGCAACGGAATCGGCCTGCGGGTGCGGGGCAGCGCGGAGGACTTGCGCACCGCGGTTTCCAACGTGCTCGACAACGCCGTCAAATATTCTGGCGACAGCGTTGACGTGCGTGTGTGGTTGGAGACTCCGGACCAAAAACGTATTGTGCTGCGCGTGCAGGATCAGGGAGTAGGAATTCCACCGGATGATATGAAGCGCATCTTTAAGCGCTTCTACCGGGTGACGCACCGCTCGCTGGCGCATGTGAAGGGGACCGGGCTGGGCCTGTTTATTGTGAAGGCGATCGCGCAAAAGCACGGCGGCAAAGTGTTTGCCGAGAGCGATGGAGAAGGCCAGGGAACCACGATCGTACTTGAACTGCCGAGGTGGGTGTCGTGAGCCGGGTTCTTGTAGTGGAAGATGAAGCCCATCTGGCGCAGGGCTTGCGTTTCAATCTGGAAGCGGAAGGCTACGCAGCCGAAGTGGTGGGCGATGGCGAGGCGGCTACCGATCGTCTGCTCGAGAAGAAAGAGAATTTTGATGCTGTGGTGCTCGACATCATGCTTCCTGGCAAAGACGGGTTCAGCGTGGTGTCGGAACTGCGGGCTGCGCGCAATTATGTGCCTGTGCTGATGCTGACGGCGCGGGGACGTCCAGAAGATGTGCTGAAGGGATTTGCTTCCGGCGCGGACGACTATCTGGCGAAGCCATTTGATCTATCGATTTTGCTGGCGCGTTTGCAGGGATTGCTGCGGCGCAGTCAGTGGGTTCGTGGCAGTCAGGAGTCGCGACCAGACGAAACGCGGGCAGATACCGGCGCTGTGGGCGACTTCGGAACGTTTTCATTCAGTGGCAAAACCATCGACTTTGGCGCACTGGAGTTGCGGTCGGGTGAAAGCACGATTCATCTCACGCTGATGGAGTCGGAACTGCTGCGGCATCTGGTGCGCAACGACGGCAAAATCGTTTCCCGCAAACAGATTCT
>JBEKRY010000009.1:0-43507 GCA_049517555.1 Candidatus Sulfotelmatobacter sp. | reverse complement strand
TTTGCTCCGGAGCTACGGCAATAATCCTCATCTCGGGGTAGCGACCCAGCAGGAAGCCGCACTGGACTCGGTGGCTGTCACGTTTGTCCATGGCAAGAATGAGGACATCTGGCCGAGCCTGCTCGACTGCCTCGGCGAGGTCATCTTGGTTCCCAACATCCCCGACCAACTCGATGTCGGGCTGGTCGGCGATGGTGGTCATTATGAGTTCCCTCATCAGACGGGGCTGGTTTGCGACGAGGACGCGGGTTCGTTTCACGTAGTTTCTCCGACGCTAAACGTAAGCGCAGAGTATCCTTCCTATGGCTCTTATCCGCAAGGTTCAAAAGAGAACTACGAGTCGGGTCTGAGCCACTCGGACGTCTGGAGCAAATGTCGCAGTACCAACGCTGTTGCCAGGGCGGTACGAAAACAGTACCAACTCGTACTACGCTTTGGTACCACCCCATTTGGAGAATCGATGCTTTCCAGTTGAAATAGCGTCGTGTGGATCGCTTGACACGAAGCCCTAACCCGGTAGAATCATGTACTTCTCCCAGCTTGAGACCTCGAATGGCAAGTGGTTTCGGGTTTTTTCTTGGCAAGGCTGCGTGCTCCTGCGCAACTTTCTTTCGAGCTTGGTGTTAGATGGAGGCAGAGGTAACACCGTAAGCGGTTTTTGCCACAGAGATTGCAAATCGTCTTTCAACGAATCGTAGCCCAACGAGTCGTTTAACTGGCCGAATTTGGGCGTCGGAGTGATAGGGGCATTCCCACGTCACCATACCTGTTACCAGGAGTGCTTGATGGATTTGCAGGCCGAAGTTTTTCTACTGGCTGAGAATCGTTTGCTGCGCGAAGCTCTCATCCGGATCCTCGCCAAGAAAAGTAATATCCGCGTGGTCGGGGCTGCCCCTTATTCACCGGCCACGATGGAACAAATCATTGCTCTCAACCCCAAGATTGTTGTCTTGGATTCCGTCGGTCCGGTGTTTTCCGACACCAGACTAGTTTCATCGCTGCACGCTGCGATTCCCGGTGTGCGGGTCGTGATGATCGATATGGACCTTGACCAGCACACCTTCTTGAAAGCCGTCTGTGAAGGAGTGGTCGGATACGTTTTAAAGGATGCTTCCGCAGCAGAAGTGGCGGGCATGATCCGGGCGGTTGCGGCAGGCGAGGCAGTGTGTCCGCCGACTCTTTCCATGGCGCTGTTCCAGACGGTCCGGCGTCGTCTTCTCGTCGCTACTTCGAGCCAAGTACTGAGTCGACGGGAGCAGGAACTCGCGACACTATTGCGCGAACGTCTGACCAACAAGGAGATTGCCGCGCGCTTAAACTTATCGGAGCAGACGGTGAAAAACCACGTGCATCGCATGCTGCGAAAGATCGGAGCAAAGGACCGCATGGCCATCGTCAAGCGGTACGAACTGGACGGTCGTGGTGAACTCGCGAGTTCGGGATGATGTGTGTCGGCGCGGCCCACACAGTCCATGTCCGCTTGCGAACAGTTCTGAGTGTCGGCTTTTGCGGTTTTCCCGGGCTGTGAGAATTCAAAATGTTCAGAGGCTCCTCATTCCGGGCGAACGTCTACGTTCACTTGGAGACTCCTGTCTAGTCAGGATTCATTTCTATCTGCCGGGACGGCAGCGCCGGCAGATCGGGATGCTGCTGGTCGCGCCATATCACATCGAAGCACTCGCCTTCACTCTGAGCGTGCCAGGTGGTTCCATCTTCGTATTTCACGGAATGCGGGAAGAAGACCCAGCCTAGAACAGATTGTGCGCTGGCGGCCTGAATGCCCGGCCTTTCAAGAGTTTGCTCCTGGCCGGGCAAAATGGACTTGGCCGAGGACCACTCGGAATTAAATGGCCGCCGCAAATCCTGGGGCGCCAATAACATTTCGGACGTGAGCGTCAGACTCGCGATCGGCTTGGCGCTCGTGTTCTTGACCGTCAGCGTAAAGTTTTCCGGACGCTTCCAGAAATCTCCTCCGGTGAAGGCGACAGGACAAGCGCGCCCAGGCTGCGCGTAGATCGTGTACACCGCCATCATGCCCGCCTCCATGTGATCTTCCACGTGGCAGTGAAACATCCAGGTTCCGGGATTATCGGCAAGCATGTCAACCGTCACCATGCTGCCGGGAAGAAGCTCAATCACGTCGGTGTTTCGCCTTCCGTCGGTAACGGTCTCGCCGTGCCAATGCGGAGTGTGCAGGTCAATTTCATTTCCCATTCCTAACAAGTACCAACGCACTTTTTCTCCTTGCTTCATGGTCAAGCCGGGAAGATTGCCGAACACAAAACCGTTCATGGCGTAAAACTGGCCGGCGGGTTTGGTTCCCATTTCATTGAAGATCATGAATGAGGCAACAAATTCGCGATCCACGTCAGCCGGCGATCCGTCGGGTTTCGCTTTGCCTTTCGCGGTAACAACGATCGGTCCCAGCAGGCCTGCGTTGATTTCTACTCCTGCGTCGACATGGGAGTGGTACCACCAGACCACTGAACTCGGCTGCCCCGGGCCCGGGCCGCTGGCCGCGTTGGCAAACCAGTGATAGGTATAGCGACCGCCAGGAGCGACCTGGCCGCCTTTGGCAACAGGTAAATAGAGAGAGCCCTCATTGTTCTTGTCGTAGCGCAAGCCGTGCGGATGCATGCTGTGGCGGCCGTGTCCACGATTCAGGAAATCTACAACAATCTCGTCGCCAACTTCGGCGCGAATCACCGGGCCGAGAATTCCGAGCCACTCCGGTTGCCGCTTGGGCACGGTGAAGGTATCGTCTGTGTATTCGATAAAACGGCTCTTCGGCCAACGCAGCTGCAACGACCAGGGCTGCGGAATGGGGCTGCCATTCAACAGATTGTGTCCGCTGGGAGCGTAGTCCCAGGTAACATCTTCCGCCGCAATATAGTAATGCCGGGTTGCCGCAAGGCAGGAGGAGACCGAAAGGCAGATAGACAAACACCCAAATCCAAACGCTCGGTGGATTCTCACGGAATTCATTATCCCACCGAGTGGATCGTTCTGCGATGGCTACGGAGCTACAGGGATGATGGATGGATGGATGGATGGATCGAATGATTTGGTTTGGTGCCGGGAGGGGGAATCGAACCCCCAAGGGCCGAAGCCCGGCGGATTTTGAGTCCGCTGCGTCTGCCAGTTCCGCCATCCCGGCTAGGAAAGCTACCTTGCTGTCATTATTATCATGATTGTACGGCAGCGTTTGAGAATTTTGTACACTCACGCGGGCAGCGGATTGCGCACCGGCGACTCGATCATCGGCAGCTCTACGCGGAACGTAGTCCCGCGGCCGGGATAGCTTTGCACAGCGATGGTGCCGCGGTGCTGCGTTACGATCCACTGCGCAATGGCAAGTCCCAGGCCCGCGCCGCCCTGCGCACGGCTTCGCGACTTGTCGACGCGGTAGAAGCGTTCGAAAATCTTGCTTTGGTCTTCCTCTTCAATGCCCACTCCTGAGTCCTGAACCAGAATCGCCGCGCTCTCGTCCTTGGCTTCGAGTGACAGACGCACCTCACCGGGTGAGGACGTGTATTTGAATGCGTTGTCGAGCAAAATGTCGGCCAGCCTGCGCAGCAGCATCTCGTCACCCAAGACGTAGAATTCCGAACTTTCGATCTTCGCTGAAAATCGCAAGTTTCGAATGGTAGCCACCTGCTGCCATCCATCGACCACGCTTCGCAAGGTCTGGCGCAAATCCACCGGCTGCAGGTGGAGCGTCTCCCGGCCCGAGTCGGCGCGCGCCATCGACAGCAACTGTTCAATCAGAGCCGTCGTGCGTTCGGCCTCCAGCAGGATGTGGCGCAGCGACTCCTTGTATTCGGCCTCTCCCCGGGAACGCCGCAGCGCCAGTTCCGCCTCGGTGCGAATCAGCGATATGGGCGTCCTCAATTCGTGCGAGGCGTCGGCGGTAAATTGGGTGACGCGAAGAAATGCCGATTCGATCCGGTCGAGCATTTCATTCAATGTGTCCGACAGACGCTGCAGCTCGTCTCCAGTATCCAATTTCTGCAGGCGGCCGCTGATGTTTGTCCCGCTAACCTCGCGCGCGCTTCGCACCAGTACGTCCACGGGAGACAGAGCTCTGCGGCTGAGCCAATAACCACCGCCCGCCGCGGCCAGCAGAAGCAGCGGGGCGAACACCAGCAGATATGAGCGGAACTGAGTCAGGGTTTCCACAACGTCTTCGGCTGGAACACCCATCTCCACGGTGAAGACGTGGCCGTTAATGTTCAGCTTGGCAAAAGTGAAGCGGAAGGGCCGGCCGTCAATCCTTCGACTCTTCATTATGGGACGCTTGATTTGATCCGGCGGCATCAGCGCCGAGAGGTGAGCCTTAAGGAACGTGGAGCGATAAATTACCTGGGCATCGTCCGCGTAAACCGCCAGATAATCGCCGGAATGCTCAATGTCGTAGGCTTCGTGCGTCTCTTCCTGCAGCTTGGCAATCGACGCATCTTTCTTTTGCGCCTCCAGAAAGCTCTTCACGTCGTCGACCTGCGCCGCCAGGCCGTCGTCCACCATGTCATAAAGATTGTGCCGCAAGATGAGCCACATGCCCACGCCGAAGGCGATTTGGGCAACAGCAAAAATCGCCAGGTACCACAGAGTCAGGCGTACGCCGATGGAAAGTCTTCTCATGCCTGATACGATCCGGCTTGAATTACTGAAGTCCTACGATCATTTATTCCCAATCATCTGCTCCGACTATCAGCTCTGCATTTTCACGCGCTTCCCACAGAGCGAATCATATAGCCCACGCCGCGTACGGTTTGAATCAGCTTGGGCCGGCCCGGGGAATCGATCTTGTTGCGCAGCAGGTGCATGAAGGCGTCCAACGTATTTTCTTCGATGTCGCGGTCAAAACCCCAGACCGATTCGATGAGTGAGCGGCGCGAAACCACTTTGCCGGCACGGTACATCAGGCGCTCCAGCAGATTGTATTCCGTGCGGGTGAGTGCGACCCGCTCTGCGCCGCGCAGCACTTCCCTGCTCGCTGGATCGAGAACCACATCGGCGACCCGCAGATGAATATCCTGCGCCACCAAAGCGCGCCGTTTCACGGCACGCAGCCGGGCCAGTAGTTCGTCGAATGAAAACGGCTTGGTGAGATAGTCGTCGGCCCCCAAGTCGAGGCCCCGAACAATATCAGGTACCGAGTCGCGGGCCGTCAGCATTACGATCGGCGTACCGACATTCTCGGAGCGCAAACGTTTGGCCATCTCATATCCGCTAAGCCTGGGCATCATCACGTCGAGAATGATCACGTCAAACTCGTAGGACTTGGCCAAAGCCAGGCCTTCGGCGCCGTCAGCCGCGCAAGTCGCCAAGTGTCCTTCTTCCGTCAATCCCTTGCGGAGAAGGTCAGCCATGCGCGCTTCGTCTTCGACAATCAGCAGCTTCATGAGGAAGCAAATCCCGGACAACTATTGAAGTTTAGAACGGAATGGGAGGCCGGCGCACAGTTATCCGGCAACCTGAAAAAATATTAACCCGTTCTTCATCACTCCGTCACAACGTGTCCCTAGACTTCCCGTCATCCCGATAGATCAAGGCCCAGTGTGACGGCGGTCTCAGTTTCCACAACCATTGCACGGGCGCACGGAATGACGATGGAACTTTCCCAGGCTTAAGTAGTCCTGGGCCTGAAGTCTTCAGTCGCAATTCGCACTATTAGATTTTGCAGTCTCCAATTCAAGGAGCTCAAGTCATGAAATCCAAGCGCTTCCCCAAGAATCTTTCTTCGGTTGTTCACTCGATCGTAATTCTGGCAGTGGCGATTCTTGCATTCTTATCCAGTTCGGCAGTCGCTCAGACCGCGAAGGGCACACTCACTGGCCGGGTGGCCGACTCCCAAAACGCCGTGCTGCCGGGCGCGAGGGTGCGAGTCGAACCGGGCGATCTGGCCGTTGCGACCGATCAACAGGGAGAATTCACGGTGATCAACCTCACTCCCGGTGACTACAAAGTCACAGTTTCCTATGTTGGCTTCCTTGCGTACACCGTGGATGTAAAGGTCGTTGCCGGCCAAGCCACGCGCGTGGATGCCATTCTTAAGGTCGAGGTAAAAGGAGAAGTGGTCGAGGTGGTCGCGGACGCGCAAGGCGTCGCTCAGGCCATTAACGAGCAGCGCACTTCCGATAATATCCTGGACGTAATGCCGGCAGGCGTCATCAACAGCCTGCCGAATGAAAACATCGCCGATGTTGTGGGCCGGATGCCCGGCGTAAGCCTGGAGCGCGATGAGGGTGAAGGCAAGTACGTGCAGATTCGCGGCACTGAGCCTCGCCTGAACAACACGACAGTCGATGGAGTTGAACTCCCCGCTCCTGAGGACAACGTGCGCCAGTTCAAGCTGGATACTATTCCGTCCGGCATCGTCGAGGCAGTTGAAGTGAATAAAACATTGGCCGCCAATCAGGACGCCGACGCCATCGGTGGAACGGTGAACCTGGTCACCAAGAAGGCGGGTGACCTGCCGACTCTTGAAATCGAGGGAATCGGCGGCTTCACTCCAATCGTAAACACCCGCTACATCGGGCTGGCGACGGGCACAGTGGGCCAGCGCTTTGGGACTGACAAGCGCTTCGGTGCGTTGTTCTCGGGAAGCTACGACTATAACGGCCGCGGCATCGACGACATCGAACCGCAACCCGATCCCTACTATTCGATCCCGGTTTATGACAGCATGGACGTCCGCGAATACCGGTATCAACGCAAGCGCTATGGCTTTGGAGGATCGCTCGACTACAAACTAAAAGATCCAGCCTCCGGACTCTTTCTGCACTACTTCTATTCAGATTTCAAAGACTACGGCAACAAGTGGGTCTACTCATTGAACGACGATGTCACCCAGAATCCTGCGGGACCTTCGGCACCACCAATCATCGCGGGCGACGTCCCCAAATTCAGTACTTCCCAGCGAGTGCCAGACTATTCGGCTGGCAGCATAGCGATCGGCGGAAAGCATGTGTTCACCAGTTCGTGGTTGAGCTGGGAGCTTTCTGCGGCCGAGTCCCGCGAGGGCGGCGCGGCGGGCAATCCCGGAGCAACCTTCAAGCCAGTATCCGGCAGCGCCCTCAGCAATCTCAGCACTTGTGTCAACTTACAAGGTCCAAATTTCCACCTGCCGCAGTGGGACCCATCCTGCTTCGGATCCCCAACCTACGATCCAACCCAATACAACATCACCGAGTATGACGGCACCTCCGGAGACACGTCGCAAGTAAACCTGCAAGGCGCATTGTCATACGCCAAGAATTACCATGTGGGTTCGCACGCTTCCACCTTTGAGTTCGGCTTCAAGGAACGGAATGCGCACAAAGGGCAGGACGCATATTCACCGACCTACGACCAGGCGTTTCTAGCGAATCCCGGCACCGCGCTGATGTCTCAATATCTGAGCGGATTTACCAACCCGCACTACTATTTCAAGGCTTACCCTCTAGGACCGGTCACTAACTACAACACCATTTCTGGCGATCTGGGCAACCTGATCAGCCAGGGTGTCCTCTCGCTGGACCAACCAGCTACGTCCTTCGGTTCGGACGCAAGCAATTTCGACCTTACTGAACGCATCTCGGCAGCCTACGCCATGAACACCATCGAATTCGGGCGCTTCCGGCTGCAAACCGGGTTGCGCATCGAGGCCACGCAGCTAGACATCCTGGGGTTCAACGTGGTCAATAACGCTGACAGCACCCAGACAACAGTCACTCCGCAGCAGGCGAACTCCTGGTATTGGGATCCGCTGCCGAGCGTGCAACTTCGCTACCAGATTACCGATGACTCCGACATTCGGGCGGTTTACGCGCGCGCCATTTCCCGACCGAATCCTTATGACATGGTGCCCTATATCACTCTGGATAACAGCACGCAACCGCTTACCGTCTCGGTTGGAAATCCGAATCTGAAACCCGAGCACGCCAACGATTACGATCTGCTCTATGAGCATTACTTGAAACCCTATGGCCTGCTCCAGGCCGGCTTCTTCTACAAACAGTTGAGCCAACCTATTTATTATCTTGCCGACCCGTACTACCAGGGAACGCAGTATCCGCAGTACGTGGGCGACATATATAGCTACATCGAAAACGGAATCAACGCGAAGCTGTATGGCGTTGAGTTCTCCTACATCCAACATCTCGGATTCCTGCCGGGCGCGTGGAGCGGCTTCGGCATTATGGCGAACTACAGCAGAACTGGCTCGAGTGCGGGCACTCTGCCGCTCCGTACGGACAATCCAGCCCTGCAACGTCAGACCCCAACCATGTGGAATTTGAGTCCCAGCTACGACCGCGGCCGCTTCTCAGCCCGCCTCGGCGCCACCTACAACAGCGCGAGCATCTACCAGTATCAGTGGCAACAATGCACCACGGCGCAAGCGACCAACTCCGCCTGCGAAGATCCCGGCTATCTCGGTCCAAAGGGACCCGTGGGCGACAACTATCTCTACGCCCACCTGCAGCTCGATGCGCAAGCCAGCTTCCGCGTGCAGCGAACTCTGACCGTGCTGTGGCAGGGTCTGAACCTGACCGACCAGGTCTTCGGTTTCTACAACGGCAGCCCCTGGTACGTCACGCAACGCGAGTACTACCGGCCGACTTATTCGTTCGGCCTGCGTTGGGAGCCGCGCCGAGAATAAACGCGCCGTGGATAAAATCAAGAAATAATAATGGTGCTTCGGGCGGAGTTCAGGAAGACTTCAGGTTGCCCGCGTAGCATTGAGACTGCTCAACATTTCGATTCAACACTTCGATGACGCTGGCAGGCCCAACGGCCTGCCGGCAGATCCGACGAATACAGGTCTGACTGAACAGGTTTGACCGAACAAGTCTGATCCATAGGAGATCTCATGACTGCAATCGCAGGGCGAACGCTTGCCCGCCTCACGTTTTGTCTGCTCGTCCTCGTACTTTCATCGTTGCTTTTCATTGGAGCATCCACGCCGACACTGTCGACCGGTGGATATTCTGTCCTCAAAAGAATTCCCGTCGCTGGCCAGGGCGGTTTCGACTACCTGACAGTCGATGAAGCCGCCCGTCGTTTGTATGTTTCGCACGAAACCCAGGTCGAAGTGCTCGACATCGATTCTCTTACCTGGGTCGGAAGCGTTGCGAAAACACCCGGGGTTCACGGAATCGCCATCGCTCCCGAACTCGGCCGCGGATTCGTCAGCAACGGCCAGGCGTCCACCGTCACAATTTTTGATTTGAAGACGCTCAAGGCGATCGCCGACGTGCCCACGGGAAAGAAACCCGACGCCATCATTTACGATCCAGCCACGGCACGAGTGTTCGCCTTCAACGGCGCGAGCGACAGCGCCACCGCGATTGATGCCGCCACCGGCAAAGTCGTAGGCACGGTCGACCTCAAAGGCGGACCGGAATATGCCGCCGCGGACGGCAAGGGTTTCGTCTATAACAATCTCGAAGACGAGAGCTTGCTGCTCAAGATCAATTCCCGCGAACTCAAGGTCGAGCAGCATTGGCCCACCGCCCCTTGCGCTTCTCCCAGCAGCATGGCCATGGACCGCGCCAACCGGCGCCTGTTCCTCGGCTGCCGCAGCAAGGTCATGGCGGTGGTAGACGCCGACTCCGGAAAAGTCATCACCACGCTGCCTATTGGAGAGCATGTCGATGCTACCGCTTTCGACGCCGCAACGAAGCTGATCTTCAACTCCAATGGCGAAGGCACCATCACCGTCATTCACCAGGACAGTGCTGATAAATACTCATTCGTCGAAACGGTGAAGACCGCGCCGCGGGCCAAGACCATGGCGCTCGACCCGAAGACTCACCGGCTTTTCCTTTCGACGGCGGAAAACGGGCAGTTCGAAGTCCTGGTCGTGGGACAATAAGGCTGGGACAATAAGATTTGGGCAGCAAGATTGTGATTCCGAACCCGGAGCCTTCCCTTATGAGTTCGAAGCGCGTCCCGCAACAAGCGACCGCCTCGTTCGCGACCATGGCACTGATTGCCCTGTCGTGCATACTAATCGGATGCACCAGCAGATCGGTTGCGCAAACTTCCGCCGTCGATTTGAAACTCGACGTGAATGTTCCGTTTCGCTTCGTGGCCTACGGCGACTCACGCTTTCACGATCCTAAAGACACCGACGCGGCCAATCCTCCGGTGCGTGTCGCGCTGGTGCAGGCGATTGCCGAAGTCAATCCCGCTTTCATCTGCTTCACCGGCGACATCGTTTACAACGGCTACGATACAAACGACTGGAAGGTTTGGGACAGCGAAACCAGCGTCTGGCGCGACAAGAAGATTCCGGTCTATCCGGCGCTTGGCAACCATGACCTGCATGGCGACGAAAAAATCGCCCTGGCAAATTATTTTCAACGCTTCCCTGATTTGAAGAACAGTCGCTATTACTCTGTCCGCGCGGCGAATACGTTGATTCTGGCGCTCGACAGCGCTTTGGATGAAACCACCGGCCTGCAAGGCCAGTGGCTCGCCGACAAACTCGATCATGTACCCGCAGATGTCGATTTTGTGTTTGTCATGGACCACCATCCTCCCTACACCAGTTCTTCTGAATCGAAAATGTTTGGTGGCGGCCATTCAGCCCGCGGCCCCGAGAAAGCTCTGGCGAAAATGCTCGAGGAGCGCCAAGCCCACGCTCGCTTCCGCCTGGTAATGTTTTCCGGACACGTTCACAACTACGAGCGCCATGAACACGGCGGCGTCACATACTTTGTTTCTGGCGGCGGAGGAGCTCACGCGTATCCGATCGAGCGCGCCCCCGACGACCCCTTCCAAAGCAAGGAAATCAACTATCACTATCTGCTCGTCGAGGTTGACCATCAGCAGTTGAAAATCACCATGAACCGCCTCGACCTCACCAGCGGCAAGCCCGTCTGGACGCAGCCCGACTCGGTAAAGATGTCGGTCCCAGCGGCAGCCACTGTACAGGCCGCTGGGCGCTAGCTGCGCTCCCTTGCGTTAGCGCTGAGCATTTGGAACTCGTTTGGGCAATTCCCGCCCCATCATTTATCCTCAAAGGTTGTCTGACGCTCGCCAAGGCTTACCGTTTACCGTTGCTCGCGTTCAACCCGAGCGAGGCGTAGCTAAAAGCCAAGAGCTAACAGCTAAGAGCTTCTTATGAAAACCGGCATCATCGGCCTGCCTCAGGTAGGCAAGACATCTCTGTTCCGCATCCTGACCAAGGCACATCTTTCCGCGCAGTCGAGCAACCCGCGCGAGGCCCACATCGGCGTCGCCAAGGTTCCCGACGACCGTCTCGACAAACTGGCCGCGCTTTACAACCCGAAGAAACTCACGCACACCTCAGTCGAATACGTCGACCTCGGCGCCATTGGACAGGATTCTCTGAAAGAAACTGCCTACATCGGCCACCTGCGCCAGGTGGATGCGCTCGCCCACGTGGTGCGCGTGTTTGAAGACCCTGCCGTTCCGCTGGTTGCCGAGATCGATCCGCTGCGCGACATCAAGAATGTCGAGTTCGACCTGATGGTCAGCGATCTGGGCCAGATCGAAAAACGCATCGAACGCGTCGAAAAAGATCTTAAGAAGATGAAGACCCAGGAACTCGAAAAAGAATTCGAGTTACTCAAGCGCGCCAACGCTCACCTGGGGTCGGAAAAACCTCTGCGCGAAATGGAGATGACGCCAGAAGATAAGAAACGCCTTCGCGGCTTCATGTTTCTGAGCGAGAAGCCGATCTTTTATGTGCTCAATATCGGCGAGTCGACGGAGCTGGGCAAGCAACTCGATGAAGCCGTGAGCAAATATAATCTGACAGAAAGTGCCGCGCGCCCCAATGCGGCCGCGACGGCCATCTGTGGCAAGGTCGAAGCCGAACTCGCGGAAATGTCCGACGCCGACGCCGCCGAATTTCTCTCGAGCTACGGCCTCACGGAGAGCGGCCTCGTCCGCCTCATCCGCACGACCTACAAGCTGCTGGGCCTGATCTCATTTTTCACCGCCGGCGAGGACGAATGCCGCGCCTGGCAAGTCCCCGCGAACTCCCGCGCCCAGGAAGCGGCCGGCGCCATCCACTCTGATCTGGAAAAACATTTCATCCGCGCCGAAACCATCCGCTGGGACCAGCTTCTCGAAGCCGGCTCCGAGGCCAACGCCCGTGCCAAGGGCACGCTCCGGCTCGAAGGCAAAGACTATATCGTGCAGGATGGCGACGTGATGCACATTCGGCATTCGGGATAAGTACACCACCGAGATACTGACACGCAGAGAACAACCGCCCTCGGTTTTCTCTGTGCCTCTGTGGTCAATTCTCTCTGATATCATCCTCGCGAACTGCCCATGAACCCGATCCTCATCAGCATCCTGCTCGGCCTGACCGCTGCCGCCGCTAACGTTTTCGGGGGGGCCATCATCGTGCAGCGGCACTGGGAACGGCGATATCTTCGCTACTTCGTAGCGCTAGGCGCCGGATTCATGCTGGCCACCGCTCTGGTCGAGATGATTCCAGAGAGCCTCGAACTGCGCGGAAGGTCGGCGGCATTTCTCGTATTACTCGGCTACTTGATGATTCACTTCTTCGAGCATACGGTCACGCCTCACTTTCATTTCGGCGAAGAAACCCATCACGACGAATTCATTCATGCCCACAAGGGATACTCCGTGCTGCTTGGACTTATCATCCACACCTTCTTCGACGGCATCGCCATCGCTTCCGGATTCCTGGTATCGAACTGGCTGGGCTGGCTGATTTTTCTCGCGATTTTTCTACACAAAATTCCCGAGGGCTTCACCGTGAGTTCGGTCATGCTGGCCAGCGGGCGCAGCCGGGGAACAGCATGGGGCGCCTCCGTAATCCTGGGAGGGTCCACCCTGGCGGGCGTTCTCACCATGGCGCTGTTTCGTCATCATGTCGGCGCCGGCCTGCCGCTCGCGGCCGGAGTCACCATCTACGTCGCCGCTTCTGACCTGATTCCCGAAGTTAATAAAGAGCCTGCGATGAAGATGGCGCTGCTGGTCTTCGTGGGCGCGGGACTCTTCGTCCTGCTCGACCGTTTCTTCCACTAACTGGAGTTGCGAGTGCTGGGTGCTTGGCACTCAGCACTGACTTAATCGACCGTGTGTTTCGCCGTGTACCCATCGCGAGCGACGACGTCGATCTTCACACTCTTGCCCTTCTGGTCGGTTACCTTCAGTGGACTGCCGTCGGGTCCGACCACTTCTACTTTCAGCTTGCGGTAGGTGCCATCGAGCTTCGAGTTGGTGGGGGCGTACGACAGCGTGTACTGGTTGCGAATGTCGCTGGAAATATCCTGAAACTCCTCGGCATACTCCGCCTGAAAACGCGGAAAGTACGCGCGTCCTCCGGTCATGGCGGCGAAGGTTTTCATTTCGTTATCGCCCTGCAAATAGTCCATCTGCGAAACCGGGATGCCCATGCCGTGAATGTTGCGGCAACTTCCGGGATGCGTTTCACAATACTCCCGCAACATCCACCCAACGCTGATCGGGAAGATGGTCACATCCTTGGTGTCTTTGATCTTTTTCATCATCTTGTCCAGCGTGAGCTTGCTGAACGTGTCGATCCCCGTCGTCACCAGAATCACATACTTCTTCCCTTCTACACGGTCGAGGCGATCCAGCGTGTCATACAGGGCGTCGAAAAGATTGGTCTCGGCGAAGCCCGGGATGCGCAACTGGTTCAGCGCTCCGTAGACGGCTTTCTTATCTTGGGTGAAATCCACCAGGATGTGCGGTTGCATATCGTAGTAAGCCACCGCAACCCAGTCGTCCTTTTTCAGGGAATTCGCAAACGCGTACGACGCCATAAGGGCATCTCTCAGGAAGGTGTAGCTCGTGGAGGCAAACTCTACCAGCAACACGGCCGTAATCGGAGCCTGCGAGACGTTGAAGTGCGTCACCTGCTGCGGCACGCCATCTTCGAGAATGCGGAAATTGCCTTGCTTCAGCCCGGGAATGAACTGCCCGTCTTTGGTCGTGACCAGCACGTCCACATTCACCAGCGGCACGTTCACCTTCAGCGAATAGTCGGGAATATCCTCAAACTTTTTCGGCGTGACCGGCGGCGGTGGCGGCGGAGCATCGTCTACCTTCTTCTTTGGAATCGCGTACGGACCTACATTGTCGGTGGGACCTCCCGCTTCGTCCGGCGCGTCCTGCTTGGGCTTGCTGTCATCCTGGCTCTGGGAAGCCTGAGGAGAAGTCTGCGACGACGATGCCGGAGTCTGACTCTGCTGGTCTTGCCCTGCCGCCGGTAACACACCGCAGAGCAGCGTCAGACCGAGCAGCAACCTACAAATTGCCCCTGTCAGTTTCACGTTCTTGTGCTTTAAAGCCTTATCTTTGTGACGATTAAACATTGATGAACCCCGAAAACTCCCTGTGCTAGTATAGACGCAAGGATTCGCAATTGGGATGTTTTGCCCGGTCCCAGATCTTTCCCCTCCTGGCAACGAGTCGCAGTTGGTCTGAGTCTAATCCGTAATGGGGGCCTGTTGGCGGGTCCTGAGTCGGTGCATTTCATGAGAAAAGTGTTTGCGCTTCTCGTCTTAGGTCTATCCCTACTCCCAAGTATTCTGTCCACCCAAACTGCGCAACCGACGATCCCGGTGGATCAAATTCACGCCGGCATGCGCGGCTACGCTCTGACGGTTTTTGAAGGCGTCAAGCCGGAGTCGATGGATGTCGAAGTCCTCGGCGTACTGCGCAACGCGAACGGACCCAAGGGCGACATTATCCTCGTCCGGTTGCACGGAGCCAAGGTGGAATACACGGGTGTAGTCGCCGGCATGAGCGGCAGCCCTGTTTATCTCGACGGCAAACTCGCCGGCGCCCTCGCCTTCCGCATCGGCGAATTCTCGAAAGAACCGATCGCCGGAGTTACTCCGATCGCTGACATGCTCGAGATTAATGCCCTCGACAAATCGCCGGCCGAAGAGGTCTCGGCGACCAAGCCCACGGTGACCAACGCCGCAGGAAAAACCGCCGCCCCTGGCGATGGAAGCGCCCTCCCAAATTCCACACAGGATTTCGCCACCTACCTGAAGCCCATCGACGCTCCGCTGGTCTTCAACGGGTTCTCCGAAGACGCCGTGCGCCGCTTCGCCGGACAGTTCGCCTCTGTCGGAATCGTCCCCGTGATGGGCGCGGGCTCCGCCAGCAATGACAAACAGCCGGAGCCACTCGAAGCCGGGTCCGCCGTCAGCGCAATTCTGGTTCGCGGTGATATGGATATCGCGGCCACCTGCACCGTAACCTACATCGATCCCCAGCGCCTGCTGGCTTGCGGACATCCTCTATTACAGTTCGGCTCCGTCGATCTGCCCATGGACAAGGCTCAGGTGCTGGCAACACTGCCCTCGCCGCTGAACGCCTTCAAGATCGTCAACACCACCGAGCAGGCGGGAGTGTTCGTGCAGGATCGTCACACCGGCATCATGGGCGTGTTCAACAAACAGCCCGACATGATTCCGGTGACGCTTACCATTCACGGCGGAAATGGCGCGCCCGAAAGAGACTTCCACTTTGAAGTGCTCAACAATCCGCGCCTGAGTCCTGTGGCGATCATGGCAACGGTTTTCAATGCCCTGCATGGCGTGAATGAATACGGCGAGGAAATCACCTATCGACTGAATGGCAGCATCGACGTTAAAGGCTTTCCAGAAGTTGCGCTCAAGAACATGTTCGTGCCCACCGAGGGCGGTCAGCCTGCCGCCATGGCGGCCGCGATGTCGCTGGGCGAGCGCTTCGGACGCATCTACGACAATCCCTACAACGCACCCGCCGTAAACAGCGTGAAGCTGGACTTTGACCTGGTCCGCGAACGCCGCTGGGCGCGCCTCGAAAGCGCCCGCACTGACATCACCGAGGCCCGCCCTGGCGATGAGATCATCGTCGAAACCGTGCTCGCACCCTATCGCGGCGAGCGCGTAGTGCACCAGATTCCGGTGAAGATTCCCACCTCGGCCAGCAAGGGGACGTTGCGCATTCTGGTGAGTGATGGCGAAACTCTCGACCGCGCAGGCCGCGCCAATCCCGCCTTCGGCCGCAGACTCGATCTGGCCTCGACCATTGCGCTGCTCAACAAAGAGCACGCCAACAACCGCCTTTATGTTTCCCTGCTGGAAGCCGACCCCGAAGCCCGCGTCGCAGACAAGGTCATGCCGACGCTTCCGATATCGATCATGAACGTGATGGACGGCATGCGCGGCAATCAGGAGATGATCGTCAACGGAGAATCCAGCGTCGACGAAACTGCAACCCCACCGCTGGATTATGTAGTAAGCGGAGCCCAGTTGCTGACCGTCACCGTGAAGTAGCGCGGCCGCGGACCGTCTGCTCATGCGGGGGGACAGCACATGTGGGGACGGCAGCCTTCGGCTGTCCTGCGAAGGCGAAGCCAAGTGACTCCGTCACAGGCATCCGGCGCTCCGAGAAAATCTACCGTCGCTTCGGCCGCTGCAACGGCTGATCGCGCGATCCGGTTCTTCACTCCTTGTCGATCTCAACCGGTCGGCGAATCCCCACCGGAAGCGGCCCAGTCGACGGTAGTTTCCCGCCCGCACTACTCCCACTAGCAAAAGCAGCCAGCACCTGCAGGGGATCGCTGATCCATGCACTGGTCCCCGCCGTAATCGCGACGTCAACTTCCACCGGGGCGCTGAACCCTCCGTCCGACGGCACAAGGCTCGCGAGTCCGTTCGAGTCGCTGATCGCGTTACTCTGGCTTACCTGCAGAATCACCGGTATCGCCGAATTGCCTGGGTTGGTTTCGCCGCCACTACCCGTGGATGTTGTTCCACCGGGCCGCAGCACGGTAGTTTGAAACGCCACGCTGGCGGCGATCACCGGATCAGGCGGTGACGCGGAATCCGTAACCTGCACCACGACCGGCTGAAATGCCTGCCCTGTCGACACCTGCACTCCTCCCGACACAGGTTGCAAATTCTGTTGAGCAAGCGCCACCGGATACTCATAAAAGGTCTGGCAAGGAGCGTTTGCCGGAGCCACGCAAGCGACCACCTGGACATACGCCGCGATCTGCGTGAGCGTCAAGGTAACGGTGGCGTAGCCGCTGGAACTGGTTGCCGCGCTGGCCGCGCTGAGTGTTCCCGATCCGTTGACCACATTGAAATTCACAGTGACGCCGTTTTGAGCGACTCCATTGCTCATGACACGCGCCGTGAGCGGGAGGCTGACAGTGGCGCCCTGAGAGATATAAAGGTTCGGCGTAAGCACCCCAATGTCCGACGCCGACTCCGTGGCATTGAGCGTCGCGCTCACCGATTGCGTTGGACTATAAACACCCGGGGCGAGCGTCGCGGTGATCGTCGCTACGCCAACCGCCGTGGGTGTGAGCCACGTTGCGGCATCCCCACTCTGGTCGGTGACGACCGAGCACGACGACACTCCACCACAGACTGAAAGCTGCACACCATTGCCCGCAGTCCATCCGATGGTTGCGCCGCTGACCGGCGTAATACCATCCGATGCCAGCACGCGCACGCTGACCGGGTTCGCAGCCTGCGTGCCTATGGCAGTGGAGGGATTGAGCCCGCGCAGCAGAATCAGAGTGTCGCTGGCAGCTGCTCCGTACGTCAATACGGCGGTCATAACGGACGAGCCGCCGCTGACCGGATCGCTGATGGCAATGTTCTGTGGCCCGTCGCTGAAAGGAGGAGCGGCCAGTATCATCTGCCCGGCGCTGACCGCGAGTGGGGTCGTCGTAGTGTTGCCCACGGCGGCCGTGAGTCCGGTATAAAAGCCAGTGCCTGCGACAGTCACCGCGCCGCCAGTTACACTGACCCGCGCCGGCGATACGGAATCAGCGTAGAGAACATACGCGTCATAAACGTAGTCAGGCCGGCCATCCCCCCGCACATCCGAAACCCCGATCAGGAAATTGCTCGAGGTTGAGACCTGTGCATCCAGCCGGGTCATCCCATAGACAATCTGATTGAACGGAGAAGACGTAAAAGCCGGAGGCGCGGTGCCTACCGGATCGGACGCCGCCCACATGCCGATCACGGGCTGGGCCTTCACCTCACTTGCACCCGTTTCCCCAAGGGCGGTCACGGCCACCGACAGCGTGCGATTGGCTTGGGCCGCGAGAAGGAAATATGGCATGTCTCCATAACCGCTCAGCAACGCCTCCCAGCTTCCCGCGAGCGGCACCGCTGCCGGGGCAGTCCAGGTAGACGCACTCGGGGGCATGGGCTGCGTACTGCCGCCCATGAGAATGTCTTGCTCAACCTCATTGCCCACGGTGACCGTCACCGTGATGGGCTGTGCCACTCCCGAAGGCGCGACCGGCCCGGGCGAGTACGGACCGACTCCGTACGACCACGTTGGATCGAGCCCTTCCACAGTCAACTGATATTGCGCGCTGTTGCCGTTGGGCGGTTGCAATCCAGCCAGGTCGTAGAAGCCTTCAACAGTAGAGCTGGTCGAGCCCCATTCGGACAGGGCCTCTCCTAGCGCGTCGTCAAAGCCGGTGATGGGATTTCCCGCATCACCCGTGAACAGAAAACCGGAAACCGCTGAATCGACATATTGGCCCGACGGCAACCCGGTTGAGGAATCGATCCAGCGCGCCACCACGTTGACCCCCTGCATCGGCTGCGTCTCATTTCCGTTCGCGTCGGTGAACCACACCGATCCGTAGATGCGCGCCGTGACCGCGGAAAATATCTGTGAGCCGGGAAAGCTGGACTGGTTCTGCGCCGTGATCGGATACAAGCGCGATAAGGAGGCGACGTCATCCATGGCCAGCTGATAAGGATCGGAGTAACAGAGAGTCATGGGCACGCAATCCACAGGATCGGTGAAATGCATTACCGGAAATCCCGCGTAGTCAGCGGGTGTTGCAGGCGGCATGCCCGTCTCCACATTAGGATTCACCTGCGACCATCCCATGCCCAGCACGCTCCCGATTACCCTTTCCAGGCGATAGTCCACGTCGTCCAGTTGCGAATTCGTTAGCGCGCACTGGCCGTTCATCACGATGAGCGCATGCAGGTACGTTCCTTGCGGGCTGTAATTGTCGTCGCCTCCATAGACAGCATTAAAGAAACACTGGCTGGAGTCGCCCGCACCGCTTCCCAGTAGCGCGTCAGTTACCGAGCCGTCGTAATCGTAGACAATGCCAACTGGCGTGCCCATTGCGGTCGGCTGAATGTCGGCTGGCATCGTGATCGTGCCGCCCGAATTGAGGTAGACATTGGTGCCGTTGACGTCTTCAGCGAGTTCCCCGCCGCTCGTAGCCGTGATTGCGGCCGTGGGAACCGAAGTCCATACGCTGAAAACGGCCGCGACGAAATCGTTGGCGGAAGCGTTCGGCAAGAGTGGGCTCAGGTCGCCCTGATCCGTGTAATAAGTGATCGCCCCCTGCGTCCAGACCAGCGGCTGGCCGGTCGCACTCGCTTGAAAGTAGCTCGTGCCCGCAACGTTCTTGGGGCCGCCGGCGCGCGACAGCAGGGCGACAAAGAGAACCATTCCCGCCGCCAGGGCCAGCCTGACGAAAAATGAGCGCGCGGCGAACGCCTCGCTCTGGGTCATAATCGGGTATTCAGATCGCAACTCACTCCTCCTTACGGGCCTGTCGCACCGCCAGGGCGAAGTCGCTGAAACGAACGCGCGACTTACCACCCAAAACGGGATCCCCTCGAAATGCCGAAACATGTAGTTCCGAAAGCAAGACTCGCCCCCACGGATCGATCGTGTACCGTCCCATGGCCCCGCCCACGCTGCTGGTCAGTCCCAGCTTGCTCGGAGGATAGAGAAAAAGCAGCACGCGTTCGCCCACGCGGTAGCGCTGGCCGCCCGACCACAGTCCGATCCATTGCGAGATCTTCAGGTCCTCGCCCGCAGTGACGCCACGGATCGCGTTCTCAACGTGGAAAGTAATAGCGACAGTTTCGATCGCCTGCTCGGACGATGCAGGCCGAGGCACAATGGCAATCACCGTGCCCGAAAAAATGGTGCTCGCCGCGCGAGCGATCAGGGGAAAGCCGATCGTTCCCGGAGATCGGACAGGAGATCGGCGGGGGGGCGATACTGGTGGCGAAGTTGGCGGTAATGCCGGCGGCGTTCCAGGCCCGCCAGGCCAGAGCGGGTCGGGCGCCGAAGGCTGGACCGGAGCCGGTGGCAAGTCCGGCGGCCGCGGCGGACTAGCGAAATCGCGCGCAGCACTTCCCGATTGGCCATGCAACAATACCGGCGTCAGAATCAAAACCGCAATCGCGAGCAGACACGTGCAACTTCTCCCATGCATGGGGAGACCTCAAGACTCTAGACGTGTGCTCGGAGGAATACCGGAGAAACAAGTCAGTCTACACCGTCACGAACGGGCAAAGCTGTGACGGATGTCACACCCAGCCTGTGGATTTCAAAGCGAAACTCCCTGGCAGTCGCGCGCGGAATTCCACGTCTCACATTGCCTCCCAAACTCTGATCGCTTCCAAACCGCACGCCCAGAGAGCCCAGAAGATTTCCAAAGAAAAGCTTGACGTACAAACTACATATGTAGTAGTAATGCATACATCGATAGGAGACGACATGGCCGGTCCCAAATTAGCCAAGCTCGAACTGCAAATTATGGAAACGCTGTGGTCTCGCGGCCAGACTTCCATCCGCGAGATTCAGGAAGCTTTTCCGGAGAAAAGCAGGCCCGCTTACACGACTATCCAAACCACGGTATATCGGCTGGAAACCAAGAAGGCCGTTCGCCGCGTCAGAAAGGTCGGAAACTTTCACATTTTCGAAGCTGCGGTCTCCCGCGATTCCGCACAGCGAAAACTCGTCGATGACCTGCTGGCCCTGTTCGGCGGCCGCACGCAACCCGTCATGGCCCACCTGATCGAGTCCGGCCAACTCACCCTCGAGGACGTAAAGGAAGCCGAGAAGCTTCTCCGCAACCTGGAGCGAAAGGACAAAACGAAATGACGCCCGCACACCTGTCCGAGATCATCCGATCCCTCGCACCTGGCCTCGGCAATCACCTGTGGCAGTCGACATTGTTTGCGCTCGCTGCCGGATTGCTGACACTGATTTTGCGAAAGAACCACGCCCGCGCCCGCTACGCACTGTGGCTGGCGGCGTCGATCAAATTCCTGATTCCGTTCTCGCTGCTGGTCAGCCTAGGCAGCCTTTTTTCACGGTCGCACGCCTACTCAAGAACGAACGCCGGAGTGTACTTTGCTATGGAAGAAGTCAGCCAGCCGTTCACGCAGCCGACTCTGTCTTTGATCTCTCCCGCTGCTCCGTCGGCCTCGCAGACTGTTCTCCATTTTCTTCCGGCGATCCTCTTGGCCGCTTGGTTTTGCGGATTCGCAACCGTGCTACTGGTCTGGTGCCTGCGCTGGCGGCGAATTTCCGCGACCCTTCGCGAAGCGGCGCCATTGCTGGAAGGCCGCGAAGTCGAAGCCCTGCGCCGCCTGGAGCGCATCGCAGGCCTGCGCATGCCGATGCAAATGGTTTCGTCGCCAACTTCACTGGAACCGGGAGTCTTCGGAATCGGCGTGGGCATCGCCCGACCCGTGCTCATCTGGCCCGCGGGAATTTCCGAGCACCTCGAAGATGCCCACCTCGAAGCGATTCTCGCGCATGAGCTCTGGCACGTGCGCCGCCGCGACAATCTGGCGGCCGCGATCCACATGGTGGTGGAAGCGCTGTTCTGGTTTCACCCGCTGGTCTGGTGGTTGGGAGCGCGGCTCGTGGAGGAGCGCGAGCGCGCCTGCGATGAGCAAGTGTTGGAAATGGGCAGCAGACGGCAGATCTATGCCGAGAGCATTCTCAAAGTGTGTGAATTTTGTGTGGGATCTCCGCTGGCTTGCGTGTCAGGAGTAACAGGATCGGATCTCAAGAAGAGGATGGTGAACATCATGACCGAACGAATTACACGAAAACTGGATTTCAGCAAAAAACTATTGCTCAGCACATCCGCCGCGCTGGCCCTCGCTTTGCCGATCGTCTTTGGCCTCGTGGACGCTCCGCAAATCCGAGCCCAGGCGCAGATGGACAACGTAATCGCTGTTGCGCCCACATACAAATCCGCTTCCATTCGACCGCATAAATCTGCGAAGGGAGTGGACGAGCCGGTTGGGGTAATGTTTTTCCCCGACGGGTTCACTGCCCGGAACACCACTCTGCTGGGCATCATTGGAACGGCCTACGGAGTCCAGCCAGATGTGATTTCAGGAGCGCCGGATTGGGTCAGCTCGGAAAAATACGACATCGACATCAAGCTGCCGAACGCGCCGGCCGCGGACGCGCCGCAGTCCGCGGCTGGTTCGCAGAAAATCGCCTTCGACATCAAGGAGGACTCGCCAGCCGACGACAGTCCGAAAGATGCCCTTGGTATTGGAATTGAGCAGCTTCAACTCGTACTACAAGCAGTCCTCGCGGAGCATTTCAAGCTGACGTTGCATCGCGAAACCAAAGACCTTCAAGTCTACGAGCTAGTCATCGCGGAGGGCGGTCCCAAACTGCAGCAGTCAAAACCTGATGACACTTCTCCCAACGGAATTAAGGTCATCCAAGACCGCCCCTTAGGAAGAGCCACGACGCGGACAGGCGAGTTCACGGATCAGGGAACTCCCCTGGCAACATTGGTAGAACAATTGTCCTGGCAACTGGGCCACACCGTTGTGGACAAAACCGGGCTCAAGGGCAATTATGATTTTTCCCTGCGCTGGACGCCGGGGCCGGGCGAAGTTCCCAAATTCATGGGAGGCAAACCCGATAGCGTTGGGTCGCCAGAATCTTCTGGGTCTACCCTCTTGACGGCTATTCAGGATCAGCTCGGCCTGAAGCTGGAACCACAAAAAGCTCCCATGCCGGTTCTCGTCATCGACCATGTCGAACCACCGGCGTCGAACTAAGCCGAACACTATCTTCATCATTATCATTTGGAGAAGACGGAAAGAAAAAGGCCCGGATCAGGTGATCCGGGCCTTTCCTTGTTCGTTTACCACGTTAGGCTTACAGCGTTCGGTTTACAGCGCTTCGTCCACGCGCCGTTAGTTTGTGACGTCGACAGTGACGGTAGCTGTTTCCGTCAAGCCTCCGCCACTGGCTGTTACCGTGATCACGTGCTTGCCTTTCGCAGCTCCGGTCTTAACCGCGATCTCCATGCTCGAGTGGCCTGCGCCCGGCGCCGCTATGGAGCTGGGTTTGAAGACCACGCTTACGTCTTTGCCTTCTCCAGTAGCGGACAAGGCGATTGCGGAGTCGAAGCTGCCCGTGATTGTCGTCGCGATCTTGACGGAACCAGAGGCACCCACGTTAATGCCGATCGTTTTTGGCGATGCGGAAAGCGTGAAGCTTGCCGACACCGGTGCAAGTGCGTTGATCAGGGCGTTGCCGTTCGGGCTGCCCCATCCGGTTGACAGATCGTAGCCCACGGTCGCCGCGTCCTTGTTGCCTCCACTGGTAATGTCGTGGAAGTCGAGGTCGTAGTCAGCTCCCTCAGCGATTGCATAAATCAAGGGATTCAGGAATCCGATCGTGGAAGTGGCTCCGTTAGCGAGAGCCTGTTCATTGGCCAGGGCCAGGTAGCCCGCCCACATGGGCGTCGCAAAGCTGGTTCCGCCGTAGAGGTTAGCGCTGCACGACGTCTGGTCCGCGCAGACATAGAAGGTGTAATTCGCATTGGCCGAAACATCCGGACCATTGCGGTCGGTCTGGGAGCATAGAGCGCAACCGGCGGCCGCACTCACCTGCCACGACGGAATCGCGAAGTCGTCCGGTCCAACGCCGCCACCAGTATCAGCCCAACCGGTCTCCGATGCCCAGGGACCGCCTGCGCTGGCGGTTTCTAAGTCCGTTCCGCCAACCGAGACAACGTATGGATCATCCGCCGGCCAGTAAAAGCCACTCTTGCTCCACTTCCCATCGTCGCCGGCCGCGACAAAGAAGTTCTGACCCTGCGCCGCAAACTCCTGGAAATAGACGTCGTCGGTGGTGTTATCCGTCGGCCTCCACAACCATGAGCAGCTCAACTGAGCGTTCAGCGGGCTCGCCGTCGCCATGGCGTTCAGAATGCCGGGGTCGTCGAGGGTTTGTCCCGACAAGCCGCCGGTTCCGATGTACATAACCAGGCTCGACAGGCCAGGAGCCATGCCAATCGCCTGAGTCATGTCGATGGTTTGTTCGGTGTCGTCGCAGCCACTCTTATCGACGCAGCTCGTGCTCTGCGTGTCGACGGACAGTAGCGTGACGGGCACGTTATTAACCTGGCCTACGTTCGTGAAGTAGGTCGTCAGGTCAGCCAGATCCGTGCCAATGAACTCAAACAAGCCGAGCGACTGGCCGGCACCGGTCAGCGTCGCGGCGCTGTTTCCATTGATGTAGTATGCCGCCCTCATGTCGCTGCCGAGGAACGAGGCGCTGGGACCAGAACCGGTCGTGGCATTCGAGCGGACATCGCCTTCCGAAGCCGCCTTCGCGTCACGACGTGAAAACGCCGGTTTCGGAGTTGAATAATTGTCCAGCCCGCCGATGTGCCACAGCTGGACAGCCAGGTCCGCCGTGGGTTCCCGGTCCGGACCGAAGAACGTTCGATTCTCCGTGTCGTGCTGGTAGATTCCCATGGTTACATGGAAAGCTTTCTCGATGCTATCTACCGAGCCCGTAACGTCCACATTCATGCGGTTGCGGGAAGTCTTCACCACGCTAAAGCCGTTGGCTTTGGCGAAGCGAATCACGGAATCGTAATCTTCCTTTGTGGGGCCAAACCGTTCCGTGAATTCTTCCACGGTCAGGAAATGACGATAAATAGGACTGGAAGGGTCATAAACTTCCTTCAGGAAGTTGTCTAATCCCTCTTGGTTGCGGTGCGGAAGAACCAGAACAATGCGCATGGACTGGCTCGCAGGTAGATGCCCCACTAAAGGCACCTGCCGGTTGGCCGTTACCTCACGCACGTGACGCGTCAACAGGGACTGCGGCTGGGCCTGACAGAGGGTGTTCGCTCCCGACACGATCGCGGCGATCGTGAGCAAAAATGTACTGAGTCTTCGAATCACGGTTTCTCCTTAAGGATTAGACGGAACTTCCGTTGGCGCCAAACGGGGGAGGATAACGGGAATTCCCGACTGGTGTTTCTCTGGCGTGCGGATAGTACTACGTTTCGCGCTCCGGGGATCAATGAATTTGTAAAATTTGTAAAATCTGTAAACGAAATGCAACTCGGCCGACAAAAACTAAAGACACGGGGCATTATTTCTGCAGAGCCACGCCGAATCAACCTGCACATTGCAAAACTCGGCCCGCGAACCCTAGAATGCACTGCTCTTAAATGAGCAATCCGTTTCTCACCTTACTTTTGGAGGCAACATGAACCTGAGAAAGACCGCATTGACGGTCGCAGTGCTAGTGCTATTGCTCGGCACCATGTGTTTCGCCCAAAACCCAAGTCTGGGCACTTGGAAGCTCAACGAAGCCAAGTCGAAGCTAACTGCCGGTTTCCCCAAGAACACAACCGTTAAGTACGAGGCCGATGGCGACAGCTTCAAAGGCACGGTCGATGGCGTCGACCCCCAAGGCAAACCCACTCACTCGGTATGGGTCGGCAAGTTCGACGGCAAAGATTATCCGGTGACGGGCGATGCCACGACTGACACTCGATCGCTTAAGCAGATCGACCCTCACACCCTCGAGTTGACCAACAAGAAGGGCGGCAAAGTGACGACAACCGGCAAAATCGTCATCGCTCCCGACGGCAAGACCCGCACACTCACCGCCAGCGGCACCGATTCGATGGGCATGAAAATCGAGGGCATGTCCTTCTACGATAAACAGTAACGACTGGTCGACCACATCCGGGTGATGACGTCCGGGTGATGACGTCGGGGTGCCCCATCCTTGTCGCGTTCTTCGCGACCGGGTGGGGCCTTTGATTTTTTGATTTATAGCTGATACGAGATTGATTAAAGGATCAAAGGCGTCTGACCGCAGTGGCTCAATCCGAATCTTCTCTTCAGTCCTTGCGTCATCCTGACGGGGAGCCGCCCTTCAGGCGGAGGAAGGATCTCCCAAAGCACGATTTTCAGGAGATCCCTCGCTCCCCTTGAAAGTTCAAACAAGCCACTACCCGGCGGACGCGGTGTTCGCGGCACTGGTCCGCCTCGTCTATAATTCCCGCACCGATGCCCCTGACCGCTGGCACGAAACTCGGCCCCTACGAAATCCAGTCTGCGCTGGGCGCAGGCGGAATGGGCGAAGTCTACCGCGCCCGTGATGCCCGGCTGAACCGCGATGTCGCCATCAAGATTCTCCCCGCATCGTTCTCGACCGATCCTGAACGACTGCAGCGTTTCGCGCAGGAATCAAAAGCGACCGCGGCACTGAACCATCCAAACATACTTTCCATCTTTGATATTGGTGAAGATCGTGGCGCGCCCTATGTCGTCTCCGAACTGCTGGAGGGCGAGACCCTCCGCGACCGCCTGCGCAACGGCGCACTCACCTCCCGCAAAGCCATCGATTACGCGCAGCAAATTGCTCGCGGCCTCGCCGCCGCGCACGAAAAAGGCATCGTCCATCGCGACCTGAAGCCGGAGAACCTGTTCATCACCCAGGACGGCCGCGCCAAAATTCTCGACTTCGGTCTGGCCAAGATCACCCGACCCGAAGCAGACGTCTCCGGCAACGAACCCACGCAGCAGGTGGGCACCGAAGCCGGAATCGTCATGGGCACGGTGGGCTACATGTCCCCCGAGCAAGTTCGCGGCAAGCCCGCCGACCCGCGCTCAGACATTTTCGCTTTTGGCGCCATCCTCTACGAAATGCTTTCCGGCAAGCGCGCCTTTCACGGAGATTCTTCCGTCGACACCATGAGCGCGATCCTGAAAGAAGAGCCAGCAGACCTCAGCGAGACGACCCGCAACGTATCGCCAGCCCTGGAACGCATCGTCCGCCACTGCCTGGAGAAAAATCCTGCCGAGCGCTTTCAATCGGCCCGGGACGTAGCCTTCAACCTGGAAGCGCTGACCGACATTTCAAGTTCCAGCCGCGGCGGCGTGCGCGCCATGCCAGACGCACCATCCCCTCGTCGATGGTTGATGCCCGCACTCGCCGCAGCTCTATTGCTCGCGTCCTGGGCGGGAATCTACCGCTTCGCTCGCCGCGGAGCCGTCGCCCCGGCCAACCCCATATTCCACGAAGTGACCTTCCGCAACGGCACGATCTGGGCAGCCCGCTTCGCGCCTGATGGTCAGACCATCGTCTACGGCGCGGCCTGGGAAGGCCAGCCTCAGGAAATTTTCTCCACCCGTTTCGACAGCAGCGACTCCCGTTCCGTCGGCCTGCCCGACTCGCAGATACTCGCCATCTCCTCCAAAGGTGAGATGGCGATCTCCCTGCATCCCATCAGCGTCGCAGCCTTCGGTCAGAGTGGAACTCTGGCCCGTGTTCCCCTCGCCGGCGGCGCACCGCGCGAAGTCGTCGACAAAGCTTTTTGGGCGGATTGGACGCCAGACGGCCAGTCTCTGGCCGTTGTCCGCGAAAGCACCGTCGCGCGCCTGCATCTTGAATTTCCCGTGGGCAACGTAATCTACGAACCACGGGGCTGGGTCAGCCATGTTCGCTTCTCTCCCAGCGGAGAGTTTCTAGCCATCGCCGATCACGTCGTCGACGGCGACGACGGACGGGTCGTCATCATCGACGCCCGCGGCAACATCAAAGCCAGTTCTTCATTTTATTCGAGCGTCGAAGGCCTGGCCTGGTCGCCGAACGGCAAAGAGGTCTGGTTCTCCGCCGTCCCCGCCGGCTCCGCTCGATCCATCTACGCCCTGGATTTCTCCGGTAAAGAACGCCTCATCTACCGCGCACCCGGCGGCCTGACCATGCAGGACATCAGCCGCACCGGACTGATCCTGCTGACTTCCGACAAAACCCGGATCACTCTCTCCGCCCTCGCCCCGGGCGAAACCCGCGAACGCAGCCTCTCCTGGTTCGACTGGTCGCTGGTCACCGGTATATCTGACGACGGTAAGACCATTGTTTTCTCGGAGAGTGGCGAAGCTCAGGGTTCGAACTACAGCGTCTTCATGCGCAAGACCGACGGCTCACCCGCGGTTCGCCTCGGCGATGGCGGATACGCGTATCTCTCCCCCGACGGTCAATGGGTGATCTCTCTGGTAGGCAGTCCCTCGAAGTTGATGCTCCTGCCCACCGGCGTCGGCGAACCTCGCCAACTCACCGACGACAAGCGCGATCACAGCGACGTCGCATGGCTGCCCGACAGCAAGTCGATAATCTTCGCCGCCGCCGAACCCGGACACGCCCGTCGCTTGTATCTCATGGACATCCAGGGTGGAACACCGCGTCCGCTCACTCCCGAGGGCACAGCGGGAGCGATCGTCGCACCCGACGGCCAGCACATTCTCGTGCGCGAATCGAAGACTCACCAGCTCTGGCTCTATCCAACTGCGGCCGGAGAACCCCAAAAACTCGGTTTCAGTCTAAGCCCGGAAGAATCCCTGATCGCCTACGCTCCCAACGGCAAGGCCGTTCTCGTAGCCGAGCGCGGCGTTCCCCTCAAAATCATCCGCATCGATCTCGCCACCGGCCGCCGTGAGCCCTGGAAAGAAATCTCCCCCGCCGATCCCGCCGGCGCCCAATCCATTGTCAACATCACCCTCAGCCGAGACGGCAAATCCTACGCCTACTCCACCCTCCGCCTGCTCTCGGACCTCTACGTAGTCGACGGCCTGAAATAAAGAAGCCGGGTGCCCCATTTCTCGCGCGGTTTTGCGCTAGAAATGGGGATTTTCGACTGAACGAAGTCGAAGGGATCTCGCGCTGACCGAGCACCGACCCCAGTGATTCGTATCAGGCATTCGCTTCAGAGGCCGTGGAAAAACTCGGGATTAATCCCGAACGGAAAGGGCACGAGTTCCACTCGTGCCGTTAAGCCATCGAGAATGAATCGGCGCTTTAGCGCCTAGGTCCGCCTCTAGCTCTGTCGGAGACTTTTTCCGCAACCTCTGAAGCGATGCCAATAGCGGCCTGATTCCCTTTTGTCATTCCGAATCGGGCTGAAAGCCCGGTGAGGAACCTGCTGTTCGCCGGCGCAGCATCAGATTTCTCGCGAAAACCGCTGAACGGTCTACTGAAAAACGTTCGGGGCATGCCGTGAAAGGGCGCGGCTTCAAGCCGCGCCCTAAGTCGTTCCGAATGAATGCCGGCTTTAGCCGCTGGGGGACGTGCTACATGCAATAGAAACTATCGTTGACTTTGATTCCTCCCCGCCTCTAAGATGACCAGCTTCGTGATACACATAAATTTGTACGTACAATGCGCTTAATCAAGCTTGTCAAGTCCACTTTAGTAGGCATTTTCACCCTATTTTTCCCACAGCCTAACCCCATGAAAACAAATACCCATTCCAGAACTCCCCGCGAATCAGCCCCTTACAGACCCCGATTTCGCCGCTTTTCCACAGTGTTCCTGCAGGAACATATTGGCAGTTTGTTTGCCCATCCTCGCCGCTCAATGGGACAATAGACCTATATGCGAAAACCGCTTACCACGATGCTCCAACTATTGGCCGCCGGGATGATGCTACTGGGCAATGCCCTGGCGCAGCAGACTCCGGCAGCAACGCCAGCTCCATCCGCTCAACCCGCCGCACCAGCAAAGACGCCGCAGTCGGCAACCGCAGCCAAAAAGGCGACCGCGAAGCCCGCAACCACTCTCACGCTGACCACCCAGAAACAAAAAGCCAGCTACGCCCTGGGCATGAAGATCGGCGGAGACCTCAAGCGCCAAGGCGTAGGCGCCTCGGTTGATCCTGCTCTCACCTCACGGGGCTTAAGAGACGCCCTGGCCGGCAGCAAGACCCTGCTGACGGACGATGAAGTGAAAGCTGCTCTCACCCAGCTCCAGACCGAAGTCCGCGCCGCGCAGGAAGCAAAGTCGCACGAAGCCGGTGCAGCGAACCGCAAAGAAGGCGAAGCCTTCCTAGCCGAGAACAAAAGTAAAGAAGGAGTCGTCACTCTTCCCAGCGGTCTGCAATACAAGATCCTGACTGCAGGAACGGGGCCCAAACCAACGACCAGCGACACCGTGACCTGCAACTACAAAGGAACGCTCATCAGCGGCAAGGAATTCGACAGTTCCTATAAACGTGGCCAGCCCGCATCGTTTCCAGTAGGCGGAGTCATCAAGGGCTGGACCGAAGCATTGCAGCTCATGCCCGTCGGATCGAAGTGGCAGTTGTTTATCCCGCCGGATCTTGCCTACGGCGACCGCGGCGCCGGCGCCGACATCGGCCCCGGCGAGACTCTGATCTTTGAAGTCGAGCTGATCTCGATCGGAGAGGCGAAGAAGTAAAACTGGCCATCAAATATCAAGCGTCTGGAAATTCAATGCTGAATGAGGAAGCCGTCTGCGTTCGCAGGCGGCTTTTCTTTGTCCGCGACCTCTAAAGGTGTCTCGCGTTGCCGCCGACTTCGTTGCTGCCGACTTCGTTGCTGCCGACATCCATGGCAGCAATGAACATCTAGGCGCTACGCAGAGTGCTGCAGGTGCTCTTCCGCTGAAAGATTGGCGCCCGCCAGTAGTAGCAATCCTGAAAGAAAGGCCCAGAACATCATGGTGACTGAGAGGGCGAACGGGCCGTACACTTCCTGAAAATTCAGCCACGGCAGAGCCAGGATGTAAGCATATTTCAGCGCCTCGGAGAGCAGACCCATGATGATGGCCGCGGGCAGCACCGCCCGCGCCGGAACCTTCCCATTGGGCAGCAGCCAGTAGATCAAGAAAAAGATGGTGATACTGGCCGCGATTGCGAAAACCTTCATCACCAGAAATCCCACCAGCCTCGCCGCTCCCGTTCCATAACCGTGGAGCAGAAACTCCATGAAAGCGACCGGCCCTGCGGTCAGCGCGATCGAGACCAGCGCCAGCACGCCGCAGGCAAAGGCCAGGCCGAACGAGACCAACTGATTGCCCAGGTAGGAGCGATTATTCTCGAAGTGCCAGATGCGGTTCAGCGCCACTTCCAGGGGCAGAAACACGCCCGATGAAGTCACCAGCAGAATCGCCAGCGAGAAAAACTGCACCCGCTGCCGGGAGTTGACCATGGCATTCAGGTTGCGGATGACGAAATCCTGACCCGCGGGCAGGTAGTCCTTCAGCAGTTCCAGAATCACGTCATTCATGACGCGGGAATGAAACACGCGGCGAATCAGGGTCATCAGCAGAACAACGAAAGGAAAGAAGGCCAGAATCGAGTTAGCCGCGACCGAGAAGGCGAAGGTGTGGACGTCGGTCTGCATCAGGTACTTTACTGTGGAGACGACGAGCCCGGACGAGCGTACCGAATGCCGGAACAATGAACGACCTGAAGTCCGCCCTGGCACTGCGGCCGCCGTCGGCGACTGTGGCCCCGAGACTGCGGTCGGAGCCTGCGGGACATCTGCCTTGGGATCGGCCTTGGGAAGCGTTGGTGTGGGAGGGTTGGCCATAGCGACGATCCAAAATAGATGAACCATCGTACCAGAGCGACGCGATCGGATCGGTTCGAAGGTCCCGGCTCTTAGGGCTTAACTGCCCGACGAAATCCCAAAAATGAACTCCGGAGACGAGCCCCGAAGCCCAAAATCTGGACGCGCCAAGACTAAACTCCAGTCTCAAGAGCGGTTACCGGGCATTTCTTTATCTGCGTTAAAGTTATCCTCAATTGACCAAGAGTCACCTTTCGATTTCTTTCTAATTTCCCTTGCGAATCGTTTTAATAGTGCTTATTATCTGTTGCTCAACACCGGGAATTGGTCCGGTGGTGAGACCAGTAACACTTAGTTAACGTTTTGCAGGTGTGGTGGAAACGCGCCAAATGTCGGGCTCCGAAGTTCACGCAGCGGATACATGCCGCGACGGGGACTGAGGAGTCTTTTCCTTTTTTTGGAGCAGTTCTGCCGCATGCGTATGCAGGTCGTGTTCTGCAACATCTGTTGGCGCTACTGAAAGTTCTACCGGCTTCTTGAGAAGGGGCTTCAGACGACCGGGGCGACGATCGTAAGACAGCTGGAGAATAATTCTTCGCGATGAGGTGAAAGGAGTTTTATCCGTGAGAGAGAAAGGTACAGTGAAGTGGTTCAACGGGGCGAAAGGATATGGATTTATCCAGCGCTCCACGGGGGAAGATGTGTTCGTGCACTTCTCTGCCATCCAGGAGAACGGCTACCGCACGCTCAATGAAGGAGAGACCGTGGAGTTTGATCTGCTGAAGGGCCCCAAAGGCTTCCAGGCGGCAAACGTAGTTCGCGGATGAAGTTTCGCGGATAAACCCTCCGCATTTCACATTCGCGAATAACAGTCGGCGCATGACATTCTGCGCATGACATTCTGCGCATAAGATTCTGCGCATAACCTGCGAACTATTCGAGAGCCCTCCCGGTCCCAGCGGGAGGGTTTTTTATTATCATCGTCATTTCCCTATTGCCATCCAATATAAACATGAGGTACCCTCCTATTGTTTTTAAATAGGAGACGACAGTGGGCGAGAACGACGTTTGGCAGGGCACTCTGGCTCTGATGATTCTGAAGACGCTCGAATCCATGGGCGAGCTGCATGGATATGGCATGGCGCGCCGCATCGAGCAAATCAGTGGCGACCGGCTGATTGTCCAGTACGGAACTCTATATCCTGCGCTCCTCCGCCTTGAGCAGGAGGGATATATCGCCTCTAAATGGGGAGTCTCTGACAATAACCGCCGAGCCCGCTTTTACAAGCTCACTCGCGCCGGCCGGAAGCAAGTCGAGAAAGAATCTCAGCGCTGGGAGAAAGCCTCCGCCATCCTGGCGCGCTTCGTCTCACCGAACGAGGACACGCTATGAGAAAGCTTCGCGCCTGGTTGGTACGCCTATGGGGCTTGCCCCAGCAGAAACTTCAGGACCAGGAATTCGCCGAAGAGATTGAAGCGCATCTGCAGATGCATATCGCCGACAATCTCCGCTCCGGGATGGATCCTGAACGCGCCCGCCGCGAAGCGCTCCTCAAGTTAGGTGGAATCGAAAGGACTACACAGGCCTATCGCGAGGGGCACACCCTCCCCTTCATCGAAACGCTTTGGCAAGACCTGCGCTATACGACTCGGCAGCTGCGCAAGAATCCCGGCTTCGCCGTCACCGCCATCCTGGTGCTCTCATTGGGAATCGGCGCAACCGTCGGCATCTTCGCCCTCGCCGATGCGGCGTTGATCAAGCCTCTGCCCTATCGCGACCCGTCGCGCCTGCTGGTCGTCTTTGGGAGCACACCCCTGGGATCGAGGTTTCATCTTTCGTTTCCCGACTACTACGATTTCAAGAAGCTCAACCAGGTTTTTAGCTCGTTCGATGTCTATGATCCCAACGGCTTCGTGCTGGGTACGCCAACCGGAGCGCAAATGGCACCGGGCGCTCGGGTCAGTGCCGGATTCTTTCGTACGCTGGGTGTCGCTCCCATCCTGGGTCGCGACTTCGCCGGCGGCGAGGACAAGCCTTCGGCCTCGCGCACCGTCATCCTGAGTTACTCCGCCTGGCAGAACCGCTACGGCAAACGCGCGGATATTCTCGGACAGACCGTGATGCTCGATGGAAACCCGAACACGATCGTCGGAGTGTTGCCCAGGAATTTCCACTTCGCTCCCGCGGAACCGGCTGAGTTCTGGACGGCCGAACATGACGAGAGTTCCTGCCGCGGTTGCCACTGGCTCTTCGGAATTGGGCGTCTGAAGGACGGTGTGACCATCCAAATGGCTGCGGCCAACATGACATCGATCGCGCGGCAGCTCGAACAGCAGTATCCCGATTCAAATAACAGTCAGGGTGCGAACGTGGTGGCGCTGCCCGACGTGATTGTCGGCGACATCCGTCCCCTCATCCTGATGTTGCTCGGCGGCGCCGGCCTCTTGCTGCTGATCGCCAGCGTCAATGTTGCGAGTCTGCTGCTGGTGCGCACGCAGAGCCGCAAGCGCGAGATCGCCGTCCGCGGAGCCCTCGGTGCGTCCCGCCGACGCCTCCTCCGTCAATTTGTAACCGAGGGATTGGTGCTGTCCGCCTCTGCAGCCGCGATCGGCCTGGCGGCGGCCGATGCCGCGGTGCATCTGCTTACGCGCCTCATTCCCGCCGACACTCTGGCCAGCATGCCCTACCTGCAAGGACTCGGTTTGACCCCCCGTGTGTGGGCCTTTACGCTGACAGTCTCATTGTTCAGCGTCGTGATCTTTTCCTTGACGCCGATCGTGAGCATGTCTCGCGAAGAAATGCGAGCCGGCCTGACCGAAGGTAGCCGCAGTGCGTCGGGAACCGTCTGGCACAAATTCGGAGCCAACCTGGTGGTCGTTGAGTTGGCAACCGCCGTGGTGCTTTTAGTGGGCGCCGGATTGTTAGGCAAGAGCCTTTACCGCCTGCTCCAGGTCGATCCCGGACTGCAGCCGAACAACCTGGCCACACTTGCGCTTTCCGTGCCGCGAGAGAATTACTCGAAAGATCCGCAAGTGATCGCTCTCGAGCGCCAGATTCTCGATCGCATCTCCGCGCTCCCCGGCGTGAGTTCCACTGCCATCACCAACAAGCTGCCCGTCGGCGACGGCGATTACACTACCAGTTTCGTCGTTGTCGGCCGCCCTGTTCACAGCGAACATTACGAAGTGGCGTACCGCATTGTCTCCACCGACTACTTCAAGACCCTGCAAGCGCGCTTGCTCAAAGGCCGCTACTTCACCGCCGCCGAGGACGCGACCAAACCTCGCGTCGCCCTC
Source organism: Candidatus Sulfotelmatobacter sp. (assembly GCA_049517555.1). GTDB lineage: Bacteria > Acidobacteriota > Terriglobia > Terriglobales > Acidobacteriaceae > Sulfotelmatobacter. Next base: position 8,786 of record JBEKRY010000009.1, on the reverse strand, counting down.
ATCAATCGCGCGCTGGCCCGACGATATTTTTCCGGCGAACAACCGATAGGAATGTCCATCAACTACGACGGCGCGCCCGCAGACCAGGCCATGCAAATCATCGGCCTGATCGACGACATTCGCGAAGGCCCGCTCGACACCGACGCCCGCGCGGCTTTCTATGTGCCATTCGACCAGCACCCGCTGCCGTTTTTCTCCGTCGTAGCCCGCACGTCAACCGACGCGCAGTCCCTGCTGCCGACGCTCACCGCAACGATGCATCAGGTCGACCCCGGCATCGCCGCCTTCGGCGCCGCCACCATGGACCAGCGCATTCACGACTCGCCGCCGGCGTACCTGCACCGCGCCTCAGCATGGCTGGTGGGAAGCTTTGCCGCGCTCGCACTTCTGCTCAGCGTCGTCGGACTCTACGGAGTGATCGCGTACTCCGTGAGCCAGCGCACCCGCGAAATCGGCGTCCGCATCGCGCTCGGAGCCCAACGCGGCATGGTGTATCAGCTCATCTTGAAGCAGGCGGCGCGCCTGATCGCCGTGGGAATCGTTGCAGGACTTGTAGGATCTATCGCCGCAGCCAAGCTGATGAGCAACTTACTCTTCGGCACCGCAGCTTGGGACGTGTTTACGCTAGCCTCGGTCGTCGTCGTGCTCGGCACGTTAGCCCTTGTAGCCAGCTACCTCCCGGCCCGCCGCGCTGCCTCGGTGAACCCATTGGAAGCGCTCCGCGCGGAATAAGGCCAGGATGGCAATCCGTTGCGGCGGTGGAACGACGAACCACGCTCAACGAGCGACGACGAGCGACGAGCGAAGTTCAGCGCACTTCCAGCGAGACTACGTCGCCATTCATGGATCCACCGGGCTTGTAGTTTACCGTGACCTGGCGGTCGGACCAGGCGCAGGAGAATTCATCGGCGCCGATCAGCAGCAGGGATTTGTAATCGGCAGCGCGCAGTTTCAGCTCGAGCCCATCCACATCGACGGTCAGTATGGCGGCGGGAGCGGGAGAGCAGTCCACGTCGATCAGGTGGCCTTTGATGAACTTGGTGGGACGCAGATCCGCAGGGCCGCCGGATTGTTCCGCCTTCTCGGCTGCGGCGCGCTTGGCAGCATCTTCCTCCAACACATCGAAAGGCGATTTCTGCGGAGAAAGTTTGGCCTGCGGCATGGTGCCTGCGCTTAATGGGATGCCGTATTTGCGTTCGTTCGCGGCCCGCTCCATAAGTTCTTTGGCGAGCGCCACGATTTGGGGATTGTCACTGGCTTTCAGGCGGTCGAACAAAATGTCCGCTGCTTCCCATTTTTTACTGGCTACATAAATCTGCGCCAAATGGTAGGTATAGAACTCGTCGCGCGGACTCAGGGTAATGGCGGCGCGCTCGGCCTGCATGGCGGCGGCAGGACCTCCTCCGGCGTTGCGCGCCAGGGCCAGCAGATCGTAGGCGTCGGCAAACTCCGGGTACCACTCCAGCACAGCCCTCAGGTCGAGCATCATGTTGGGCAGGCCTTGCATCTCGGCGTGTTTGGATTGCGCGACGCGATACTTCAGCACCGACAAGTAATAACGCAGCCACATGTCGCTGGGGTTGAGCGCGGCAGCGTTCGCGATCTCAGTCGTGGCCTCGTCGAATTCCCCGTGATCGATGTGGTCCCAGGCCAGAATGCGATGGGCGAGGGCGCTGCCGACGGCGTTGCTGGGAAGCAGGTTGGGATCCTCGCCAGGCCGCTTTGCCTCTTTGTTCTCCCCCTGATTCCTGGATTCGAATTTCTTGTCGGCCAGGTTCGGCGTCGAGGCCAGGACGTGCAATTCCTGAAGTCCGGCCTCGCGGCGATCGGGGATGCGAGCCTCGACTTCAGCGTAAAGAGCGCGCTCGTCGTCCTCAAGAAAAGATTTGGTAGTGATTACGCTGTCGTCGGGCCCTACGGGAACCGGAAAGCTCATCATCCTTCCGGTTCCGGGAGCGTTAGCGCCTGCTGCATGTGCCGGGCCGGGATTCGTTGTGCCGGCGGCATCGCTCGTGAGAAGAAGTCCAGTCTGGGCGTGGAAGTAATCCTTGACTGCCTTTTCCATCTCCACGGAACTCATGCCGTAGGCTTTTTGGACGGCCTCTTCCACGGGGACATGCTGGTTCAGGACCAGGCCGAAATAGGTGCCAGTTTCCGGCAACTTTTTCTGGTTGATCAGATAGTGCATGACCATCCACGACTCGGCGTAATAGAGCGTGCGGCGCGTGCCCTGGTTGCGCGTCGAGAGGTCGTGCTTCATGGTGAAGAGGACGGGCAGCGGCAGCCAGGCCTCTTCGTTCAGCAATTCGGTGAGAGACTTCGCCTTCGGCGTTTGCTGCGGGTTACCGGCCAAATCCTTCGTTGCGCTCGGAACAAGCTCAGGGTCGCTGCCCATCTCGACCCGCTTGTTGTCCACGCGAACGGTGCTGAAATATTTGGCGAGGCCATCGTCGAACCATCCTTGCGCGGGAGGATAGTTGTAGTTCAACAGCATGGCGGCGAAGTCGTGCGCCACGGACCGCCAGGATTCGTCTTCGGAAAGATTCAGCACGATGAAATCCTGATCGTCACCGCGCAGAAAGAATCCGGAGACGTCGATGGGCCGGACATTATCCGGCTGAACATTGATTGCCTGAGGATTGATTTGTCCCGAGGCGATCACTGGAACATGAATCAGGGGTGCGACCTGATAGTAGGATTTGTCGTTGCTGAAAGCGAGGATGGTCAGCGGGACTGCTTGAGCCAGGCGCTCTTTCCCCAGCATCATGCCGAATACGGCGCGCATCTGCTCGAAACGCAGGGCGACCTCGCGGCCTTTTTTTTCTCCCGCGTCGGTGATGACGGTGAAGTGCGTAGAGTGGACTTCGAGCCAAGGGGATGGTTCCGCCGCAGGAGCGGACGTAGAGATCAAGGCGAGGCAAAGAGCTACGAACGCTGCCAAGGATCGAGCGGGAATGCGGCCAATGCGGGCCATGGGTAGCAAAACGCCTGTTCTGGAAAGCCTAACAGAATTCAGGACAAGGCGAAGGGCTGCCGTGATTTGCGGAAACTCGCGGCTGAGATTTGCGCCTGAACCAACCGCGAACTAGTCGCCGCTGGCGTGGTGTTGCGTGGGAACCAAGGTCAGGCGCGGGCGGCCCGTTTCCGGCTGCAGTTGTGACTTGTGGCCGAACGCGTTCAGGATGCAGATGACGGCGGCATAGGCGGCGAAAACGCCGAGGCTTACGGACGCGATGACAGTAATGAAAAGGACGACGGGCATAACAATCGAGATCACGATCTACCAACCTCAGGAATCTAGAGTCTTTAGTGGCTCTCCCACCCTTACTTATTGCCGCAGCGCGAACTTCGAGGGTTCCGAACCGCAAGCCTTTTCAAATCTACCTGCGTTGACGCTCCGCGCTATTGACGACTAAGATACGGAGTAGAGCTGTGCAATCCCACTTTCCAACAAATCTGCTTCCCTGTCGACGTTACGGAAGGGGTATGAACCCCGGCGAATGATGGCGATTACCAAAATTTCCGTCCGCGGGGCCCGGCAGCATAACCTCAAGAACATCAACGTTGAGATTCCGCGTAACACTCTGACGGTGGTTACCGGGCTGAGCGGGTCGGGCAAGTCATCGCTCGCCTTCGACACGATTTACGCCGAGGGCCAGCGCCGCTACGTGGAGACATTGTCGGCCTACGCTCGGCAGTTTCTGGACCAGATGGAACGCCCGGATGTAGATGCAATTGATGGACTTAGCCCGTCTATTTCGATCGAGCAGAAAACCACCAGCCGCAGCCCGCGCTCGACCGTCGGAACCATCACCGAGATCTACGACTATCTTCGCCTGCTCTTCGCTTCCATCGGAGTTCCGCATTGCCCCAAGTGCGGGCGGGCCATCAGCCGCCAGTCGGCGGACCAGATTGTTCAGCGCGTGATGGCGTTGAGTCCCGAGGACCGGGTCATGGTAATGGCGCCCATCGTCCGCGGACGCAAGGGCGAGTTCAAGAAGGAAATGGAGACGCTGGTCAAGCACGGCTACACGCGGGCGCGCATTGACGGAGAACTCGTTAGTCTGGACGACGAGGCCTTGATCAATCTCGACAAGCGGAAAAATCACACCATCGAAGTGGTTATCGACCGCTTGCTGGTGAAGCCGGGGATCGAGCATCGGCTGGAAATGTCGGTTGGCCTGGCCATGAAATTGGCGGGCGGCTTGGTGCAGGTCGCGGTGGTCGGCGGCGAAGAGCAGCTTTATTCCGAGAAGCTGGCGTGTCCCGACTGCGGCATCAGCGTACCGCAACTCGAGCCGCGTTCGTTTTCGTTCAACAGTATGTATGGAGCCTGCCCGGAATGCCACGGTCTCGGCAGCAAGTACGATTTCGATCCGGCGAAGGTGATTACCGACTGGTCGAAGCCGCTGCTGGATGGCGGCCTGGGACCAGGGTCGGCGTCGCAGAATCTGATTCACATGCTGCAGATTTCGTCGGCCGCGTACGGCATTAATTTAAATACTCCCTTTGAGAAGTTTCCCGAGAAGACACAGGATTTTCTGCTGAACGGCGAGCCCGGACGCGGTGGCAAGACCGGGTTTCACGGCATCTTCGGATATCTGAAACAGAATCTGGAGGAGTCAACCTCGGAAGGCTATCGCGACTGGCTGATGGATCACATGTCGGCCACCCAGTGTCCGGCATGCCACGGCAAGCGGCTGCGGCCGGAGAGCCTGGCCGTCAAAGTGAAAAGCATGTCGATCGCCGACTTCACCGCCCTGCCGGTGGAGCGCTCGCTGGCTGCGGCCGAGGGCATCAAGCTGGCCGGTCGCGAGGCAGCGATTGCCGGGCGCGTCATGCACGAGATCGTCGAACGTTTGCAGTTTCTCAACGCCGTCGGCTTGGGATACATCTCGCTGGATCGTTCAGCGGCGACTTTGTCGGGCGGCGAGGGACAGCGCATCCGGCTGGCCACGCAGATTGGCTCGAAGCTGCGCGGCGTGCTGTATGTGCTGGACGAGCCGTCGATCGGCTTGCACCACCGCGACAACGGCCGGCTGCTGACTGCGCTCGAAAACCTGCGCGACCTGGGCAACACCGTGCTGGTTGTGGAGCACGATGAAGAGACCATCCGCCGCGCGGATTATGTTGTCGATCTCGGCCCCGGCGCGGGACGGCATGGCGGCAGCCTGGTGGCGCATGGCACGCCGGAAGAAATCATGCGCGATCCAAACTCTCTCACCGGGGCATACATCTCAGGCCGTACCTCGATTGCGATGCGGCCGGAGCGGCGGCACGCGAACGGCACGGCGCTGACCATCCTCGGCGCGAAAGAAAATAATCTCAAGAATCTGGACGTAACTTTCCCGCTCGGCGTTATGACAGTCGTGACGGGGGTTTCCGGCTCGGGCAAGTCGACGCTGGTCAATGACATTCTGTATCGCGCGCTGGCGCGACAGCTGTATCGCTCGCGCGAAAAATCGGGCGATCACAAGGCGATCTCCGGCGCGGAGAATATCGACAAAGTCATTCGCATCGATCAGTCGCCGATCGGCCGCACCCCTCGTTCCAATCCCGCGACCTACACCGGAATGTTCACCCAGATGCGCGACTTCTACGCCATGCTGCCGGAATCGCGCGAGCGCGGCTACAAGGCGGGAAGATTTTCCTTCAACGTTTCAGGAGGACGCTGCGAAGCCTGCCAAGGCGAAGGCCAGCGCCGCATCGAGATGAATTTTCTGCCCGACGTGTACGTGCTGTGCGAAGTCTGCGGCGGCCGGCGCTACAACTCGGAAACTCTAGCCGTCAAATACAACGGCTACTCGATTGCCGACCTGCTGGAAATGCCGGTCTCCGACGCGTTGCCGATTCTGGAAAACATTCCGCAGGTGAGGCAGAAGCTGCAAACTCTGGTCGACGTCGGTCTGGGATATATTCATTTGGGGCAGTCAGCGGTTACGCTTTCCGGCGGAGAAGCCCAGCGCATCAAGCTGGCGCGCGAGTTGAGCAAGCGGCAAACCGGCAAGACTCTGTACCTGCTCGATGAGCCGACCACTGGGCTGCACTTCGACGACGTGAAGAAACTGCTCGACGTGCTGCACCGGTTGACCGATCTGGGCAACTCGATCATCATCATCGAACACAATCTGGACGTGATCCGCAACGCCGATTGGATCATCGATCTCGGCCCCGAAGGCGGCGAAGAAGGCGGACGCATCGTGGCGCAAGGCACGCCGGAAGCTGTGGCGCGAGTGAAGAAGTCGTATACGGGCCAGGCGCTGGCGGGGTATTTTGGGAACGGGAAGCGGAGCGCCTAACTCGGATTGAGCGAAAGAATAAATGCCAGGGGATGGAACTCATGAGCATCAAGAATGAAAATCCGGCGGGCTGGGCAGTGCATCCGGGGGAAATTCTTCGCGAGGAATTTCTGGCGCCGATGGGCATCTCCGCTTATCGACTGGCGGTGGAGTTGCATGTTTCTCCCCCTACGGTCAACGACATTGTTCGCGAGAAACGGGGAATCACGCCTGAGATGGCGGCTCGCCTGGCCAAGTATTTCGGGACGACCGAGCAGTTCTGGCTGAATTTGCAGGACGCCTTTGCGGTTCATCAAGTCCGGCGAAAGTATTCCAAGGAACTCAAAGCCATCAGGCCGCTTGCCGCAGCGGCAGCACACTAGAGGAGCACGCGTACCGAATCGATATATTGAGTATCCCCGAAGAGAAAGTTATCTTGTCATCCTCCGACGATTCGCAGTTTGAGCCGCAGGCCTTGGTGAGCGCCGAGCGGCAGGTGCCGCTGCCGGGCGTGGCCGATCCTTCCGCTGTCGATCCCGCCGTGTCAGGGAGCGTTGCCGCTATTCCAAGCGCGCCGCCTCCAATCGAGAATCCCGTGTGGAGCGGCTGGGACGTGCTGCTGATCGCTGGGCTGACGATTGTTGCCATGCTGGTCCTGCAGATCCTGGTGATCTTTGGCGCGCTCTGGCTGTTCTATCCGCACTCGTCGTTTGCTGACGTGGCGCAGAAGCCTATTCTCTTGCTGGGGTCGCAGTTTCTGATCTACATCGCGGTGGCCGCGTGTATGGTCATGCTCGTCGAGGGCAAGTATCATGCGCCGTTCTGGCCGGCGATACGGTGGAACTGGCCGCGTTCGCAATGGCAACTGCTGATGCTGGGCGCCGTGATGCTGCTGGCTCTCGGCTTGCTGCAAAGCATCTTGCCCATGCCGAAGGACACGCCCTTTGAACATCTTTTCGACCGCCCGCGCGACGCCTATCTGCTCGCGATTATTGCCGTCAGCGTAGGGCCGCTGATGGAGGAACTGTTCTTCCGCGGTTTTTTCTATCCTGTGGTCGCCCGGCGTTGGGGAGCGGCGTGGGGAATCTTTCTGACCGCGCTTCCCTTCGCTCTGATGCACATGCCGCAATACGGTTGGGCATGGGGACCGATGCTGGTCATTCTGGTGGTCGGCGTGGTGTGCGGCACTGTGCGCGCCGTCACTGGCTCGGTGGGCGCTAGTTTCCTGGTTCACGTGGGCTACAATGGGTCGCAAATGCTCATCGCCATAGTCGCTACGCAAGGCTTCCGGCACATGCCGAAACCCTGACTTTTCGAATGACGGCACTTTCCGTCGCGACGCACGGCCATCACTTCCCGATCCACTGATCCACCCAGTCGTTCACCGTCTTGTACCAGAGCTGCGAATTCTGCGGCTTCAGCACCCAGTGGCCTTCGTCGGGGAAATACAGCATCTTTGAGGGGACGCCTTCCATCTGCAGCGTGGTGAAAAGCTGGAAGCCTTCGCTCACGTCGAGCCGGTAGTCGCGCTGGCCATGAATCACCAGCGTCGGCGTCTTGAAATTCCTGGCGTACTGGTGCGGCGACCACTTCTCATAGCTCGCGCGATTGTCGTAGGGAGTGCCTTTGAACTCCCAGTCGTTGAACCACAATTCTTCGGTCGTGCCCCAGGCCGACTCGGCGTTGAACATTCCGTCGTGCGACACCAGACACTTGAAGCGGTCGGTATGGCCGAGGATCCAGTTGATCATGTATCCGCCGTAGCTGGCGCCCAGCGCGCACTCGCGGGTCTTATCGATGAACGGATACGTCTGCTCCGCGTAGTCAAGGCCCTTCATCAGGTCTTCATACGGAGCGCCGCCCCAGTCGCCGTTGATGGCGTCAATGAACTTCTGCCCGTATCCGGTCGAGCCGTGGAAGTTGATCATGATGACAACGTATCCTGAGCTTTGCCCTGAAGTTGGCGCCGCCAACAGTTCGGCATTCCAGCGATAGCTCCAGTCGTCTCCCCAGGCTCCCTGCGGCCCGCCGTGAATGAGGAACTTCACCGGATATTTCTTCGAGGCATTAAAGTTCGGCGGCTTGACGAGGAAGCCTTCGACCTTGTCTCCGTGCGCGCCCTTGAACCAGAAGGATTCAAGCGGCGACATGGCGACTTGTGAGAGGACGGTGTCATTGAGGTGGGTTAGAGCGGCAGACAAGTAGGGTTCACACTTCGGCTCTTGATACCAATCGGCTGATCCCGCCTCAGTAAAGTGATCCGAGATGCAGAGAGCTCCGGACCTTGGACTCGCAATATAGATTTCGCTTGGCCCAGCAAGAGACATCCGGGAGAACAGGATCGTTTTCGTGGCCGGCAACGCGGTCACGTCGTCATTAAATCCATGAACAATCTCGAGAGGCCAACTAAATTTTTCAGGCACTCGAACACTCAAATGGTAGATCGGCGAATATCCGGAATTTTCCGAAGCGAAGAACAATGACGCCGAATCGGATGCCCACGTGAAC
>JBEKRY010000008.1:0-44686 GCA_049517555.1 Candidatus Sulfotelmatobacter sp. | reverse complement strand
TGCAATTGCCCTGGATGCTGTTGGCCATCAATACGGCGTTGCTGCTGATCAGCAGCTTCACAATGGAAGCGGCGCGGCGCGGCATGGCACGGCGTGCGGCGCTGGCTCCTCTGAAGTCGATTCCGGGCCTCGCGATCGGTGAAGAGAAAAGCTTTCCGTGGCTGGGTGTGACCGTGCTGCTGGGCTTTGGTTTTCTGGCGGGGCAGTGGATGGCCTGGGGCGAATTGAAGGCCCGCGGATTCTTCGTGGATACCAACCCCAACAGTTCTTTCGTTTATTTGTTGACGGCGGCGCATGCGGTGCATCTGGCGGGGGGAATGGTTGCGTTGCTGTGGGCGGCGGTGATGACTTCCCTGCTGCACCGGCCGGCCGAGGGACGCCGGATTGTGGTTGACGTCACGGCGTGGTACTGGCATTTCATGGCCGTGCTGTGGATTTATGTTTTTGCGTTGTTGGGGTTTGCCAGGTAGCGAGGGATAAGGAAGCGAGCCAGACGCGCGATTGTTGCGTCGCAAAGAACGCGACGCTTCGCGCGGCTCGCCCAGGTCCCTCGTCGGGCGAAGTGCGCCCGCCTCGGGATTTCAGCCGGAATGGAAAGGGGAAACTTAGGAATGGCTGACGCTACGCTTCAGCATGACGCCGGGGGACATGCAGTGTCGGGAGCTTACGAGGCTCCGCTGTTTGGAGCTTATTCGAAGAAGGTGGGGATGTGGCTGTTTCTGGCTTCGGACTCGCTGACCTTTGGAGCACTGATTTTTGCCTTTTGCTATATCCGGATTTACACCGCGTGGCCGACGCCGTTTCACGTGCAGAGCATCATCAATTCGACCATCATGACGGCTTGCCTGCTGTCGAGTTCGCTGACCATGGTGATGGCGGTGTTTGCGGCGCAACGCCGCGACCATGCATGGACGCGCAACTGGCTGCTCGCGACCATGGCGTTTGGGACGGCGTTCATCGTGCTGCATGGCATGGAGTGGAGCAAGCTGATTGGCGAAGGGCTGACGCTGCCGATCTTTCCAAAGCCGGCGGGTACACCGGATGCCGAGATGGCGGATATTTCGAAGAACATTCCGCAGTTTGCGGCGACGTTTTTTGGGCTGACTGCGATGCACATGCTGCATGTAACCATTGGCGTGATTTATCTGGGAGTGATTGCGTTTCGGAAGTGGTTCCTGCCAGTGATCGGGGTGCTGTGGGCTGTGGGATATTTTCTGATTCCTTCGGATAACGTTTTTCACTACGGGATTCATGTGCTGCTGATCGCGCTGATTGTGGCGTCGGTCATCTTGTTTTTGAAGCCGAAGGATTATGATGCGCAGGATGTGGAAGTTTCGGGGCTGTACTGGCACTTTGTCGATCTGGTGTGGATGTTTATATTTCCGCTGGTGTATTTGCTGTCGACCAAGATCACGTAATGGTTGAAGTACCTCCGGGGCTGAAGCCCTCGTCGAAGAAATTGCTTGATCGCAACGCTGGAAGCGCTGCGCCACCCAAAAGCGAGGATTGACACAATGCACGATACCGCGTCGGACGAGTTCAGTGGGCACGACAGCAAGGCGCAATATTTCTGGGTGTGGGGAGCGCTGCTGGTATTGACCGCGATTGAGGTGGTGCTGGGATACAAGCAGGTCTTCGAGCCGGTGCATATGCTGGAGATACTGCTGGTGTTGTCGATCATCAAGTCGGCCCTAATCATTGGATACTTTATGCATTTGAAGTTTGAGAAGGCGATTATGCGCTGGATGCTGGTGCTTTCCGTGGTGGCGTGCTTCGTGATTATGTATTTCTTTTTCTTCCCGGATGCGGGACGGATTTTGCGGCTGGGAGTGAAGTAGGGTGAAGCTATCTGCGAAATTTCGACTGGCTTTTCTGTTGTTGCTGATCGCGCTTTGGGCGGCGCCGGCATTTGCGCAGGGCTGCGCCATGTGCGCTGCCAATGCGAAGGCTACGCCGAAGGAGGGTCAGCGGGCGCTGAATCGGGCCATTTTGGTGATGCTGGCGCCTCCGGTGGCGATTATGGTCTTTGGATTTGGGTTTGCTATGCGGTACGGGAAGCGCCGGGATCGGGAGAACGATGAGAGTCGGGACTGAATGCGCGCTCGCGAAAGCTAAGAGGTATTGAACCGCCCTCGACTACCAGCGGCGATCCACGCGAGATCCCTCGCTTCGACTGAAGGATGGCTCCGCTCGGGATGACGCCCGCCAGTCATTTTTCTGAGAATCAAGATTGAGCTACTGCCTGAACGGGTCCGTTCCCTTGCCTGCTTTATAATAGAGGATTCGGTAGGGCTCACGGAAGGCTCTGAGCGGCTGCGCTCGGGGATGGCGTGCGGCCCTTCTTGAGCCTTGACCCGATGTCTTCTGACCCTACGGCTACTGCTTCAAATCCCTCCGAGAGCATTGTTGTGCGCGGGGCGCGCATTCACAACCTGAAGAATATTGATTTTGATATCCCGCACAATCAGTTGACGGTGGTGACGGGAGTGTCCGGCTCGGGCAAGTCGTCGCTGGCATTTGACACGATTTATGCGGAGGGGCAGCGGCGGTACGTGGAGTCGCTGTCGGCGTATGCGAGGCAATTTCTGGAGCGGATTGAGAAGCCGGACGCGGATTCCATTGATGGGATTGCGCCGGCGGTTGCGATCAAGCAGAAGAATACGACTCGGAATCCGCGGTCGACGGTGGCGACGGCGACTGAGATTTATGACTACTTGCGGCTTTTGTTTGCTCGGGTGGGGCGGACATACTGTGTGAAGTGCGGGCGCGAGGTGAAGAAGGATACGGTGGATGAAGTGGCGGACGCGATTCTGGCGCTGGATCCCGGGACGCGGCTGCAGGTTTTGTTTCCGCTGGAGCGGCCGGGGCAGGAAGTTCAACAGGCAGCGGTTAAAGCGGAGCGTTCTTCAAAAGCTAAAAAATCCCCACTTCTCGCAAAAAACGCGAGAAATGGGGCACCCGCGGTCCAATTGTCCGATGCTTTAAAAACCCGCTTGTTTGATTTGCGGAAGGCGGGATTCAACCGGCTTTATCAGGCGGGTGAGGTCTACGAGTTTTCTACGCCGGAGTCGCTACTCGACATCAACTTTGAGCTTCCCGTGTTTGTGTTAGTGGATCGGTTGGTCGTGTCGGCGGAGTCGCGCACGCGCGTTGTGGATGCGATTGAGACTGCTTATCGGGAGGCGGGCGAGGTTATTTTTGAGAGTCCCGAGACGGAGATTGCGGGGACTGGTGAGGGGGGGACCGCAAGAGCAAAATCAACTTCAACGGCAACTTCAACGGCAACTTCAACTTCAACGGCAACTGCGACGGACAGGAGTGTCCGTCCCACATTTTCTGGTTCCACAATACGGTTTGCACAGCGGTTTGAGTGCAAGGAATGCAATCTGCGGTATGAGGAACCGGAGCCTCGACTCTTCTCTTTCAACAATCCTTACGGGGCTTGCCCGCGGTGCCAGGGGTTTGGGAATACGATTGATTTTGATCTGGATTTAGTGATTCCGGACAAGCTGAAGACGCTGAGCGAGTGTCCGATTGAGCCCTGGACCAAGCCCAAGTATCGTCCGTTGTTCACCGACCTTAAGAAATTCGCCAAGGCGGAGGGGATTCCGCTGGATGTGCCTTGGGCGGATCTCGAGGACGAGCATAAGAATCGCATTCTCAAGGGTGAGGGAAAGTTTCTGGGGGTGCGGGGATTTTTTGCCTACCTGGAGCGCAAGAAATACAAGCTGCACGTGCGCGTGTTTCTGAGCCGGTATCGCGGGTATTCGCTCTGTCCGGACTGCAATGGGTCGCGGCTGCGGTTGGAAGCTCGGCAGGTTCGGGTCAGCGGCAAGAATATTTGCGAGGTTTGTGCGCTTACCGTGGAAGAGGCGCTGCGATTTTTTGAGAGCGTTGAACTGAGCGCCGAGGAAAGCGAGATTGCGGATAAGCTGTTGACGGAGATTCGCGAACGGCTGCGGTTTTTGAACGATGTCGGGCTGGAATACCTGACGCTTGACCGGTTGTCTTCAACTCTGTCGGGCGGCGAAGCGCAGAGGATTCAGCTGGCGACTTCGCTCGGCTCGCGGCTGGTGGGTACGCTGTATGTGCTGGATGAGCCGTCGATTGGGCTACATCCGCGGGATACGCATCGGCTGATCAAGATTCTGCATGACCTGCGCGATTTGGGAAACACGATTCTGGTGGTGGAGCACGATCCCGACATCATGCGCGCGGCTGACCGGATTCTCGATCTGGGGCCCGGAGCGGGAGAGAACGGCGGGAAGCTGGTTGCCGAAGGGACTTACGACGAGATCGTGCGTAATCCGGTCTCGCTGACCGGGCGCTATCTTTCGGAGGATTTGCGCATTCAATCGCCGACGCTGCGGCGGAAGCCCGGGGCGCAGCAGATCAGGATTCGCGGCGTGCGGGCTAATAATCTCAAGGGCGTGGACATTAATATCCCGCTCGGCATGATTGTGGCGATCACGGGAGTTTCGGGTTCGGGCAAATCGACGCTGCTGCATCAGGTGCTCTATCGAGCGCTGGCGCAGGCCAAGCAGCAAGCGGGAAACGGAGCGACCGGGCCGGCCGCGAGTTGGGAAAGTCTGGAAGGCGATCAGTTTATTGAAGAAGTGGTACTGGTCGATCAGTCGCCGATTGGGCGGACGCCCCGGTCGAATCCGGTGACGTATATCAAGGCGTTCGATGCGATTCGCGATCTGTTCGCTTCCCTGCCGGAGGCGAAGAAGCGTGGATTTGGCGCGGGACATTTTTCGTTCAACATCCCTGGAGGACGCTGCGAGACTTGCCAGGGCGACGGCACGGTCACGGTGGAGATGCAGTTTCTGGCCGATGTAGAGCTGATTTGCGAGGAGTGCAAGGGCACGCGTTACAAGCCGACGGTGCTCGAGGTGCGGTATCGCGGGAAGAATATTCACGAAGTGCTGAACCTGACGGTGAAGGAAGCGCTGAAGTTTTTCGCCGAAGTCCCGAAGATTACGGAGAAGTTGCGGCCGCTGGAAGAAGTCGGGCTGGGCTATTTGCGGCTGGGACAGTCGGCAACGACGCTTTCGGGTGGCGAGGCGCAGCGCATGAAGCTGGCGGCACATCTGCAGCCGGCGGCGCGGGAAATCAGCCGTGGGACATCGCGCGTGACTGCGGGTAGCGAAGGGCGGCTCAGGCGGCGCCTGCTGTACATTTTTGATGAGCCCACGACGGGGCTGCATTTTGACGACGTCAGCAAACTTCTGGCGGCGTTTCGGCGTCTGATTGAAGCAGGGGGATCGATTGTGGTGATCGAACATAATCTGGAAGTCATCAAGACGGCGGACTGGGTGATCGATCTGGGGCCGGAGGGCGGAAGTCGCGGCGGGAAGATTGTGGGAGCGGGGCCGCCGGAAGAGATCGCGAAGCTGGCGGGGTCTTACACGGGAAAGTATCTGGCGCGTATTCTGAACGGCAATGGCAACTCGCGGTCGCATGGCGCGTAGATTCGTGGTCGCGGGCAGGCTGGCGGTTGGCTTGCTGCTGGCGGGCTTGCCGGCGCTGGCGGACGGTAAGACCGATCAAAGCAATCAAACTAGTCAAACTAATCAAACAGCGAACGACGGAGCTGTGGCTTCGCGATCTTCTCAAGCTTCTTCCTCTTCCTCTTCCTCTTCCGCTTTGCCTGCGACGCAATCGAATTCGCAGTCGAATTCTTCCTCGCAGACGGACGGCTATTCTTCCAGCGCCCATCACAAGCCGGGATCAGCTTCCACTGTCCATCACGAGACAATTGCCGAAGAAGTCGCAGCTCCCCCGGAGCTCACGAAGGCGGAGGGTCTGATTGACAAGCGGGACTATGCCGGTGCCGAGCCGTTGCTGCGCAAGCTGGTGAGCGACGATACTTTCAAGAATGATTCGGCAATTTATGTGGCGTGGTTTGAGCTTGGCTTTGTGGAGAACGGTCTGGGCAAGACGGATGAGTCGATCGTCGCGTATCGAAAGTCGGTGGCCGCGAAGGGAGATGTTTTCGAGTCGAACTTGAATCTGGGACTGCAGCTGGCCAAGGGCGGCCAACCGGATGCTGAACAATATTTGCGAGCTGCGACGCAGCTCACGCCGACGAGCCATGTCGCGGAGGGGCGGGAGCGGGCATGGCTTTCTCTGGCGCACGTGATTGAATCGAGCAAGCCGGATGAGGCCATTGCGGCTTACCGGCAGGCTGTGGCGTTACAGCCCAAAGATGCGGAGCCGCACTTGGCGGCTGGGCTGCTGCTGGAAAAACAAGGGAAGTCTTCCGACGCCGAGAACGAATTCAAGCAGGCGCAGGCGCTGGACCCGGCGTCGTCCGACGCGGTGACGGGGCTGGCGAACATTTACATGCGCGGACATCGGTTGCCTGAGGCTGAGGCGGAATTGCGGCGGCTGGTGGCGGCGCATCCCGATCAGGCCGAGGCGCACATTCAGTTGGGGCGAGTGCTGGCGGCTGAGGGCAAGACTGACGATGCGATTGCCGAACTGCAAGCTGGGGTGAAGCTGGCACCGGCGGATGCGACGTTGGAGCGCGATCTTGCCGATCTTTATTTCATCGCCAAGAAGAATGATCTGGCCGAGGCGGCTTATCGCGCGCTGTTAATCGCCAGTCCGAACGACGCGGCGCTGCATCAGGATCTGGGCAAGGCGCTGATCGAGCAGAAGAAGTTTGCCGACGCGCAAAAAGAATTATTGCTGGCCGTAAGCCTGAAACCCGAGCTGGGCGCGGCTTATGGCGACCTGGCTTTTGCCGCAAGTGAGAACAAGAATTATCCGCTGACGATTAAAGCGTTGGACGCGCGCGCGAAGTATTTGCCGGAGGAGCCGGTGACATACTTCCTGAGGGCTTCGGCTTATGATCATCTCAGGGACTACAAGCGGGCGGCCGAGAATTTTCACCTCTTCCTGAACACAGCACGTGGGAAGTATCCTGAACAGGAATGGCAGGCGAAACACAGGCTGATTGCGATTGAGCCGAAAAAATGATTGGCGCAGGGCTGGGAACATGCTTGGGGAGCGGGCTCTAGTTCGTGCGTGGGCAGCGATCACTCTGGTCGCATTGTCGGCCGCGTTGTTGGCCGCGTCGTCAGCCGCAATGACGGCGGCTGCGGCTCCGCCGGGTAATCTTGTTCATGCGACGCCGGCTTATGTTGTCCTCAGTAATGAGCCTACGATCGAGGAGTTGAAGGCGCGGCTGCCTTCGACGGGCATTGGGGACCGGCCTCATTTGTGCGTGGAGATCGCGCACAAGGAACTGGCCGAAACTGACAGACTCTACGCGGCGGATGAACTCGAGCAGGGGCAAACCGCACTGGCTGACGCGATGGCTTACATGGAACAGGCGCGCGACTATGCAGTTCAGTCCCACAAATATCAAAAGCAAACCGAAATTGCGGCGCGCACGATGACGCGCAAGCTCAACGATCTTCTGCACACGCTGGGTCACG
This sequence comes from Candidatus Sulfotelmatobacter sp., assembly GCA_049517555.1. GTDB lineage: Bacteria > Acidobacteriota > Terriglobia > Terriglobales > Acidobacteriaceae > Sulfotelmatobacter. The sequence goes on along the minus strand of JBEKRY010000008.1, from coordinate 37,238 downwards.
AGGATCAGCCGCCGGTACAGGCTGCCATCACTCGATTGCAGAAAGTGCGGGACGATCTGCTCAAGGCAATGTTCCCGAAAGGCGCGAAATGAGCGCTTCCCTGCTGCGGCCGGCTTTGTGCGTGGTTCTGTTGCTGGCGGGTGGATCGGCGGTGCAGGCGCAACGTCATCGCGAGCCGCTGACGCAAACCGAGATCCAACAGATTCGCGATGCCAGCTGGGAGCCCGGCCAACGGCTTACGCTCTACGTGCAGTTCACGCGGGAGCGCCTGGTGAAACTGGAGGAGATGCGGAGCGATCCGAAGACCACGAACCGGCCGCGGCGGACGCACGATATGCTGGATGATCTGCGGTTGTTGTACGACGAGCTGAATGACAACATCGATACTTATGTCGATCGCAAGGACGACATTCGCAAGCCGCTGAAAACCATTATCGATGCGGATACCGAGTTTCAAGCTAAGCTGCGCGCGCTGAAGGATGCGGCGGATGTTCCGGCGGAGGAATATCGACAGTATGAGTTTGTTCTGACCGATCTGCTGGATACGGTGGACACTTCGACGGAGGAGCATCGCAAGCTGCTGGCGGATCAGGAACTGGCGGCGAAGCACAAGAAGCTGAATTCGAATGCGGGGGCGAAGCCGAAGCCGGAGTGAGTGGGAAATTACGACTTCAGACTTCAGACCTCAGAATTCGGACCTCGGCGAGGCAAAGGCGTCTCTCAGGGAGAGTGCGCGTGAAAACTTCTGCCGTCCCTGCGGGACTTTTGCCATCCTGCCACTTTACCCAGCGCTGAAGCGCTGGGCTAAGTTAGTTCGCCCCTCCGGGGCTAACTTCTCGCGCTTTCCGCTCAACAGCCCGAACCGTACGGTCTGGCGATCGTGCTAACCTAGGATCACTGTGCGCGAAGGGCTGCTCGAGATCTTCCAGGAAAGTTATCAGGAGCTGCGTCCGGCTTCCTCGATCCCCGAGCTGAAGATTGAGTTTTTTGCGTTTGCCAATGTGAATAATACGATTCGGCTGCGCGGGGGGCGGCTGCTGGTGCGGCTGTCGGATCTGCTGGAAGGTGCGCCGGATGCGGTTCTGCGGGCGATCGCGCATATTCTGCTGGCCAAGATGTATCGTCAGCCGATTGACCGCGGGCAGGCGGCGCGGTATCGGAAGTATGTCGCCAGCCATGAGATCGTGCGTAAGACGCATCTGGTGCGGCAGATGCGCGGACGCAAGCGGCTGCATTCTGCGCGCGGGCATGTTTATGATTTGGATGCGATCTTCGAAGAACTGAATAAGCGCTTTTTTCACGGGCTGATGGCGCGGCCGCGCATGAGCTGGAGCCAGACCAAGACTCGGCGCATTCTCGGGCATTACGATCCGGCGCACAATGCGATCATTATCAGCCGCATCTTCGACCATTTCGCGGTGCCGGCGTTTGTGCTGGAGTATGTCGTGTACCACGAGATGCTGCATCTGAAGCATCCGGTGCGGCTGCGCGGGAGTCGGCGGTGCGTGCACTCGGCGGAGTTTCAGGCGGAGGAGAAGCTGTTTCCGCGAGCAGGGGAGGCGGAGGGGTTTCTGAGGAGGTTGTGACGGTAATTGGCTCAGACTGTTGTCAGGTTCAAGGCTTGATTTCGATAGGAGTGCCGACCGGAACCAGCCTCCAAAGTTCATCCATTTCTTCGTTTGTGACTGCGATGCAACCATCAGTCCAGTCATGCAAAGTGTGTGCTTTTCCCACCCACGTGTACTCCTTTGCGAGACCGTGCAGCATGATGTCGCCTCCAGGACTGACGCCCAATTTCTTCGCGATTGCTATATCTTTCGAATTTGGGTACGAGATGTGGAAGGCTTTGTAAAAGTGGCTATTGGGGTTTCGCGAATCGAGGGTGTAAACCCCCTCGGGAGTTTTGTGGTCGCCATGCCGAGTCTTGGGGCCCACGGGTTCGCTGCCAAGAGCAACCTTGTACGAGCGTATTTCCTTTCCGTGTGAGAGAAGCACGAGCTTTCGCTCGCTCTTGTAAACAACGACAGTGGTCTGCGCCGACACTGGCTTCAGTGCGAATAAGAGACAACAAAATATGAGGACGCCCGTTGCTCGATGTCGCATTCGAGAGCAATTTTATCGGTAGCGGTCAGTTTATCGCTTGTCCGCGCTTCTCTGCAGCTGAGAGCATTTCGAGGCCGGAATTCCACCGTGTAATCCCGATCACAAGCAGTTGTGATGCGGCGGATTGACTGGTCTGGCGAGGGAGACTATCCTTAAATTGAAGTTGAAATTGAAATTCATTTTCATAATTGTGGGCTACGTTCCGCGAATTTAATCGTATGCTTCAGGCTTTTATTATTACGCTGCGCGAAGGGGTCGAGGCCGCGCTGATTGTCGGGATCACGCTGGCCTATCTGACAAAGATCGGGAGGCAGAAACTGCGCAAGACCGTCTATGCGGCGCTGGTGGCTGCATTTCTGGGCAGTATTGGCGTGGCCGTGGTTATTTCCCGTACGCACCTGAATGAAGACGTCTTTGAGGGCTGGGTCATGCTGGTGGCCGCGTTCTTTGTCGTCACCATGGTGATTTTCATGATGAAGACCGGGCGCAAGCTGAAGGGCGAAATCGAGGGGAAGGTCGGGTTGCTGGCGGGCGAGGGCGCGTGGTTTGGGCTGTTCGTCTTTATCTTTCTAATGGTGTTGCGGGAGGGCGCGGAGACCGTGCTGATGCTGGCTGGCGTGTCGCTGAACTCGACCGCGCTGATGAGTTTTCTCGGAACGCTCCTGGGAGTGATCGCGGCGATTGCTTTTGGCGTGATGTTCGTCAAGGGAAGCGTGCGCATTAATCTGCAGAAATTCTTCCGGATTACGACGGCGATCCTGTTTTTGGTGGCGGCGCAGCTGGTGATTTCCGGGCTGCATGAACTGTCGGAGAGCGGCGTGATTGCATCTTCGAAGCGGGAGATGGCGATTATTGGACCGATCGTCAGCAATGAATGGTTTTTTGTTGTAACGATTTTTGCGCTGGCGGCGTTGATGATGCTGTTCGAGGCCAAGCGGCGGGAACCGGTGTTGGCCGCAGCTTCGCCCGCGGAACGGCGGAAGGCTGCTTGGAGCGCGCGGCGGGAGCGGTTGTGGATGATTTCCGTACTCACGTTCTCGTTCGTGTTTATCGCGCTGATTACGGCGGAATTTGTGTATGCCAAGAGTGCGAGCAATCCCTCGCCAGCTGCCGAAGTGACGTTTGTGAACGGGCGCGTGAGCATTCCGCTGACGGCGATTTCGGATGGCGAGTTGCACCGATTCCAGGCGCAGGAGAATGGGACGGCGATTCGATTCTGGCTGTATCAGAAACCGGACGGCAAGATCGCGACCGTGTTCGACGCCTGCGAGATCTGCGGGGCGGTTGGGTTCTACAAGACGGCCAATGGAGTGGTCTGCAGGAATTGCGGAGCGCCGATCAATCCGCAGTCGGTGGGGACTCACGGCGGGTGCAATCCTGTACCGCTGAAAGCCACGCAGACGGCGGACGCAGTGATTATTGAGGAGGCGGACGTTGCGGCCGGCAGTCGCATGTTCGCGCAACCGTAAGCGATGTTCGTGCGGCTGGTTTACGAATCCTTCCGGCGCCAGAAACGGCGCAAGCTGCTGGCCGGCGTTGCCATTACGCTGGGCGTGACTGTCGCAACGGCGATGATTGGCGTTGCGACCGACATCGGCGACAAGATCAATCGCGAACTCCGCACCATCGGCGCCAACCTGGTGGTAACCCCGCAGGAAGATTCGCTCGATGTGGAAATTGGCGGAGTGAACCTGAAGCCTCCGACCGACGGGGCTTTTCTCAGCGAAGCCGATCTGCCCAAGATCAAAGGAATTTTCTGGCACAACAACATTACGGGCTTCGCGCCCATGCTTCCGGTGAGCGTTGTCATCGATCCGAATGTGAAACAGCAAGACGGAACGGAACAGAACGTGACGCTGCTGGGAACTTATTTTGCGAAGCAGCTTTCGTATGGCAAGGATGAGTTCGTCACGGGCGTGCGCTCGACGCTTCCGTGGTGGAAGGTTTCGGGGGCGTGGCCTGACGATTCTTCGCAGGATATTTTAGTCGGAGAGAGACTGGCCAAACGCTTGGGTGCGAAGTCTGGTGACAACATCGCGACTGCGGGCCGGCAGTTGCGGGTAAGCGGGATCCTTTCGACCGGCGGGACGGAAGATGACGAGATTGTTGCGCCACTGGGGCTGGCACAGGAGATTCTCGGCAGGCCGGGCGCGGTGCGGCGCATTTATGTCAGTGCGCTGACCAAGCCTGAAGATGCGTTTGCGCGGCGCGATCCGAGGAGCATGTCGGGGGCGGTTTACGATCGCTGGTATTGTTCGCCTTATCCGCAGTCGATTGCGTTTCAGTTGGCGGAGGCGATTCCGCACTCGCAGGCTGAGCAGATTCGCCAGGTTTCGCAGAACGAGGGCGCGGTGCTGACGCGCATCGCGGGGCTCATCTTGTTAATCACGTTAGCTGCTTTGTTTGCTTCGGCGCTTGCGGTTTCGGCGGCCATGGCGACCACTATTTTCGAGCGGCGGGCCGAGGTTGGGCTGATGAAGGCGTTGGGCGCGGGTAAACTCGCGATTGCGTCCATCTTTTTCGCCGAGGCTACGCTGCTGGCTATCATTGGCGGGCTTGTGGGGTTTGCGGTCGGCGGCGTGCTGGCCCACCAGATTGGGCAGTCGATTTTCAATTCCGATATTTCGCTTCCGCCTGTGTTGTTGCCGGTCGTTCTGGCGATCGCGGTGATGGTTACTTTTGCGGGGAGCGCGGCGGCCATTCGGCGCGCGGTGGGGCTGGATCCGGTATTTGCGCTGCGGGGGGAATTGTGAGCGCGCCTGCTGCAAACGCGGCGCGGGATATCGCTGCGAGTCGGGCGCAGGCGCCGCATACTTCAATGTTTCTGCGCATGCTGGTGCGGGCGGCGGTGCTGCGGCGCGGACGAGCCGTTTCGGCGCTGTTTGCCATGGTGGTTGCGGCGGCGGTCGCCACGGCGATGCTGAATCTTTATATCGACGTTCAGGCGAAGCTGCAGCGGGAGTTTCGCAACTACGGCGCAAATATTATTCTGATCGGCAGGGACAACTCAGGGAACGACGGCGCTTCCCTGCCCGCGGACGCGCTGGCGCGCGTGGATTCCGTGCTTGCGGGACGCGGGATCGCGGCGCCGTTTGCGCTGGTGGTGGCGCGCACCAGCGGTGGTCAAGCGATTGTGGTGGCGGGCACGGATTTTGAACGGGTGCGGGTGCTGGATCGGTGGTGGTCGGTGAGTGGGTGGCCTAAAACTGCCGCAGGTCAATTCGGAGAGATGACTCACTACGAAAATCAAAAACCCCACCCTGTCGCACAAGACGCGACAAGGATGGGGCACCCGCAATCCTCTTCCGCGCTGGTTGGGGTCCGTGCGATTGAGGCTGTCTCTCCGAAGAATCAGGCGTTCGATCTCAGTTTTCAGGGGCGGACTCTGCAAGTGATCCCTGTGGGTACGGTGCGTACGGGAGCGGCGGAGGACAGCCGGATTTATTTGTCACTCGACGACTTTGTTGCGTGGACGGGAGTTCAGCCGTCGACGATTGAAGTGGCGGCGAGTGGGTCGCCGGAAGAAGTTAACGCCATCATGAATCAGCTGGCGCTGGCGATTCCGACGGGTGAGGTTCGGCCGGTGCGGCAGATTATGGAGGGCGAGGCGCGCGTGCTGGGCAAGACTCGCGCCACGCTGCTGGCCGCCGCGGCGCTGATTATTCTGACGGCGGCGCTGTGCGTGCTTTCGACCTTGACGGGTTGGGTGTTCGACCGGCGGCGCGACTTCGCCATCATGAAGGCCCTGGGTGCGTCGCAACGGCTGCTCAATAGCTTCTTTGCGGCGGAGGCTGCGGCGCTCGGCGCTGCGGGCGCGCTGATCGGGTTTGTCATTGGAATCGGCATTGCGGCCTGGATCGGCAGGGTTAACTTTCACGCTCCCGTGATGCCGCGTTTGAGCGTACTGCCGGTGGTTTTGGCTGGTAGCATGGCGGTAACATTGTTGTCGGCGATCCTTCCGATCTCGCTGCTGCGCCGGGTGCAGCCGGCGGTGATTCTGAGGGGTGAGTGAAATGATTCAGATCAAAGACGTGACGAAGCTCTACCCTGCGAAAGAAACCGGGAATGGATCGGGCAAGGACGCGACTTCGATTCACGCCCTGGACGACATCTCGCTGCACGTCGCGGCGGGCGAATGGCTTTCGATCATGGGGCCGTCGGGGTCGGGGAAATCGACGTTGGTGAATCTGATTGGCTGCCTGGACCGGCCGTCCTCGGGCGAGATCTGGCTTGATGGGCAAAATGTCGCGGGGATTTCTTCTGCGGATTTGAATCGGGTGCGCGCGGAGAAAATCGGATTTATCTTTCAGCAGTTTCACCTGATTCCCTTTCTCACCGCCGTCGAAAACGTGATGCTGGCTCAGTATTTTCACAGCATGACGGATGAAAAAGAGGCGGTCGAGGCGCTGACGCGCGTGGGACTGGGAGACCGCGCTCATCATCTTCCGTCACAGCTTTCCGGCGGGGAGCAGCAGCGGGTATGCATTGCGCGGGCGCTGATTAATGATCCGCGAATCATTCTGGCGGACGAGCCCACCGGAAATTTGGATGCGCAAAATGAAGAGATTGTGCTGCGGCTGCTGCGTGAGTTTCATCAGCAGGGACGCACGATTGTGATGGTCACGCACGATCCGGTGGTGGCGCGGCTGGCTGATCGGCGAATCGAGTTGCATCACGGCAAGATCGCGTCGCAGGAAGTTTTTTCCATGGCCGACGAGGAGCAACTGGACGAAGTTCTGGAAGAACTCTGGGTTCTGGCCGAGCATGGCGAGGTTGCCGAAGTCGAGCGTATGGAAGTTCACGGGGCGCTGCCGGTGAGCCTGGCCATTGAAAAAATGATTGAGATGGGGTTCGTGGTGTCGATGCCGCATCCGCCGCAGCCGCATGATCACAAGCCGTTCGTGAATCCGTGCCACGAGGCACTGAAGCCGGTGGCGGCGTCGGTGGGCGATGGCACGCTGATCGTCGAGTTAACGCCGCGCGGGCGGGAGCGCGCGGGCAGCATTATCCGGCGGCATCGGCTGGCGGAGCGGCTGTTTACCGATAGCCTGGCGATGGACAGCGAGTCCGAAATCGAGCAGCAGGCGTGCAAGTTCGAGCACATTCTGTCGCCGGAAGCGACGGACAAGATCTGCACGTTTCTGGGGCATCCGCGGACGTGCCCGCATGGAGCGCCGATTCCGCCGGGGCCGTGCTGCAGCCCCACGCCGCCCGGTAAGGAAACGCTGGGAAGAGAAGCCGTTCGCTCGAATTAAGGTCCCGCGGCTATCGAAATGGGTTTTCGATTCTTAAGTCTTCAATTCGCTGGCCGTGATGCATGTCCTCGCTGTACAGAATCGAACAGTCGGCTATTTGCGCCGCGGCCACAATTAGGGAGTCGTACCAGGAAAGATGGTGGTGCGCATAGACCTGCAACGCTGAAACGAACAACGCAGGGGATGAGTGGACCGCCAGCAGGGGTCGAAATGTAGTGTTTAAATACTCTTCGGCCGCGAAGCCAGACATCGGCTGGGCAAAACGACGGAAAGCTACGTTGAAAAACTCCTGGACGACTTGATAGCTTACAATTCCGTTTCCCGTGTCGAGACCATCTCGAATGAGTTCTGCCGCACGCCGGGCTTTCACCGGCACGGTGCCGTCGAGGGAATATACGAAGATGTTTGTGTCGAGGAAGTATCTAGCGCTCATTCATTTCATCGCGCGTAAAGTGGCGGCCGGGCTGCACGTCGCCGAGTCTGCGCATAAGGGCATCGAATGCGGCGCCGCGACCGGCGCGAGCGGCGTATTGCTGAAGCCACTCCCGAAATGCGGCATTCAGTGTCGTGCTCTCGGATTGGGCGACCAGCCGGGCTTGTTCAATCAGGGCTTCGTCGGCGCTCAGGGTAATGTTTTTCATACGAAGATAGTGTACACTGATATAGTGTACACTGCAAGCTTCACAGCCCGAACTGCGGAGCTGTTCTCCGGAATGATCGCCTCCCCATCGTGTTGACCGGTCGCCCCACCATCGGCGTATTTGATTCCGGCTTCGGGGGGCTTACCGTCCTTAAAGCTTTACTTGAACTCGTCCCCTCGGCGGATTACGCCTACTTTGGGGATACCGCTCGCCTGCCATACGGCTCGAAGTCGGTTGAAACGGTGGCCCGTTATGCGGTGGAGGCCGCGCATTATCTGGAATCCCAGGGCGCGCAGATGCTGGTCATCGCCTGCAATACGGCGACGGCGCTGGCTTTGGATCGCATCACAGCTGCCGCTCATGTTCCTGTCGTGGGCGTGATTGAGCCGGGAGCGGAGACTGCGGCCGCTACCAGCAAGAACCGCAAAATCGTCGTGATTGGCACCGAGGCCACTGTCAGCAGCCACGCTTACCGAACGGCGCTCGAGGCTCGCGGCTTGCACGCGCGGGAGAAAGCCTGCCCGCTGCTGGTTCCGCTGGTCGAAGAGGGGTGGGTGGAGCATCCGGTTACCGAGCAGGTGGCGCGCATCTATCTGGCGGAGGCGTTCGCGGACGGATTCGGCGAGGCCGATACGCTGGTCCTAGGGTGCACGCATTATCCGCTGCTCAAGCCGCTGCTCGACCGCGTGGCGCCGGGGCACGTGAGCATCGTGGATTCCGCGGAATCGACCGCGCGCGCTGTGGCTTCGCGGCTACGCGAGTTGTTGCCCGCGACTGCTGACGCTGAAGAAAGCCGCGGGCCTTCCCTTGCACTTCCCTCTGCAGTTCCCACACTCAGGTTTTTTGCCACCGATTCGGTGGAGAAGTTTCGACGGCTGGGGGAGCGGTTTTTGGGGCATCCGATCGAGGACGTGCGGCATGTGGATTTGAAGGAGTAGTTCGCGCTGCGAATTTGCCTTGTCCTCAGTACTTCATCCGTATCCAACTGAGGGCATGCGTTAAGAGCATTCATGCACCCACTCGATAATGTGATATGGCAGGCGCTGACCACACGGGATGCGCAATTTGCCGAGAGCTTCGGCGAGGCGCGGCGCTTTCTGCGCGAGGTCGGCCCTTTAGGAGCATTTCGGGATAATGGTCCGCGAGGCTATACATCTTTGGCCGGACTCGTTCAGCCGGACGAGACCGTAGGCCTGTTTCTCGACCAACCGTACGAACTCGACCCACCGCGAGCGGGCTGGATTTTCGTTGTGGGTGCGCCTTTGCTGCAGATGGTGGCCGCTAATGAACCTTCACCGCGCCCGGAGCGAGAACTCGCCATTCCGGAAGTGGTGGAACTAGGCGCGCCCGACTCTCGGGAAATGATTGAACTGACTGCACTGACCAAGCCTGGTCCATTTGGCAGCCGCACGCACGAACTGGGCACATATCTGGGGATTCGATTAGACGGGAAGCTGGTCGCTATGGCGGGTGAGCGGCTCAAGGTTCCGGGGTGCACAGAGGTCAGCGCGGTCTGCACCCATCCGGAGCACACTGGCAAGGGCTATGCGCGAGTGCTCATGACGGAAGTGATGAGGCGCATTCGCGAGCGCGGGGAGACGCCGTTTTTGCACGTTCGCCAAGACAATGTACGCGCGGTCGAGATCTACAAGAGGCTGGGATTTCGCGTGAGGAAGCTGGGGCACTTCGCGGTACTGCGGAACACTTAGGAAACAGCGCCGCATTTCCGCCGAGTCCGACATGTGACGGTGAGAAGTCACCACGACAGCCGCCGGGAGCCTGCCCTGAGCGAAGTCGAAGGGACGGTGGCGCTACTCAGTAGAGCCTGCCTCAGTACAAGTGGAAATCGACTTCGACGGCGATCTCGACCCGCACGGGATGACCGTCTTTCATAGCGGGCTCGAACTTCCAGGTCCTGACGGTCTCGATGGCTTTTTCGTCGAGTCCCATGCCCAGGCTGTTCAAGACGCGGATATTGGTGGGACGGCCGTCGGTACCCACAATCAATCCGAGGGTGCAGACGCCCTGGTACTTGGCCTTGCGGGCCTCTTCGGAAAACTCCGGTTCGGGCTGATAAATGGGTCGTGGCGGGCTGACTCCGCCGCCCACGTGGAAAATGCCTCCGCCGGTGCCGCCGCCTTCACCGGGGCCAAAGCCCGGTCCCTTGCCCGATCCTACGCCGCCGCCGCTGCCGGAGCCAATCCCACTGCCGGAGCCGGTTCCATTCGAGGGTATTATGGCGTGGGCCATGGGGTCGCCCAGGTTCGGCATGTTATTGGAAGCCAGCACGACCTCGGGCGGAATCACGATAGTCGGCTCAACCGCCAGCTTGGGATTGTCGTTCCGAATCACCGCTGCGGGAGGCGTGATCTGCTGCATCGAGAACTTGGGGAGCTTGCCTTTACTGGCCGCGAGCACGTCGCGATCGCCGCCGCCGCCACCACCGCCCACTTGCGTTTTCGACGGCTTCAGCGCCGGAATGTCGCCGGGATCCATAATCAGAGTCGTTACCTTCTGAGCAGGCGCCGCGCTGACCACCCGATGGGCGATGAAAACGGCAATCACGCCGATCGTGAACAGCAGGATGTAGTATCCGCCGGCGCCTATAGCTCCGGCTTTCCAGTTGGAGTAGAAGCCCCAGATGTCTTTGACCGGCTCCGGCTTCGATTCCAGCTTGAGGGGTGGGAGTTTCTTGGGAAAGAAGAAATCGTCCAATCCGCGGAACAGGGACTTGTAGAGCGGCTCTTCAAAACCCCTGTCGGTAATGAGCAGCCGCAGTTCCGGCTCTTCGCCGGGGACGTTCGGATTAATTGGTTCGGATCCCATAATAATTCTGGTCTGGACGTTAAGTCTGGAGAATCACCTCTGGACGATTGACCTGCCTCACCGCCGTGCTACGCCCCCTTACACAGATGATCGCCAGTCACGCCAAGTTGCTTCGATCCCCGGCCGATTTTTAACAGATGGGGTACTCGGCCTCCCACATGCCAATCAGTCCGGATCGGCTTCGCTGCTTAAAATTGTACCTCTTGTCGACCTATTTCGACAGTGCATTTCGGTGTGCCCGGAAAGTGGCATGGGATATGTACTTTCGCGTGCGCGGCGGTGAAGGCAGCCGCTGATAGGCCGATCGACCGTCGCGTCACTGCTACCACCTCACCCTCTACGATCGTCTGCATGATCGTTCTCTGATCATTGTTCTCTGATCATTGTTCTCTGATCGTGGAGGATGGGACCGGGCTCCGCATCGTGAAGCACGAGGCGATGCTACAGACGGGACTCCGGCGCTGCATGGACGTTCCCTGGCTTGCTCCCTATAATGAAGGATTCAATCAGCTTGATTCAATCGTCATAATTCGATCACCCCGGAGACGCGACTGAGTGCCGCTCGAACTGAAAGCGACCATTAATCTGCCGAAAACTGCCTTCCCCATGAAGGCGAACCTGCCCCAGAACGAGCCGAAAATGCTGGAACGCTGGGAGCAGATGGGCGTTTACAAGCGCATCCGGGAGGCGCGGAAGGGTGCGCCGCGCTTCATTTTGCATGATGGGCCGCCGTATACCAGCGGGCCCATTCATATGGGCACAGCGATGAATAAATGCTTGAAAGACTTCATCGTCAAGTCGAAAACCATGGCGGGGTTTGACGCGCCGTACGTGCCGGGGTGGGATTGCCACGGGCTGCCCATCGAGATCAAAGTCGACAAGGAACTGGGCGGCAAGAAGTTGCAGATGCGGCCGACCGACGTGCGCGCCGAGTGCCGCAAGTATGCGCAGAAGTTTCTTGACCTGCAGCGGACCCAGTTCAAGCGCATCGGGGTGTTTGGGCGGTTTGACCGGCCTTATGCCACGATGAATCCGCAGTACGAGTCGGTGGTGCTGTCGACTTTCTTTTCGTTCTACGAAAACGGGTTCGTGTACAAGGGGCTGCGCGCGGTTTACTGGTGCATGCATGATGAGACCGCGCTGGCCGAGGCGGAAGTCGAATATGAAAACCACACCAGCCCGACGGTGTGGGTGAAGTATGCGCTGCTGGACGATCCGGCGACGATTGATGCAGCTTTGGCTGGCAGGAAGGTTTCTACCATTATCTGGACCACGACTCCGTGGACGCTACCGGCTTCGATGGCCGTTGCCTTTCATCCCGATGAAGAATATGTCGCGCTGGAATCGGGCGGTGAAGTTTACATCGTTGCGTCAAGGCTGGCGGCGGACGTGGCGGCGAAGTGTAACCTTGCCGATCCGCGATCACTGGCTCATTTTCCGGGCCGGAAGATGGAGCGGCTGAACTTTCAGCATCCGTTTCTGGATCGCAAGATTCTGGGCGTGCTGGCGGATTACGTCACCATGGATACGGGGACTGGCGTGGTTCATACGGCGCCGTCACATGGGGCCGAGGACTTCATTACCGGCATGAAATATGGGCTCGACGCGACAAGCAATGTCGATGAAAAAGGCATTCTGCGCAACGGGCTGCCGGAATACAACGGGCAATATGTGTTCAAGGCGAATCCGCTGATCGTCGAACTGTTGCGCAGCCGCGGGGCATTGCTGCACTCCGACAAGCTGGAGCATTCTTATCCGCACTGCTGGCGGTGTCACAATCCAGTGATTTTTCGCGCCACCGAGCAGTGGTTTATTTCGATGGAAACGCCCATGCCGGGCGGAGCGGGCAAGAGTGACACGCTGCGTACTCGCACGCTGGAAGAAATCAAGAAGGTGAAGTGGGATCCGGCGTGGGGCGAAGAGCGGCTATCGAACATGATTCAGACGCGGCCCGACTGGTGCATCTCTCGGCAGCGGGTTTGGGGAGTGCCGATTGCGGTTTTTCTGTGCGAGGGTTGCGGCAAGCCGCTCAACGACGCTGCGATCAACAAGAGGGTCGTGGAGTTGTTTGCGAAGTCGGGCGCCGACGCTTGGTTCACGCCGGAGTCGGACACGATTCTTCCTGCGGGAACGAAATGTCCGCACTGCGACGGGGCGAAGTTTGAAAAAGAAACCGACATCTTCGACGTTTGGCTGGAGTCGGGCGCGAGTTATCTGGCCTTGATCGCGGAAAATCCGGCGGCGGACGAACCTGAATACCAATATCCGTGGCCGTCTGATTTGTATCTCGAAGGCGGCGACCAGTACCGCGGATGGTTCCAGTCTTCCCTGCTCTGCGCCATGGGCACGCACGGCACGCCGCCGTACAAAGGCGTGGTTACGCCGGGATGGACGCTCGACGAAAAAGGGCAGGCCATGTCAAAATCGCGCGGCAATGACGTGGACCCAGTCGACATCGCCGGCCGGTTGGGCGGCGAAGTAGTGCGGCTGTGGGTGGCGTCGGTCGATTTCCGCGAGGATGTAGTTGGGTCAGAAGCGCTGATGCAACGTATCGGCGAAGACTATCGCAAGATTCGCAATACATTCCGCTATGTCCTGGGAAATCTGGGCGACTTCGATCCTGCATCTGATGCGATCTCGTTTGATCAGATGGAAGAGCTTGATCAGTACATGCTGCGGCAGACTTGTGCCTTCGCTGCGGATGTACGTACTGCATATGACGAGTTCGCGTTCCACAAGATTTATCACCGGGTGAATCACTTCTGCATCGTTGACCTGAGCGCGTTTTATTTCGATGTACTCAAGGACCGATTGTACATTTCTGCGCCGAAGTCGCGGGGGCGGCGCAGCGCGCAGACTGCGATCTGGCGGATCGGCGAAGCGCTGGTGCGCGTGCTGGCGCCGATCATGAGTTTTACTTGTGAGGAAATCTGGCCCTACTTGCCGGCAGTTGCCGGGCGCGAGGACAGCGTGCATCTGGCGCAGTTTCCGGCGGCTGCGGAGATTCTTGGGGGCGCTGCGATTCCCGCAACGGATTCGAAATCAGAGGCAGACTGGACAACGCTGCGCTCGGTGCGTGATGAAGTGCTCAAGGCGCTGGAGGAAGCGCGCGCCAGCAAACTGATTGGCACTGGGCTCGAGGCGCAGGTTGCGATTGCGGCGTCCGATCCGGTGTATTCGGTCTTGCAGCGTTATGCGGGACAGCTTCGCTATCTATTTATTGTTTCGGCGGTCACGCTCGCGCAGGGATCGGGGAACGGAACCAGCGGCGTACATATTGAAGTGAAGAAGGCCGAGGGCGCAAAGTGCGACCGCTGCTGGAATTATTCCACGCGCGTGGGTGAGGACAAGGCGTATCCCACGGTCTGCGAGCGGTGCAGCGCGGTGCTGAAAGAATTGGAAGGGCAAGTCTAATTTGATGAAGCCTGCGTCGGCCCGCGCCCTGCATTTTCTGCTCGCGCTGTTGATCGTCCTGCTCGACCGCTGGTCAAAGCGGGCGGTCGCCGGCCGCATCGCGATGTACCGGCAGATCCAGATCATTCCAGGATTTTTCCGGCTCACTCACACCGAGAACACGGGCGCAGCGTTCAGCCTGTTTGCGGACTCTCCGTCACATTGGAAAACAGCGATGCTGATTGGCTTCTCGATGCTCGCCATGGTGATCGTGACCATTCTGCTGTGGAAGCAGACTCGCGCGCTCACGATTACGGGGGTCGCGCTCTCACTGATTCTGGGTGGCGCAGTGGGAAATCTTTGGGATCGCGTGGCCAGCGGGCGGGTGGTGGACTTTCTGCTGTTTTATGTGAAGCGGTACGAGTGGCCGGTTTTCAATCTGGCTGACAGCGCCATTGTGATTGGCGCGGGATTGCTGGTGCTGGAGATTTTGTTGCATAAGGCGCCGCCGGAACTGGCGCCGCCGGCTTAGGTCAGGTTGGATCGTAGGTCCCTCAGGGGCTAAAGCCCGCACGTTTTTCCCTCCGTTTACGGCACGGCTGAAGCCGTGCCCTTCCCAAAAACATTTCAGGAAGCCGACGGCGGTGCTTGCTTTATCCGCTGCGATCCGCGGAGGAGAAGTGCTTTCTTACGGGGCGCCGTAGAGTTGTCTGTAGACGGCTGCGTTGCGCAGGATGGCCTGGACGTATTCGCGGGTTTCGGTGAATGGGATCGACTCGACGAACTCGGGCGAGTCGCGGTACGGGCCTTGTCCCATCCATTCCTGCACGCGGTCGGAACCAGCGTTGTAGGCGGCTAGGGCGTGTTCGAACGATCCTCCAAACTTGTCGACCATGCCGCGGAAGTAGCGCGTGCCCAGTTGCAGATTGACTGAGGGAGAGAACAACTGGGTGGCGTTGTAGTGTTTCAACTCTTCCTGGTGGGCGACGGTCTTGCCAGTTCCGGGCAACAACTGCATCAGTCCCACGGCGTTGGCGCGTGACACGGCCAGAGGATTGAATTCCGATTCCTGGCGGATGAGCGATGCGACCAGATAAGGATCGAGGCCGTTGGCATAGGAAAATCTTTTCAGGTCGGCCCAGTACGGGCGCGGGAACAGGGCCTCCCAGTAGACGCGCGGCAGCGTCGGAATTTCTACCGCGAAATAACTGGGTACGGAATGCTTCATGACTTCAATGGCGCGATCGTAATGGCCGGTGTCGACATAAAGTTGAGCGGTCTCGGCCGGAGCCCAATTACCGCCATCGGCGCTGGCTGCGGCTTGTAGTTCGCGCACGGCGAAATCAATCAGGCCGCCGTTGCCCAGCAGCTGCGCTTTCTGCAGATGGAGGTCGTCAGCCGGCGGTTCTGAAAGCGTGACTTTCTCGCCATGCTCGATCGGCGGGATGCGATCGAGCAGCGGATATTTCCCGGGCGGAACTTCAGCTATGCCAAGTTTTTGCAGGCGCTGTCGGCCTAATTCTGCGTAGTAATAGTTGCGGAAGCGGTCCGACAGTTTTTGATAATAGGCGCGGGCCATGCCGGGCTGATTGTCTTCTTCGGCCAGGCGCGCCCGCCAATACAAGGCCGCGGAAGTCTCGTTGGCGCCGGGATAGAGCGCGATCTGCTCGTCGAATTCTTTCTTCGCTTCTTCGTTGCGACCCTGACGAAGCGTGAGCCACGCCGCTTTCCAGTGCGCATAGGCGGCGCGCGATCCGGTGGGGAAACGCTGTTGCAGCTCGCGAAAGGCATCGAGCGCCTGATCGTACTCGCGATGCACCAAATGCAGATTGGCCACCGAGAGCAGCGCCTGCTCCAGCCAGGGACTGGTAGGCGCGGCTTGCCGCAGTTCATCGACCAGACGATAGAACGCTTCATTCTCATCCATGGAAAAAGAGACTTCGCCGAGGATGTAGAGGCGTTCCGCATTCTGGTCGGCATTAGCGCCTGGCAGCGTCGTGAGTTCGGCGCCGGCCTCGCGGTTTCGTCCGCTGCGGTGCAGGGCGTCGGCCAGAGCAAGTTCCGCTGCCGGACGCGATTCGGGTGTGGCGTGGACTGCGAGTTCGCGGTATTCGTCAACCGCATCGTTGTAGCGCTTGGCCTTCATCAGCAGGTCGGCGCGGGTCTTGCGTTGGGGGGTGGTTGGCGACGGCAGCGAGGGAAGTTTTTTCAATGCGGCATAGGCAGCATCGGCTTCGGCCGCTGTGGGCATGTTGTAGTAAATGTTGGCCAGTGCTTCGGAGGCCTTCGTGTTCTCGCCCAGCGCGGCGTACGCTTTCCCTAAGGCAAGTTCAATGTCAGACCGCGCGGGCCGGCGATCTTTTTCCAAGAGTTCGGCAGCTTCTGCGGCTCGGCCTTCGGCGATCAGGCCGTTCGCGTAACTCAGGTGCGCATCGCGGACCAGCAACGAATCCGGAAATGTGGTTTCAAAATTGGCCAGCGCGGCCAGACCTTCGGCCTGACGGCCAGTTTGCAGGTAGCAGGTTCCCAGCCAGTAGGTAACGTAGTCTCCGAGATCACCGGACAATGGTTTCGCCCGGTTCAGCGGGTCGATGGCTTTGGCACAGTCGTGGTCGAGGACGTGCACGTAACCAACCACGAGCCAGGCCAGCGCTCCGGCGTCTTCCCGGGAGTGGGCGCGGGCGTAGGCTTCTACTCCGGCGTAGCCGGCTGGAGAACGGTCCTGAATCAGTTGCTGCGCCATGGGCCGTAACGTGGTCGAGGCGACGAAGGCCTGGCGAATGCGGCGCACTCGCGGAGACATAGGCCGTTTCTTCCGCGCGGCGGCGGCATGAGTGGATGTGGTTTTCCTGGCGGGAGCGGTTGGGGTTGGCTTGTGCGTCGTCTTGGTGGTCGTCTTGGTCGTCGCGGGCTTGTGCGTCGCGGGCTTGGCCGGAGCGGGCGTCGATGCGTCGGTTTGTTTCTCGGGAGCATCGGTGGTCGACGGAGCTGTAGCCTGTTGGGCAGCCGACCATGCAAACGCACTGCTCAGGAGCCCGCACAGCGCAAGCACCCTCCACCACCTGAGAACCAATCGAACCACCTTATGATCTTAGCGCGGAGACGCGGATCTCGGAATCTATCGAGGGAAGTAGGAACCTAAAGCGACATGGCTGACGCGGAGCGTGCGAACCGCAGAGGCTAAAGACCAAATCGCTGGCAGCACTTTACGGCACGGCTGAAGTCGTGCCCTTCCCCAGACCATTTTTGAGCACCGGGCTTCTTAGGAGCAGTTATTTGCGGAAGCTTGCGCCCATGACTGAAGTGTCATCTTCCGCCAGGCTGCGCAGGACTTCTCGCTGAAAATAGTCGCCACTGGCCGCGGCGGTACTGCCGTAGCGCTTTTGGAATGTGGAACGGCTCTTTTCGATATCTTCTTTCAGGCGATCGTAGAGGTCCTTGTTGCGGCGGCCTTCGGCAACTTTCGCCTGGTTGTACAGCTTGATTTCATCGACCAGCAGACGCGCGAAACGCTGCGCCTTGCGGTGCGTGTCGGCGTCTTCCGCGGACATCCCGGCAAAGGGATCGGCGGCAGTGGCCGGCGCCGATGCCGCCGCACTCGCCGAAGCGGCATGGGCGGAGACTTCGACAACCTCGGCTGGTTCCGGCTCGGGCTCGGGCGCTGGTTTCTTCGCGGTATGCCTGGCAGGCTGGGCCGCGAAGGGATCGGCAAAAGAACTCACGGTCTGCACGGGCGGAGCCGCGGCGGGGCGCTCCGCGTGTTCCATTCGTTCCGGGCGTTCCGTTCTTTCTCTTTCTATGCGCTCCACGCCGGCCGCGGCTTCGCTGAAAGTGTTCTGCGCCTGTTTGCGCAGCGAGGCCACTTCGAGCCACGCGCTGGTGGCCAGCACCAGTACTTCGAGCGACGGGCCATCGAGCACGCCCTCGGCGCCGCCGTCGGCATAGAGGAGCGCCGCAACTTTATCTTTGAGAACCAGGGGCAGTACGATGATCTGTTCGTTCTCGGGTCCGCCAAATTGCTTTACGAACCGCCGATCCATCTCGGCAATGTTAGCGGGAGCCGCGATCCGATTCTGGTAGGCGTGGGCCGCGGGCCCGGCAGTCATGTCCAGAGGAAAATCTTTGATGGCGTCGTCTTCGCCGAGGCCGCGGCTCTGCCATCCGGTGGCCGCTCCACCTTTCACCACGAAGAGCGCGATGCGCGAGCCGTACGTGCTGCCGGCTTCGAGCAACGAACGTAAAATTTCTTTTTGCGTGCTTCCGGCATGAATGCTGGCGACCGCCTGCACCAGATTCCCGTGCGGAACGTGACCGTGCGGAAGCGAGCTACCCGCGCCGGTTTCCGACGACGCTGATGCCGCCGGCAATTCCGCGAGAACACGCTCGACTAACTCTGCCTGCAGCTTCGGAAGCACCCGGTCGAAAACCTGCGCCACCGCTCGTTCGACGATTTGCTGGAGTTCGTTGCTATCCGCCATGCTCAGAGAACCGTTCCCAATACCCGAGTCTTTGCCTTTATACGCGACTTCTACGCACGACTTCGCGCCCCAAAAACACCGTACCCTAAGTGCTGATTATACGGCACTTGTAGATAGGTCTTGGATTACTTCAGTACCTGCTCATCCGGGTAAAATCCGGCTTCCTGGAACTCTATCGCAAAGTTTTCTCGCGGCCTACGGCAAAGCCATTGGGCAAGAAGCGGGTTACCAAGTAGAATAACAGTTTCGACTTTGTGACTCGCGTCACGCTGTGCGTGACCATAGTTTTCGATACCGGAAAATACTGCATCGCTAAACGCATGGAAGCCATCCAAAACAAACTAGTAGGGCCAGTCAGCGAAGAGCTGGCGCTGGTACGGGCCGCCAAAGAAGGCGACGACTCGGCCTTCGAGGAACTGGTTCGGCGTTACGATCGCAACGTTTTCCGGATCGCGCAGCACATCACGCAGAACCGCGAAGATGCGGAAGACGTGGTGCAGGAAGCGTTCCTGAAAGCTTACGGGAACCTGAAGCAGTTTCAGGAGCAGTCGAAGTTTTATACCTGGCTGGTTCGGATTGCGGTCAACGAAGCGCTGATGAAGTTGCGCCGGCGCAAGCCGGAGCGCACGGTCTCGTTAGACGAAGATATTAAAACGGAAGACGACTCCCTGCCCCGCGAGATCGCGGATTGGAGCCCGAATCCGGAGCAGCAATACACGCAGTCGGAATTGCGTGAGATTTTGAGTAAGACCATCCAGGGCCTGCCCCCGGGCTTCCGGACGGTGTTTGTGTTGCGGGACGTGGAAGGACTTTCGACCGAGGAGACAGCGGCGGCGCTGGAGTTGAGCGTTCCCGCAGTCAAATCGCGATTGCTGCGGGCTCGTCTGCAGCTTCGTGAACGGTTGGGACGGTACTTCCAGAGAAGAGAGAATGGCAATGGTAAAAATGGCGAGGCAAAAAGTGCTGATGTCAAAACGGGCGATGGTCCAAGTGGAGATGGCAACCAGTGAAATGCTCTGAATTCCTGACCGAGCTGACCAGTTATCTGGACGGCGTGCTCGACGAAAAGACAAAAGTTGAGTTGGAAAACCATCTTTCCTGGTGCCACAACTGCTACGTCGTCTGCGATACCACCAAGAAGACCATTGAGATTTACCGCGACTCGCAACTCTATGAACTACCCGAAGATCTCCGCGGCCGGTTGCGATCGGCCATCATGACGAAGTGCCAGCAGCAGAAAAAACGCGGTCCGCAGACCGCATGAAGACCGCGTGAGAGGTTTTTCCTCCCGCTGTAACTGTATCCATTGTAAGGAGTTCTCGGCGTTTTCCCCTTTTGGGACATTTCTCCTCGAAAACTCGAAACCGTTAGGTCCATTCCTGAATCTAAGGTGTTAATGTTCCTGTGCGCGGAACTTTGTACGTGAAGCGCACAGGCTTTGGTTCTGAGGTCGAGCCAACCAGCTCGACTGTGGAAGGTAGGAATATGATTAGTAAATTGGTGGATGCGTTCTTTGGTTGCAGGCATTCGCGTTACAGCTTTCCCGTGACCATTCGTGGAGCTGCACGACGGCCCCAGGCCGCGAGTTTGACGGGAACTTACGTGGCTTGCCTGGATTGCGGCAGCGAGTTTCCCTATGACTGGCAAGAGATGAAAGTGATTACCGAGCCCGAACGCCACAGGGAGCACTTGGCCGCGTTGGCCAAGCACGCGGCGTAAGGTGCGGCTGAAGTTGCGTGGCTGAAGGCTGCGCGTCGAAGCGTAACACAACAAGATCATGCGCCAAGGGTGTGTATCTCACCCTCCCCCGGAGCCGCAGGCCAACCGCCTGCGGCTCTTCGCTTTTGCCCTTCAGGAGTCTGGTGCGCGCGAGAACTTGTGTCCTCCCTCTGGGACTTCTGCAATCCTCCAACTTTACCCAGCGCTGAAGCGCTGGGCTAAATTGTTTCGCCGCTCTTCCAACATTGCAACGAGCAATATCGCTGCGAGAAAGTATCAGCGGGATGGAGAATTTGCGGGAATCGGCACTGGAACCCGCTTATCGATGGGCACGAACTCGCGCTCGGCATATCCGGTATAGATCTGGCGCGGGCGCGCGATTTTTTGCTCGGGATCGGTGATCAGTTCCTGCCACTGCGCCAGCCAGCCCGCCGTGCGCGGAATGGCGAACAGCACGGTAAACATCTCTGGCCGGAAGCCCATCGCCTGATACATGATGCCGGAGTAGAAGTCGACGTTGGGATAGAGTTTGCGCTTCACGAAATAGTCGTCCTCGAGGGCGATGCGTTCGAGTTCCAGCGCGATATCGAGCTTCGGGCTGCGTCCGGTGACTTCGAAGACCTGCTCGGCGCTCCAGCGGATGATCTTCGCGCGCGGATCATAATTCTTGTAGATGCGGTGCCCGAAACCCATCAGCTTGATCTCGCCTGACTTCACGCGCTTGATGTAGGCGGGAACGTGATCTTTCGATCCAATCTCGTCGAGCATCTTGAGAACTTCTTCATTGGCTCCTCCGTGCAAAGGCCCGGCCAGCGCCGAGGCGGCCGAGGCGACTGACAAGTAAGGATCCGCCTGCGAACTGCTCACCGAGCGCATGGCGTTGGTGCTGCAGTTCTGTTCATGGTCGGCATGCAGAATGAAGAGAATGTCGAGAGCGCGCGCAATTGCGGGCTGGGCCACGTATTTGGGCTCGACCATTTTCCACAACATGTTCATGAAATTTTCGGTATAGCTCAGATCGTTGTCGGGATAGACGTAGGGAAATCCCACATTGTGCCGGTACGACATGGCTGCGATGGAAGGCACCTTGCCGATGAGCCGGGAAATCTGGTGTAAACGGTTAGCCGGATCGTGCACGTTCTTGGCGTCGGGATAAAAGCTCGACAAGGCCGCAATCGTGCTCACGAACATCGCCATCGGGTGCGAGGAATAGCGGAAACCCTCCATGAATTTCTTGGTGGTTTCATGCAGCATGGTGTGGTGGGTGACGTCGTAGACCCAGGCCTTCAGCTCTTTCTCAGTGGGAAGTTCGCCGTGCAGCAGCAGGTGGGCGACTTCGAGGAAGGTGCAGCGCTCGGCCAGAACTTCAATGGGATATCCGCGATAACGCAGGATGCCCTTGTCGCCGTCAATGTAGGTAATGGCGCTCCTGCATGACGCGGTGTTCATGAACGCGGGATCGTAGGTCATCAGCCCGAAATCATCGGCGCCGGTTTTAATCTGGCGCAAGTCCATCGCCCGAATGGTGCCGTTCTCGACCGGAACCGTGTACGTCTTGTTGGTGCGATTGTCGGTGATGGTGAGTGTGTTCTCTGCCATGAAATCTTCCGCCTTATCAAGATCAGTAATCAGTATCCGTAATCAGTATGCGCAGTCAGTGTCCGTGACGACGTCAGTGCGCTGCTAAATCAAGCATAGTCGAGCCAGCACGTGTTTCCCAAATTCAATTTGTAACTGAAGATCACTGGTTCGAGATCACTGGTCGCCGGGAGAGTGCTTGCATGCGATTTTATGCGAAATCGGGCTTTGCCGTGAGTCCGGCAGTATTCCGGGCAGGATGCCCGGCAGTGTTGTCACGCAATATGCTCAGAAGATCAAAAAGCATTCCCGGCTCTGGCTCTCACTGGGCGGACGTGGGCTTGAGAGCGTAGTAGCCTGAGCGCGCCTGGACGCTGACCTTCTCTGCCTCTGCGCCGGTTACCTTGACTCTTAGCTTATGAAATTTTCCATCCAGCTTTTGCGGTGAGAAGCCAAGGAGGTAGATATATTCCGGCACGTCCGCCGTCTGGCGGAAACCTTCTTGAAGATTATTGTTGTTGTGGAAAAACATCCCGCCGGTGCCGTAGGCCAGGTCGGCCAATACTGCGCTCCTCGCGGTGGCTTCATCCCGGTCGAATAAGGCTCTGCCGAAATCCTCACTGTTGCTGCCGGATATCCCGGTGGCGGGAACGCCCTGCACATCGAGAGTATTGAAGACGATTCCCGCCCGCACCGCCTGATCGACCAGAGACATTTCCCTGTCCTGCGCTTCGGGAGCAACCGTCAGAAAACCGGCGGAGACCAGAACAATACTGCGGCGGCCGGGCATGGCCGCAGTTCTCGCGATCACATCATTCAAGACCTGCAGCGTGCGCTCGCTTTCTACTCTGCCTATGCTCACGACTTCCAAGGCCTTGGCAGTGGCGATGCCCTTTGCCGCGGCCGCCGTGACGCCCGCGCAGCGCATAGTTTCATCCACCGCCAGAGCGCTCGCGCCCGCATCGCCCTGATTCGCGATCAAATCCGCCATGTAGTAGCTCACCGGCGGGCATTCCGATGTCACGTGCGAATGCGGTTTCAACATCCGCAGGACGGCTTGCAACTTCTCGCGGTCGGACGTGAAGTCGAGTCCGATCTGGCCGGATGTGGTAAAAACCGCCGCCTGATCCACCGGATGCAACGCGGAGAGATGCCGTTCCGCGGCCGCGATAACATTCGCAAGGTCTTCGAACGTGGTTTGAAGATCGTCGAAAACGTAGGCGACGTTATTTTGATTCTGCGCCGCCGGGTTCAGGTTTGGGTCCGCTGATCGATCCGCGGCAGTATCCGCGGAAGGCGGGCTCGGAGCCGTCTGTTCCGCAGACCCCGGTTTTAGCTGGCCCTTTTCCTTCTCCACGGCAAAGCTGCTGATCGGCTGCGGCTTGCGCTCATCGAACAGCAGGAAATCTTTCTTGCCGAGATTTCCGACCGCCTGTCCCTTCGTGTCGCGCACCACCACGCTCACCGGCACGAGCCTCACGCTCACCTTGAAAACGGTTTCAGGCGCGCTGTCCGAAGGCGGAGACACAGGCAGCGCGGACGGCGCGGTACGATTGGCGCTCGCCTGCCGTTCTGCGTTGCTCTCCCGCTGCTTTTCCAGCACAGCCATTTTCCAGATTGCTCCCACCGTGGCCGCATTCAAGTCGGCTTGTTGTTCGGCCTCGAGCCGGGCCGCGTCTTCGCGCACCGCCTGCTCGCGCAGGATGGCATAAATCTTTTCGTCCTCTTCTGCTTCCCTTTTCAGGGCGTCTGCGGAACTCGATTCGACCGAACTCGATTCCACCGAACTCGCGCCCGGCGGCAGGTTTAACACCATGCGAGCTTTGGCGCGGAAGCGATGGCAGCCGCTAAACTGCACCACGTTGCGCGTAGGTTCCATGCCTTGATACTTGGTCGCTACGCTCGACTCAACCGGAAGCACGAAGGCGGTGCCATCGCCAAAGGCGACCCTGTCATAGTCGATCAGGATCTCGGCAGCCTGCATGGGAAACGATGGAGGCAGATCTTTCGCCGAGGAACGGAATCGCAGCACTGCGCCGGTTTTCTGATCGATCCACAACTCTCCTCCATAGGGCGGCGCGGCTACCTGGTCCTGGCCCCGCAGTTCCCACAGGGGCTCGTTCTGCCGAGCAATTTGAAAGGTGAACACCCAGGCGGCATGCGTCTCGAGTTTGCTCTCAATTTTGTTTTCAATTTTCTTAAGCCCGGAAAACTCGAATACAGCATGGTTGCCGGAGTAAAAAATAGCGCGCAGGTTGCCCTCAAATTGTCCGCTCGACCAGAGCCCCGCCGCTTTCCCCTCGGCGTCGGAAACCGACCTGCCGTTCAGTCGCAGATCGCTGTAGGACTCGTTTCCATCTTCATATCGCACCGTGGCCGTGATCAGGTCGACGGGCTCGCGGTTTTGGCCCTGGTAGCGGGAAGTCTCCTGCCGGCAGACAAAGTTCGGCATGTCCCGCGGCAGCGCGATCGCATATTCGCACACTCCGTGCAGCGCCTCGGCATGAGGAATATTGGCGGGCAGCCAGGCGCAGAAGTCGGAGCCGGCACGAAGCTCGCCTTGCTTTAGAGGGACTTGTTCGGCTGCGGGAGCCGCGCCGAGAGCCACGCTGCTGCCATTCTTGAGATCGGCCATGACCTTGCCACCGAGGCGTTCGATGGCCAGCAGAGTGGCTTCCTTCGGGGACACTGAGGCTTCGCTTTTCGCAATACCGATCGAGTACGACACGCCATCGATGGCGCGCCGAAGTTGGTACTCGGCGGTTGCCGTAGTTACTGCGAAATTCTCTCCGGGACCACCGTTAGCCGCCTCAAACCTGTACGAGGTCTCGACCGGCTGTACCAGACTGTAGAGCACGAACTGGCAGTTCTTTTCCCGCGCTTCGGCGATCGCCTTGCTTCCCGGTGGTGCGTCCAGCGCGACGGCCTGCAGCGACAGATTCAGTTTCTTATCGAACTTGCGCTGGTTGAGCGTCTTCAGCAGACGGTCTCTCACCTGACTGTCCGGTACGTCTTTTTCGCCGCTAGTCGGCAGCGTCACGCCAATGCGCACGATTGTTGGCTCTTGAGCGACCGCGGAGACACCGGAAAAACACAGGAGGGAAAGCAGCGCCAGTAGAAGGGTGAATCGCATGTTTCGAATTGCAGCGCCAGAAAAAGCAAAACCGGCGGCCACGGCCGCCGGTCAGGCGATCTCAGCTTTAGTTCGAAGAATCGTCGCGCCGTTTCAGGGTTGGACGGTCGTCGTCGCTTTGCGTCGTGCTGCCGGAGTTGTCCGAGGTATTCGACGTCCGCCGCAGGCTGGGCTTGTTCGAATCTTTCTCGTCGATCACTTTATGCTTGTTCTCGATGGCCGCCAGCCTGGCCTTAACCTCGTCAAATTCCGAAGTGGTCACGACGTACTGAGGCTTGGCGGGGAGAATCTTTCGTATCTCTTCTTGCGATTTCTCGATCCGGTCGGGAGTCTGAGGATGGGTCGAGAAGGCTTTCGACAGCGTCCCCGGCTTCTTTTTCTCCATGGCCTGAATCTTTTCGAAGAACGATACGAAGGCCGACGGATCGTATCCGGCGCGGTACATATACTGCACCCCCAGGTAGTCGGCCTGCGCCTCGAAGGTGCGCGAGAAGTGCAGGTAGGTCAGCGGAATGCCGAGGCCCATGCCCTCGTAAATTCCGTAGCCGATTGCGCCGCCCATGAAGATGGCGGGCAGCGAGGCAAGTTGGAGGAGTTGGATGCGGGTCATTTCGCGTCCGTAGTGGCAGGCGGCCACATGGGCGATTTCATGCGCCATTACGCCCGCCATCTCCGCTTCTTCGTCGGCCGCGAGAATCAATCCGGAATTCACATAGAAAAATCCACCGGGCAGCGCCATGGCGTTGACCACGTCGGAATCAATCACTTTGATCGTGAACGGCACCTGGGCGTCCGAGTTGCGCACGATATTCTGGCCCACCCGGTTCACGTACTCGGTGATCACTGGGTCGTTCACCAGTTTGATTTGCGATTCGATCATCTGCGAGAACTTGCGGCCGTCGGCAACCTGATGCTCCACCGTGTACCAGTTGCCTACGCCGCGACCGCAGCCCACATTGCGGTTACCCACGGCATCAACGTCGGTGGCGCCGCCGTCATGCTTGATCTGGCTGTCATCCGCCGTGGGAAGCGATGCCGGCGCCTGCGCGGGCGCATTCTGCACATCCCCTGATTTCGGCTGATCTTTATCCTGATCGGAAACTTGCGCAAACATCCAGGGTCCCACGCTGAACGCCGCCAACGCCATCGCGCTTGCCAGCCACCTGAGTTTCATAGGGTACTCCTTGCGCTCGATTATACGCCCGCAGGGGAAGACACCAAGACCGAATCTTAAGTCTGGTGGTTGGACGCGGCGAGCCGGGCTTGGGGTTATCCGTACGACCCGATAAAGATCGACGTGGGTGCTGTCGTGGCCGCTGGCCGATTCAGGGGTCGCGAAACCGTCCGAAACCGTCCGGCCGAACTCTTCCCTGATTGGAAAGCCAACGCCCTGAATGCCACGGGGGACGCGCTTTTCCCTTGACACCTGGGAGGCTCGATAAGAGAATGGACGGCGGTTTGTCAGCCCTCCCCCCTTCTTGAGCTGACTGGTTTCCCCATTCCATAAGTCTTATAGCCTTGGTCTTGGAAAGTCTCGTCCTGGGAGTTTGAGTTCCTTGTGGAATGGCGCGTTTGAAGGTCCCCCGATCTGGGTGCGTGATTTAGAAAAGCGGAGAAAGCGGAAATAACAATGAAAAGCACATTGCGTAGTGGTTTGTCTGCGGTCGGAATACTTACTGGCAGGCTTTTTGGCGGCTTTGTCCCTGCTGGCGTGACCTCTATCGGTTTGCCCCTTACTGGTTTGGCGCTGGCTGGTCTGCTCTTTGCTGGTTTTGGGGGGCAGGTAGCTTCCGCTCAGACCTTCGGTTTCCCGGCGTCGACCGGATTCACCACAAGCAATGTGTGCGCCAACAGCGCCACCCCGCCGCCCTCCTGCCAGGTTCTGACGGTTGGTTCTCCGTCGCTGCCGACGGTGGTGACCGGCGGCATTTTGCAGCTGAACACGGCCAATCTAAATCAGCACGCTGCGGCCTGGTACTACCTCCCGCAACCGCTCTCGACGGGATTCACGACGGCCTTCCAGTTTCAGATTACGAGCACGAACGCCTGCTTCTCCTGCAGCTTCCCTGCCGACGGCATGGCGCTGGTCATCCAGAATGATCCAGCCGGCACGGGCGCGCTCGGCTACACCGGAGACGGGCAGAACATGTCGTATGGCAACAACGACGTCTCCACCGCCAGTGGCCCCGGAAACGCCATCACCAACAGTCTTGCCATTGAACTCGACACCTATCTGAACACCAATTACAGCGACCCGAACGGCAACCACATCGCCGTCCAAAGCTGCGGGCCGAACAATCCCAGTACGCTCACGCCCAACAGCGCGGACCACGACTACGTCTGCCCGAACGGCAGCCTGGCGGCCATCGCGCTGCAGGAACTGCCCGTCGGCCTGTCATTGTCGGACGGAAATTCGCACACCATCACCGTGAATTATCTGCCGCCGGGAAACTGCACCAGCAGCTGCAACAATCTGGTCGTATACATGGACAGCACTCTGATCCTGCAGACCACCTTGAACCTGGCCACGCAGCTGAACCTGACCGCGAACGGCAGCGCCTATATCGGACTTACGTCGGCCACGGGTGGCTCGGTCGAAAACAACAATATTCTGAGCTGGTCGTTTAGCTCTCTGCCGCTCGCGCCGATCACCATCAACCAGCCGCTGCAGACCACCACCACCACCTTCAATTACACCCCCACGCTGAGTGCGATTGCCGACTACTCCCAAAGCGGACTGGGCAGCGGCGCTTTCACCGGTGTGACCATGCAGGGGACGGTGCAGACGATTACGACTCAGCAGTTCACCCAACTGGTGCAGAACACTCCGTTTCAGGGAACTACCTGTCAGCTGCAGGACACGGGTGGCGGCAATTACGGTTGCGTGCTCACCACGGATCTATGCACCACTTCGACCAGCAGCAATCCCACTGGGGCGAACTGTCCCAACACCGGCACCAACGCCCTGATCAACGTTTCGAACACCTATAACCTCGATCCGACCCAGAAGCCGATCGTCAATCCCGGTTACATTATGGGTTCGGACAACGCCCTGACCTGCGAAAACCAGGACAACATCTGCAAAGGGCTGGTGAACATTTTCACCGGCATCAGCGGCGACCCGACTACCAACGGGAAAACCAACAACTTCAACTCCACCCTGATTCCGATTCTCGGCGTGGTTCAGCCGAGCACCGCTGTGACTACGACGCCTGCGCTGAACCAGGGATGGACGAATCAGAGTGTGACGCTCAATTTCAACAGCACAGACATTGTTCCGAGCAACAATACCAATCCGCCGTCGCCACTGCCGGCCGTTACCAGCATTAATTACTCGGCCACGGGCGCGAACCTGCCCAGCCCGGCGACGGGAACGTTCACAGGAACCACCGGATCGATCGTCATCCCTAACCTCGCTCAAGGCGCGACGGTAGTCACGTTCTACGGCTCCGATAATGCTGGGACGGTCGAGAGCACCACCACGAATAGCAACGGGCAGGTGAGCAGCGCCAGTCCCACATTCACGGTCCAGGTCGATACCGTTCCTCCGACAGTGACTTGCACCCCGCCGGCTCCCGCGTGGTCTGCGATTGACGTAGTCGTTCCCTGCACCGCCAGCGACAACGCAGGCGGCTCAGGCCTGGTAGGCCCGGCTTCGTTCAACGTCACGACCAACGTACCGGTTGGAACGGAAACGAACAGCGCCACCATCGCGGCCGTCACCGCGCAGGATATCGCCGGCAACACCTCCGCTCCGCAAGGCCCGTTTGGCCCGTTCGAAGTGGACAAGAAGGCACCAGGCATCAACGGTCCGACAATTTCGCCGGCGTCACCAGTCTTCGGGCAATCGGTTACGGCTAACTACAGCTGCACCGACGGCGGTTCGGGCGTAGTGCTCTGCGGACCCTCGGGTTCAGCGACGATCCCTCCGACCGGAAACACCGGGACGCTGAGCACTGCAGTCTCCGGCGCGACGGGATCGCACACCGTCACCATCAACGCGCAGGATGCCGTCGGCAACGTGACTACGCCGGTCACCGTTAGCTACACAGTCGGGCAAGCAGCGCCGGTCATCACGTGGCCAGCGCCCGCCGCGATCACTTATGGCACGACTCTCAGCGGCACACAGCTCGACGCGAGTGCCAGCGTACCGGGAACCTTCGTCTACTCTCCGGCCGCGGGGACGACTTTGAACGCGGGCAGTCAAACCCTGTCGGTGACCTTCACGCCGACTGATACCACCGACTACGCGAGTGCCTCCGCCAGCGTCACGTTGCAGGTGAACAAGGCAGCTTCGACGATCACTTGGGCGACGCCCTCCGCGATCACTTATGGCACCGGGCTGAGCGCGACCCAACTCGACGCAACCGCCAACGTTGCTGGAACCTTCGCTTATTCTCCGGCGGCGGGAACCGTGTTGACTGCGGGCAGTCAAACCCTGTCGGTGACGTTCACACCATCGAATCCCACCGACTACTCGAGCGCCACCGCTAGCGTAACCTTGCAGGTGAACAAAGCCACGCCGACGGTCACTTGGGCGACACCCTCTGCCATAACCTACGGCACAACTCTCACCGCCGCACAGCTCGATGCAACCGCCAGCGTTCCTGGAATATTCGTCTATTCTCCAGGCGCCGGAACGTTGCTGACCGCTGGCAATCAAACGCTGACGGTTACGTTCACGCCGACCGATTCGGTGGACTATACGTCGGCGGCTGGTTCGGTGAGCTTGGTGGTGAATAAGGCCACGCCGATCCTTACCTGGCCAACGCCTGCATCCATAACCTACGGCACCCAGCTGAGTTCTACTCAGCTCGACGCCACCGCGAACGTACCGGGAACATTCGTCTACACGCCTGGTGCGGGCACGGTGCTGGCGGTTGGAAATCAAACGCTATCAGTCACCTTCACGCCGACGGATTCGGTGGACTACGTATCGGCGACCAAACAGGTCACGCTGGTAGTGACTCAGCCGGCGATTACACTTTCCCCGAGCAGCCTGAATTTCGGGAATGTGACGCTTGGCGGCATCGGGCTGCTGACGGAAACGGTCACAAATACGGGGTCGACCACATTGAAAATAACCAACGTTTCACTTTCACCCGGGACGCTTTCAACTTATGAAACCTTCCCCTTCCTGAGCCTCTGCCTGCCCAACCTGGCACCGGGCAAGAGCTGCGACATCTTCGTCAGCTTTCTTGCCACCAATCTAGGAACGCACACTGCGACACTGCTTATCACCGACAGCGCGACGGGCAGTCCGCAACAAATCCCGATCACCGGGACCGTAATCAAGGCAACCCACTAGGACTAGAGGCTGTTGCGAACAGAAAGTCACGGGCGAGATCTTCGGATCTCGCCCTTTTTCATAGTGTCGCATTGAAAAAAGATTCGTATCAGGGCATCGCTTCAGCGATGCCGACGACAGCTTAGGGACGAGCGGCTTTAGCCGCTGGGGGCCTGTCCACGGTCGGAGGCTAAAGCCGGATTCAACTTCGCGCTGATCCGGCATGCCTCAAGGCAGGCCCTGATACGAATCTTCTTTCCGTGCCGGAAGTATTAGGGATTACAGGTCGGGAACGACATTTGCCTTACTGGGCGAACTGCGTCGTGGCTTCCGCGTACAGGAGTTTCAGGTCAGAACGCTCGATGACGTGCTCCGCTCCCTGCTCTTTGCGAATGTCGTCCAGCAGGCGCTGGCCCTCGCGATATTGCACGGTTGCTTCTGACGCGCTGCCTGAAAGCCGGAGAGACGTTCCGAGCAGCAAATGAATGCGGGCGCTCTCCAGGCGCAGCCCGAGCTTCTCGCTCTTGCTCAGAGTGCGCTGCAACTCCTCGCGGGCATGCGCATAATCCTTACTTTTGATCAAGGCTTCGGCGAGCGAAATGGAGCAGTCGACCGAGAGATATTTTGCGCCGAGAGAGTCGGCCTGCTGCCCTAAAGTTCGCAACTCGCCCGCAGCGGCCTGTGCATGCCCTTCGGCAATTTCCACCCTGGCCAGATTCAGCTTCGTCGTAAGGAGTACGGCTTTCTCCGAACTGTGTGCGGCCAAATGCAAAGCCTGCTGATAAGAATCCCTGGCCGATTTCACGTCACCCTGATAGAAGCTGGCATCGCCCTGGTGGTCGAGAATGGAGGCGCTCAAGCCGTCATTTTTCAGGCCTTGGGCCAAGCTCTGCGCTTCTTCCAGCAGTTTCGGCGACTCGGCGCCGCGGCCGGACTTGGCCAGAACTCCGCCCAGATCGTTCAGCGCCTGAGCCAAGCTGACGCTGCGGTCGCCAGCATCCCGAAATCCTTTTACCGCGTCCTGCAAGGCGCCAATGGCTGGCCCGAGGCGCCCCTGATATTCAAAGACTAAACCCAGGCTGTGCGAGACCACGGCCGCACCCTGATTGTTGCCGTCTTTGCGATAGAGTTCGAGGCCACGCATTTGCGACGTCATGGCCTGATCGTACTGGCCCAGGTTGGCGTAAGCTTCGCCCAGGTTGTGCAGCGTTTCAGCGATATCCGCCGGGACATTGAGTTTTTCGCGAAGCTGCAACGCCTGTTGCAGATAAGTAAGCGCGTCTTCGTTCTCACCCTTCTGCAGATACGCGTTACCGATATTGTTCAGGCAAAGCGCCTGGTAAGTTTCATCTCCGGCATCGCGCTCAATCTGCAATGCTTCTTTGAAGTTCTGCAGGGCCAGATCGGATTGTCCCCGCTCGGAATACAGATCGCCCAGGTCAATGAGCGTGTCGCCTGCTTCTTTCTTGGCGCCAATCTCGCGGCGAATCTTCAGCGCATCGTTGTAGGCAGCCACGGCCGCGTCGGGCTTGCCGAGCGAAAGCTGCACCTGGGCGATTTCAGCCAGATTGGCGGCGACTCCGCGCTTCTGGTCGAGGTGCTGGTTGATGGCCATCGAGTCTTCATAGTTGCGCAAGGCCTCGGCCGGTTTGTTCATTAACTTATAAGCGATACCCGTGGCCTGGAGGATGAGGGCCTGCTGCTCCTGATTATCGAGATCGATGGCGATGTGGCGCGCCTGATCGAGCGGATCGAGTCCTTTTTGTGGATTGCCGGATTTGATCTCCACTCGTCCACTGGCCAGCAGCGCGTCCAGGTTCTTAGGGTCAGTTTGCAGCACTTTCGCATAGCTGGAACGCGCCTTGTCGAGATCGCCAGCATCTTCGTAGAGGCTGCCGAGGGCAAACTGCACGTCGAGATTATCGAGGAAACTTTTCGCCAGGTTCTCGTAGGCGGCGAGCGCCTTCTGATTATCCTTGGTCACCCGCGCCAGACTGGCTTCGATGAAATATCTTTGAGCTAAGGGAAGGTTCTGGCTCAAATCGACGGCATGCCGCGAAGCCTGTTCGGCTTCGGCGTCATATCCCAAGGCAGAATACGCTTCGCCCAGGCGCGAATACGCTACGGCGAATTGCGGATCTTCTTTCGTGGCGGCTTCGAGATCTTTCTTCGCTTCCAGATTGCTGCCCTGCCGCAACAATTGTGATCCCTGGTTGTAGTCGCGCAGCGCGTCGACCGAAGTCGAAGTTGGCTTGAAGGACTGCGCTTGCAGCTCTTTCACCAGATCGGGCGACAACGCGAGGTTCGTGCGAATCATCCCGGCCAGGCGGTCGACGGCCGCCGACAAGTCCTGCTGGTTGGCCGCCTCGGCCTTCACCTGGATGGTGCGATTGTGTTTGCGATCCTGCAGCGTGGCGTCGATGCGAATCTGCTC
The DNA here is from genome assembly GCA_049517555.1 of Candidatus Sulfotelmatobacter sp. Lineage (GTDB taxonomy): Bacteria > Acidobacteriota > Terriglobia > Terriglobales > Acidobacteriaceae > Sulfotelmatobacter. Next base: position 4,391 of record JBEKRY010000008.1, on the reverse strand, counting down.
GCCGAGCTTGGTGTATTGGCCCCAGACCAGAGTGTCGGCGTTGGTGAATTCGGCAACGCGGCCGAGAGTCGCGGAGTCGGCGACGGAATTTGGCGCGATGCGCAGATCATGAAACACCTGCTGCACGCGGTCCGACGACACGGCGCGCAGATGCGCGGATTGGCCAACGTCAGTGCTCAACATGTCCGCCAGACTGGGCCCCAGCCAATCCCAGGATGCGTCGCCAGAAGTATTTTGAAACGGAATCACCGCCAGCGACAAAGGTTGCGCCGCAGCTGTTTTTTTCGCCGCCGGCGAAAATAGCGGGCCGCGGTATACATAGCCCACAATCGCCAGCACCAGCACGGTGACGATGCCGCTGATCAGCGGCCAGTGAATCGTTCGCCCCCAGGGCTCGACGGCCGGTTGAAATCGCAGGTTGGCAGCCGCGCCTTTGCCCGAGTATGCGTCCAGATCGTGCAACAACTCGGCGGCATTCTGGTAGCGCAATTTCGGATCACGCTCCAGGCATTTGCTCACAATATTGCTGAGCGGCTGCGGAATCGTGCCATCGTGATCGGAAACCGGAATCGCGCGTTCCTGCGTACGCTTGATCAGGCTGGCGACAACGCTCTCGGCCGAGTACGGAGTTTTGCCGGTCAGCAACTCATAAAGAATTAAGCCGAGAGTAAACAGGTCGGAGCGCTGATCCAGATCCTTAGCCAGCGCCTGCTCCGGCGACATGTATTCCATGGTCCCGACGAGAGCACCGGTTTGGGTCATGCCTTGGCCCTCGACAGTGCGGGCCAGGCCGAAATCCATCAGCAGAATCCGCCCGCTGCCGTCGCGCATGATGTTCTGCGGCTTCAGGTCGCGGTGAATCACTCCCACAGCGTGCGTGGCTTCGAGGGCGCGGCAGATCTGCTCCGTGATCTCGACCGCTTCCTCGGGGGTAAATTTCTTCTTCTCGGTCGCGCGCTCCTGGATCAGAGCACGCAGGTCGACGCCGTCGACGAACTCCATGGTGATGAACTTCACGCCATCGGCGTCGCCCAGGTCGTAGATGCGGATCACATTCTTATGCGTGACCTGATGGGCCAGCAGCAGTTCCTGTTTGAAGCGCGCCAGAATCGACGGATTCGCCGCCAGTTCCGGGCGAATGAGCTTCAGCGCGACCGGACGGTCCAGTTCCCGGTCCATCGCCTTATAGACGGCGCCCATGCCGCCTTCACCTAGCATTTGCAGGATATCGTAACGCCCGCCCAGCACGTCGCCAGGTTGGAGAACGGGGGCGCTAGTCTTCAACCTTGCGCTGTCGCTCGGCTGAGCCCTTACCGGCCCCGGTCCGGTGTCGCGAGGCGACCGCGGCTTGGGCGTGAACTTGGCCCCGGCGTCCACGATAGTGGCCTCGGGATCCAAGTAGGAGTTCGAAAAGTCAACCAGAGTCGCTTCAGCGTCGGGAGGCGGGTTGGAAACAGCGCTGTCTCCTTTTGCGGGCACGCTTACGCCGGGCGAATTAGCCGCGTTGGTTGGATCACGAGGATCGTGCGGATCACTCCGCGGATTCCGGTTGAGCATGAGTCGCCTGGCTAGGGGGAAGATCGAACTGCCCCGAATGCCCCGCAAAAGGCATTAGAAGTCTATAAAGTATATACCGCAGGAAGCGCCCATGCCTGCGCCTTTTGGAGAGTGGAATCGTCCATGAACAAACACGTCTGGAGAGCGGTGATCGAGGTAACCTTCATCATTTTCCTGTTTTACGCCAATCTCCTGATGGGAGAATTTGAGCGCTCGGGCATGGGGCGAAAGAATGGCTTGGTCTGGGCGGTCCGAGACGTTCTTACCACTGCGAATTTCGAAATTGCCATGATCGCGGCCCTGATCGGCTATCTATTCTTTGAGTTTCTGCGGAAGAAGTTCTAGAGGCATTTATGCGGAATGGCCGGGATGCCGATAGGAACCTAGAAGTAAGTGTTATGAAGTCGAACTCCGCCAGCGATTTCCGGACGCGCTGCTTTGCCATACTTGAGCTCGTGCACGCCACGAGGGCACCTGTCCTCATCACAAAACGCAGTAAGCCGGTCGCCCTGCTTATGCCCGCCGAAAAGCCGCCGAAATTCATCGGACGGTTGAAGGGCATCTTCAAGCTTGTCGGCGATATCGAATCGCCAATCGTCCCGCTCGAAGATTGGGACTCACTGAAGTGATCGAGCGCGGGCGAGTCGCCCGCGCTCACACGATCGCTTAGTCGTAGTACTCCAACCCGAGGTGCGTGATCAGGTCCTCGCCCTTCAAGTGCCGCAGCGTGTTTTTCAGCTTCATTGATTGAATAAACAGATCGTGCTCTGGGTACAGTCCCGGCGGAGTCATCGGAGACTTGAAGTAGAAGCTGAGCCATTCCTGAATTCCCAGCCCGCGCAACTCCGAACTGCGCTTCGCCAGGTCGAGGAACAGAACGAGATCGAGCACGATGGGTGCGGCCAGGATCGAATCGCGGCACAGGAAGTCGACCTTGATCTGCATGGGATAGCCCAGCCAGCCGAAGATGTCGATGTTGTCCCAGCCCTCTTTGTTGTCTCCGCGCGGCGGATAATAATTAATCCGCACTTTGTGGAACATGTTGCCGTAGAGTTCGGGATAAAGCTCGGGCTGCAGAATGTGTTCCAGCACCGAGAGCTTCGATTCCTCCTTGGTTTTGAACGAACCCGGATCGTCGAGCACCTCGCCGTCGCGATTACCCAGAATGTTGGTCGAGAACCATCCATTTAGGCCCAGCATGCGGGCTTTGAAGGCCGGGGCAAGAACGGTTTTCATCAGGGTCTGGCCGGTTTTGAAATCCTTGCCGCAGATGGGAGCTTCATTCTTCCGCGATAATTCGAGCATCACCGGCAGATCGACCGTAAGATTCGGCGCGCCATTGGCGAACGGGACGCCTTCCATCAGAGACGCGTAGGCATAAATCATGGAAGGCGCAATGAGTTCATCGTTCGTGCGGAGCGCCTTCTCGAACGCCTTCACCGACTGATGGGCTTCGGTCGGCTCGATGAACGACTCGGTCGATCCGCACCACATGGTGACTAGACGGCTGGCACCGCTGGTCTTGCGGAAGTCGCGGATGTCCTGGCGCAACTGTTCGGCGAGATCCATCTTCGTTTTGCCCTTCTTCACGTTGGGCCCGTCGATTTTCTTGACGTAGTTGTGATCGAAGACGGCGGAGCGCGGCTTTATCGACGAAAGAAACGGTTTCAACTGCTCGAGCAGACGGTAGTCGAGCACGCCCGCGTTCGAAGCAGCCTGGTACATATCGTCTTCAAAAATGTCCCATCCGGTGAAGACCAGATCGTCGAGTCCAGCCAGGGGGACGAACTCCTTGATTTTCGGAGACCGTCCGTCGGTACGCTTGCCTAGACGCACGGTGCCCATCTGAGTGAGCGAGCCGATGGGCTTCGCGAGCCCTTTGCGGATGGCTTCGACGCCAGCAACAAATGTCGTCGCTACGGCACCCATGCCGGGAATCATGACACCGAGCTTGCCTTTGGCCGGCTCGACGGTGCCGGTAACCGTCTCCGATTGAGCCTTTTTTCCGCCACCCGGTTTTTTGCCACTCGTCTTTCCGACACTAGTTTTTCCGACGCTGGTTCGAGCCGCTAGTTTCATTTCGCGGCTGGCGCGCTCGGCATGAGCAAGAGCGGTTTCGCGGTGCTCATGCTCACGTGCCGCGGCAGAGGTTGAGAATTGCTTGCGGTGGCGGCGGCCGTCGGCATCCCACCAATCGGCCATAAATACTCCCGGACGTTTCTGGTACATTGCCCCCCCTTTTGGTGGCGGTGGCTCGCCACCATTTGTCACGGAGAAATAATCTCACCTGCAACTGGATTTTGGCAACCTTAAGCGGCCAAGCGCGGAAAATGCTGTTCCGATGGCGGTTGACGCTCAGTGAACTGCGATGTTCTTGGGTAAAATGATTGCGTCGGCAGTGGTTGGTCACACCTGTAAAGTTCATGGCCCTTTTCTGAGGATCTGCACGACGCCAAAAAACAGCAGTACGCCAGTGCAGGCTTCGCCAATCCAGAACCAACGCCAATCGCCGCTATTCCGCAGATACGCGGATCCGTGATAAAGGTACAGTGTGTTCATTAAGAAGACAAAAACAAGGGCGAGAGCCGCCATTATGCGCTTTCGCAAGGTCTTGACGTTGCCGGCGTCGTGCTGTTCGATTGGCTCTGGCGCCTCTCTTTTAACGCTCATCCATTCACTCACTTCTTGACCGCTTTTCTACGTCGGCCCACTCTGACATTAGACATCAGCAAATACGCGAGGCCTTGATGACCGTCGTAACATCTCCATACGCTCACAGCTCCGGTCCGTTGCCCGTTGCCAGCCACGATTACTTACGTCACGCTACCCGCGCG
>JBEKRY010000007.1:0-47426 GCA_049517555.1 Candidatus Sulfotelmatobacter sp. | reverse complement strand
GAATGTTGTGCTCTGGGTCTTCCAACAATTTTGGTGGTCGTGGCCGACAATCAGATATTGAATGCTGAGGCTTTGCGCGCCGCCGGTGCCGTGAAACTGGTCTCCGGCGGGTCACAATTCCCGATCAGGGAGATGGCGCAACTGGTCACCCACCTTGCAAACTCGTCTTCGGAAAGGCAAACTCTATCGCAGACCGCGAGCGCGCTGGTGGACCGCGAAGGGACGAGGCGGATCATATCGATGCTGATGAGCAAGGATAGTTCGGAAGCGGAGGCACCGTGACCTCATTACGCGACATTCGTCCCGACGACGCGGATATGATTCGTGAATGGCGCAACCTGTCGAAAGTGTCTGATTACATGTACACCGACCATGTGATCAGTCCTGAGGAACACTCGGCTTGGTTTTCGCGTGTTCTCAAAGATCCCACGTACAAATATTGGGTCATCACCTGCGATGGTGAAGATGTGGGAGTGGCGTATTTGTATGCCATCGACCGGACGAATCGGCGATGCTACTGGGGTTTCTACGTGGTGAGTCCCAATGTTCGGGGTAAGAGTGTGGGCACCTGCGTTGAGTATGCAGTGTTGAACTACGTGTTTGACGAGCTGAAACTGGAGAAGCTTTGCTGTGAAGTGCTGGCATTTAATAAGGGCGTGGTTGAGATGCATCGCCGTTTCGGTTTTGTGCAGGAGGGCTTGTTTCGGAAGCACATTTGGAAACGAGAAGTTTTCCAGGACGTCGTCTGCCTGGCGATGCTGCAGGAGGAGTGGGCGGCCGCGCGAACGCAACAGGAAGAAAAACTGCGGTCGAAGGGACTGCTCTGACGACCGTGCCGAGCCCAACATTTTCTGTGGCCGCTATCCGTAGTGATCCACGATATGCAGACTGAGCCGGCTCCATCAATATCGATGAAGAGATCCACATCGATGAAGAAATCCGCCACGAGCAAGCCGAAGACCTATCTGGTCCTGGGTTGCAAGCCTTGGAACCGGAGTTTGTTCGATCAGGTTCTGCGGCCGCTGCCGGGGCGATGGCACTATATCGACTCGCCTTCCGATCTCACACCTGACCGGGTCGCCGAGTTGGCGCCCCGCTACATTTTCTTCCTGCACTGGTCGTGGAAGGTTCCTGACGAACTGGTGGAGCGTTATGAGTGCGTCTGCTTCCACATGACCGACGTTCCCTTCGGACGGGGTGGAAGTCCGCTGCAGAATCTGATCGTGCGCGGTCTCCGCGAAACTAAACTGACGGCTCTGCGCATGAGCCAGGAGTTTGACGCTGGTCCGGTCTATATGAAAGAACCGCTCTCGGTTGAGGGAGGCGCGGAAGAAATTTATTTGCGGGCAGGGCGATTGTCCGCGGAGATGATCCAACGTATGATCCGGCGTGAGCCGAAGCCAGTTCCACAGCGAGGCAAAGTGGTGAATTTCAAACGTAGAAAAAAGGAGGAGAGCGAAGTGAGTAGTCCCGCTTCCCTCGAAGAACTTCACGATTTCATTCGCATGCTCGATGCCGAGGGCTACCCGCGCGCGTTCCTGCACCAGTCCGGGTTTCGGTTCGAATTCAGCCGGCCGGCTCTGTACGACGGACGCATCGTGGCCGACGTTACAATCACGCGCAGCAACCCCAAGGAGACATCGAAGTGAAGGTGCTGGTGATTGCCGCCCATCCCGACGATGAGGTGCTCGGCTGTGGGGGGACTGCGGCCCGCCTGGTCAGGGAGGGTCATGAGGTGCACTTCGCCATTCTGGGCGAGGGCGCGACCTCGCGGCTTCCTCAACGTGCTGACACTGATGCGGGGAAGATAATTAAATTGCACCAGCAGGCGCACGCCGCAGCGGCCAAGGTTGGAGTGAAGAACCTCACATTGCATGATCTGCCGGACAACCGCCTCGACACGGTTCCGCTGTTGGACGTGGTGAAAATCGTGGAAAGTCTGGTGGAACGCCTGCAGCCGGAGGTCATCTATACCCACCACGCCGGCGATCTCAATGTGGATCATGGAGTGATTCATCGGGCGGTTCTGACCGCGACCCGTCCCGTGACCGGGCAACCGGTGCGCGAGATTTACGCGTTTGAGGTAGCGTCGTCGACGGAGTGGGCCTTTCAGCGCATCGAGCCGGCATTCCGGCCCAATGTTTTCGTGGACATCACGCGGACCATCGAGGCAAAGATTGCGGCGATGGAATGTTATGAAACCGAGGCGCGGAAGTTTCCTCATCCGCGGTCGCCGGAGGCGTTGCGCGCGCTGGCCACACGCTGGGGTAGCGTGGTTGGATGCGCGGCGGCCGAGGCGTTCGAACTGGTGCGTTCGGTTCGTCCATATTTAGATTGAGCACGTTAGCTTGAACCTGTCACATTGAACCTGTCATTGAACATGTCACCCTGCATCAAAATCGGTCAGCGGTTCATCGGTGAGGGTTATCCGGCATACTTGATCGCGGAGGTTTCCGCTAATCATCATCAGAATTTTGACCAGGCGGTAAAGATTATTCATGCAGCGAAAGATGCCGGTGCCGACGCCATCAAGGTTCAAACCTACACGCCGGATACGATGACGATTGCCTGCAGCCGGCCGGAGTTCCGTATTGAAGGAACGATCTGGGCTGGGCGAAATCTGCATGAGCTCTATGGCGAAGCCTACACGCCGTGGGAGTGGCAGCCCCGCTTGAAACAAGTGGCGAACGACCTGGGGCTGGATTTTTTCTCTACGCCGTTTGACGCCACGGCAGTTGATTTTCTCGAGGCAATGAATGTGCCGGCGCACAAGCTGGCATCGTTTGAGCTGGTGGATATTCCGCTGATTCAGAAGATGGCGCAGACGGGCAAGCCGCTGATTATGTCGACGGGGATGGCTACGGTGGAGGAGATTGGCGAGGCCGTTAACGCCGCTCGGCAGGCAGGCGCGACGCAGATTGCGCTGCTGAAGTGCACAAGCGCTTATCCGGCACCGGCGGAGGAAATGAATCTGCGCACCATTCCGGAGTTGGCGCGGCGTTTTAATGTGCCCGCGGGGCTTTCGGATCACAGTATGAGCATGGCGGTTCCAGTGGCTGCGGTTGCGCTGGGCGCGTGCATTATCGAGAAGCACCTCACCCTGTCGCGGTCGGAATCGGGGCCGGACAGCGCGTTCTCTCTGGAGCCGCAGGAATTCACGGCCATGGCGGATGCGGTTCGCGTGGCGGAGAAGGCGCTGGGTGCGGTCTATTTCGGATGCAGCGCGAAAGAGGCGAGCATCCGGGTGTACCGGCGCTCGCTGTTCGTGGTGGAGGACGTAAAACAGGGTGACCGGTTCACCGCCGAAAATGTTCGATCGATCCGTCCGGGGCACGGACTGCATACGCGGCATCTTCCCGAAGTATTAGGACGCCATGCGGCTTGCGACATTGAGCGCGGAACTCCACTGAGCTGGGAACTGGTTGACCGGCAATGAGGATTGTCAGTCCTTTCCTGAAGAGCGTCCTCTATCCCGCATTGTCGATGGCTGGTGTTTTTCACCGCACTTCTGCTCGGGGGCTTGCCGCGGTGACGTACCACGGCGTGCTGCCGGAAGGATACGAAACGGTCGATGGGGCGCTGGATGGGAATCTCATCAGCGCGGAAACGCTGCGACGCCAACTGCGCTTGCTAAAGAAGCATTACAACGTGATTTTGCCCGAGGACGCGCTGGCTTGGCGGGAGGGGCGGCGCGAACTGCCGCCACGGGCAGTTCTGTTGACCTGTGACGACGGGCTCCTGAATTGTTTAACCGACATGTTGCCGGTTCTGCAGCAGCAGAAGGTTAGTTGCCTGTTCTTCGTGACCGGCGCTTCCGGGGAAGATTCCCGGCAGATGCTGTGGTATGAAGAATTGTTCTTGCTGTTTGTTCGTGGCCCGGCCGGGCCCTTCGAGGTTTCGTCCGAAGGTGTTCTGATTCAGGGAGAGTTAGGGTCGCGGGAACAGCGGCGTGCGATCTGGTGGAGTGCGGTAAAGCAGTTGTCCGTGGTGAACGCCGGAATCCGGGCATCATTTCTGCGCGCCGCTCGAATTCAATTCAGACACGCGGAGCACAGTCTCGATGAAGGACATCCCGCTACATACCGCCGGTTTGGATTGCTGACCTGCTCGGAGCTCCAGAAACTGGTTTCGGCTGGAATGACGATCGGCGCTCACACCCTGAGCCATCCTATGTTGTCGCAACTACCGCCGGAGTTGGCCTACGCCGAAATCTCCGAGAGCCGATTGAGACTCGAATCTGTTATCGAGAGGAGAGTGTGGGCGTTTGCGTATCCGTTCGGCGACCCGCAATCGGTCACGCCGCAAGTGCTGGCGATGACGCAGAAGGCGGGATTCGAAGCAGCCTTTCTGAACTATGGCGGTGGACTGGGCACTGATTTGCCGCCCTATGCGCTGCCACGCGTGCACGTCACTGCCGAGATGAGTCGGGCCGAGTTCGAGGCGCACGTGTCGGGCTTCCATGCTCGATTGCAGCGACGGGCTGGCCGCTTCGCGCCAGCGTCGGGGATCACGCAGGGTCAGAATTCTCAGGGTCAGACTTCGCAAGGTCACACCTCGCAGCGTCATACGTTGCAATGACCATGACTTCTCGGAGCGCAGCTACGAACCTCCAGACGTACGACGCCGCGGAAGTAGCCGCCCATTACGCTGCACTGGATTATTTGACGCCTTGCGAGCGAATGTTGTTTGAAACCTACATTCCCGTGGGTAGCGCGATTCTAGATCTTGGCGTCGGAGGTGGACGTACAACGCCGTATCTCGCGAACCGGGCATCGCGTTATGTTGGCGTCGATTACGCGCCCGCGATGGTTAAGGTTTGTCGGGCCAAGTTCCCGACTCTGGAATTTGTAGTCGCGGATGCGGGGGATTTGTCGGCTTTTCCAGACGAATCGTTCGACGCCGTCGTTTTCGCGTTCAACGGCATTGACCATGTGCTGCCGGAGCAATCCCGGCGAAATTGCTTTGGACACATTCACCGGGTACTCAAGTCCGGCGGTGTGGTTATTTTCTCTTCGCACAATGCCCGCGCAGTGCTGGTCTGTCCGCGGTGGAACAGAAAGCGGCTGCAGCAGACGGCGCGACGATTTTCAGGGAATTCGAGGATTCTGTACTGGCTGTTGTTCGCTCTTCTCACTGTCGGGCGGTCGGCCTTGGCTGTCGGCCAAGCGGCAGGAGCGACCTTTCTGCGCCTGTGCAAGAGAATTCCCTCGCGCGCGTTCTGGCGCGGGGAAGGGGATGTTGTCGAATCCGGACACGGGGGGATGCTCACACACCATTGCATCCCAAGCAGTGTGATCACAGAAGTCGGCGCCGTACATCTGCGCCTGGATCGCATCGTTGGCGATGACTATCCCTATCCGAGTCATGCTTATGAGACGGATTGGTACTATTACGTATTCGGCAAAGCTTGCGAGAAAGTGACTCGATCCAGCGACTCGAAGCCTCTAACGCGAACTTTGTAGCGCGAACTTTGCGACTCGAACGTTGTGACTCGAACCGTGCGACTCGTCCTGCTCCATGAAATTCCGGAAGACGCAGCCCTGCGGCAGCAGTGGAATGCGCTTGTCCTCGAAACCCGCGGGCCACAGGTTTTCTATACCTGGGAGTGGGCAGCGGCCATGCATCGGGCCTACGGGGCAAGCCTGCGCCCGCTGCTGTTCGTGGGCTATGCGGAGGACGGAAGCCTGTGTGCCGTGGCGGCGCTGGCGTCAGATACAGCGAATCGAGTTTCGTTTTTGTGTGCGACGACCGGTGATTACTGCGACTTTGTCGTGAGCGAGCGCGACGCGGGCGACTTCGCAACTCAAGTTGCCGAAAAGTTGAGTGAATCGGGATATCGGGACCTTGTGCTTACAAACATTCCGGAGGACTCGCCGTCATTTGTCGCGGTGAAGAAGGCCGCGAAGCAAGCTGGCTTTCGGATATACGCTCGAACGGCGTACGTTTGTGCGCAGGTCCGGCTTCCCGACGCAAACGGCACTCCTGGAGCGAAACTCGAGCTCCCACGCCGCAGGATGGTGCAACGTTCGTTGAAGGCGTTGGCGCAGGCTGGGCCAGTAACCACCGAGCACGAGTCCACTTGGGAGACTGTCGATCCGCTGTTGCCGGAGCTCGCTGCAGCCCAAGTTTCCCGACTGCTGGCAAACGGAAAGATCAGCAATCTGCTCCGTCCGGAACGTCGCGACTTTCTGCGCGAACTGACCCGGCTGTTGTCACCTGCCGGCTGGCTCTGTTTCACAAGAATGAAGGCGGGCCCGCGAACCATCGCCTGGCACTACGGATTCAAGTTTCACGGACGGTGGTCGCTGTATCAGCTCACCTTCGTCAACGATCTGGAAAAGCACTCGCCAGGTTTTGTGCTGCTGTTCAAACTGATTGAAGAGGCGGCGCTTGATCCCGCCATGGCGACTGCCGATCTCGGCGTGGGAACGGAAGCTTACAAAGAGGCGTTCGCGAACGACAGCCGCCGCACCATGTATGTGACCTTGCACCGATCGCGGTGGAAACATTGGTGGGAGATGGCGCGCTATCAGGCGGCAACGGCGGTTACCAGTTGGCCCTGGGCTGAACGAACGGCGCGAGCCCTGCGCGCGAAAGCGGAGAGCGTTAGGCGGCGATTGCGAGAGGAAGGCCCGAAGGCGGCGCTGGGCCGGGCCGGGTCGCGCATTCGAGGCTTGATTTTCTCCCGGGAGGAAGTTCTTTTTTTCGAGGCCGGGACTGCTCCGCCAAGGTCATGCGAACCGCGTTCCCTTGGTCCAGTGAGCTATGAACTTCTGGCCGAAGCCGCCATGCGATCCTACGACGATGAGGAAACAATGCAATACCTGCTGCGCTCGGCTAAGCGCCAACGCGAAGGGAATGCCGAGGGTTTTGTCCTGGTGGACACAGAAGGCAGACCGTTGCATTTTGCGTGGATCGCGGAGTTCGACGGGTTCTTTCTTTCCGAACTGAATGCCAAGGTGAAAGCGCCAGCGGCGGATTGTGTGATGATTTTTGACTGTTGGACTCCGCCGGGCGAACGTGGTCACGGGTACTACGCCCAGACGATAGAGATGGTCGCGCAGCAGATACGGGAGGAAGGCAAGCATCCCTGGATTTTCAGCGCGGCGAGTAATGTGGCCTCAGTTCGAGGTTTGGAGAGGGCTGGATTTCAACGGCGCTACGCGTTGGTTCGGCAGCGAATTCTGGGCTGGCAGAGGATCCAAGGCGAGACACCAACATACGATGAGGCGCCAGTTGTGGAGGTGTCGGCGCGCGTCTAACGGCGCCGTCGACCGGCAGCATGCGAGTTCTCCTGCTTCAGCCCGAAGATTCGCCGGAACGAGGCCCCTGGTCACGGCAGCGTTGGGATCTCATCGTCGACTTGGGAAAGTCTTCTCCGTTCTCAGGGGAAAGATGGGAGCGTAAGTTCGGCTGTCCTGTGTTACGCGCTGAGTCTTTCCGGCACGGGATCGCGGACGCGAAACATGTGCGCGAGCTGTTTTCCGCGGGGCGCGGCCGGTTGATCGATGAAGAGGGCAACGACTGGTGGGACCTGATGTCGCTGTTGGTGGCGCCTTACGCTTTAACCCTGCCCGCGCTGCTGTCGGTAGCTCAAGAGATGCATCCAACTGCGGAACTCTGGGCCACACGCTCGGGAGGAATCGCCGGGATCATAGAGATCGCGCTACGCCGGTCCTTGCGAAGCTTTGAATCGAGTGGTGTGTCGCGCTTCGCCGCCCGTGGCATGCACTATGCGGGATTGGTTCGACGTTTCTCGGCGGCGCAGTTTACGGAAATTCTTCTCGACAAATACGATTCTGGCTATCAATGGCGATCGCGGTTTGCCGCGCCTCCGCCGAGTTGCGCCGAACCTGTTGTGCTGCTTCCGAGCGCTTACGCTAACGTTTCGCGAATGGCTGCCGCTTATGCGCGGCTGCTTCCCGATCAGCCTATCCTGATGGTTGCGACGCGGCAGAGCGCAAAGCAGTTCGTAGCGCCTGCTAACGTTCAAGTTCGAGACCTGGCGGTTTATGCAAAGGCTGATTCAGCCGGGGCCGAGATCGCCTCAATGACTGACCGCTGGATGAAGCTAAGGGCAGACATATGCGAATCTCCCGAGCTGCGCGTGTTGCTGGAAGCTGGTCTCCTCGACTCATTTCCGGGGTGGATTCGCGACGGTTTAAGTGCACGGAATGCCTGGCGCGAAGTGCTCGACCGCGAACCGGTATGCGGAGTTCTATGCGGGGATGACAGCAACTTGTATACGCGACTGCCGGTCTTGCTGGCTGCCCGGAGAAAGATACGGACCGTGGATTTTCATCACGGGGCGCTCGATGGTCGATATGCGCTGAAGGACCTGCCATGCGACCTGTACTTGGCGAAGAACGAAATGGAGCGTGACTATCTGCTGCGGGTTTGCGGTCTTCCGCCGGAGAAAGTTGCCATTGGAGCGCCGCCTACGGAGGATGTTTTGTCCCCGATTGAACTGGATCATCGGCCCCAGTCTTCGGCGATTTTGTTTTCTGAGCCCTACGAGGTTGGCGGCATGCGCGCGGAAGAAGTGTATCGCGAATTGCTGCCGCCTCTCTGCCGTTTGGCTCGCGAGGGCGGGCACAGCGTCGTCCTGAAGCTGCATCCGTTCGAGAGCCTTTCGCAGCGGCGTGGAATCGTCCGGGATGTTCTGGCTCCTGAGGATCGGGATCTCGTGAATGTGGTCGAAGGTCCGCTGACGGCCGAACTCATGGCGCGAGCATGGTTCGGCATCACTATCGAATCGACGACCGTGATCGACTGTTTGCGACAGGGCGTTTGCTGCTTCCTGTGTGGCTGGCTCTCTCTGTCGTCGTATGAGTACGGGCGGCAGTATGCCCGTTTTGGTGTCGGGGAAGTTCTTGAGGATGTTCGTCAGCTCGCGGAGATTCCGAAGCGGCTGAAAGATTTCCAGAATCGGTCGCCGCTGAAGTTCGATCTTTCGGCGACTGTCCATCCGGCGACCTTGCAGCATTGGTTGACCAAGTTCAACGATGCTGCGGACGAGAGGTCGGTCCAATGAAAGATCCAGTCGTCCACGCACCGCCGGAGAGCATGCCTGCTGAAACCCGGCAATTCCGCTCCCAGGTCGGGCACATCTCACGCAACTCAGGGGCGTACTTCGCCGGAACTATATTTAGCGTTGCGCTGGGTTATGTATTCAAGGTGTACCTGGCTCGCGTGTTGGGGGCCGAAGCTCTGGGCATCTACGCTTTGGGGATCACGCTGGTTGGATTTTTTGGCGCTTTCAACTCCCTTGGACTGGTAGAGTCGGCCGTCCGCTTTGCCGCAGTGTATCGGGCCGCCCACAGGTGGGAACAGTTGCGCGCTTTGTTGTGGCGGGGCGGTGCCATTCTGTTGGTGGCCAACGTTCTGTTCGGAGCAATTCTTTTGAAAGTGGGAGGGACGGTGGCGGAGCGTTTCTACCATTCGCCTGCACTGGCCCGATATATGCCATGGTTCACCGCCTTAATGCTGTTGGGAGTGATTTCCACTTTTTACGGCAGGATTCTGGCTGGATACAAGGAAGTAGGGCGACGTACGCTCATCACGAATTTCATTGGGAGTCCGGCCACGATGTTGCTTACAGTGTTTTTGCTCCGCCTTGGTTGGGGTCTGCGCGGATATCTGTTGGCTCAGGTGCTTGGTGCGGTGTTGGTGGTGGTTCTCCTGATTGCGTTCGTGTGGAAGCTCACACCCTCGGAGGCGCGACTTTCGTTGCATTGGCCGTTGCCGTTGGAACATGAAGTTTGGCTTTTTTCCGCCGCTGCAGTCGGCGTCCTGCTGCTGGAGTTCCTAATGGGCCAGGTGGACAAGATCGCGTTGGGCTATTACCGCGGTGCACGCGAGGTCGGCATCTATTCAGTAGCTGCGACCGTGGTAGCATGCGTGAGCCTCATCCTGAATTCGGTAAACCAGGTTTTTTCCCCGCTCATCGCGGATTTACACAGCCGGAAAGACAACGAAATGCTGGGACGCCTGTATCGCGCGCTCACGAAGTGGATTCTCGGGCTAACCGCGCCGATGGCCATTACCGTGATTGTGTACGCGCGTCCAATTCTGCGGATCTTTGGCCATGACTTTGAAGCAGGCTGGCCCATCCTGATCATCGGTACTGTCGGTCAATTGGTAAACTGTGGAGTGGGCTCCGTCGGGTTGCTTCTGCTCATGTCGGGGAATCAACGGCGTCTTCTGAGGGTGCAGGCGGCAATGGCAGCGGTGATGACCGTTGCCTGCATCGCACTGGTCCCCATCTGGGGAGTCGTTGGTGCGGCGGTCGCGGCTGCGATCACGAACGCCGGCACGAACCTCTGGAACCTGTTCGAGGTGCGCAGCGTGTTGGGTTTGTCGCCTTTCAACCGCAGCTATTTTCGATTGCTCATCCCAACGGTCACCACGTTGCTAGCCGCGCTGGTTCTCAAGTTTGAAGCTCACTTATTTCAGCGTGACTGGCTCGCGATTGCAGCCGGCTTGCTTGGAAGCTACCTCGTTTTTGTAGGAATGGTCGGAGCGATGGGCCTGGACGAGGACGACCGCGTCGTCGCCCAAGCCATGTGGTCTCGGGTGCGATCGGCGCTGAGCGTGGAGGGAACGGAGTCGTGACTGACAAGCGCACCGTAAGTTTGCCGGCTGATTTGTGTATGCGGGCTGAAGAAAAATTCGGCAGCCTAGACCAATTGCTGGAATTTGTGCTGCGCGATTTGCTAAGGGATGATGACGCTCAAATGCACAAGGCGGAAGAGCGCGTGGTCGAGCAAAGATTGCGGGACCTGGGCTATTTATGAGTGCGCTCCGAGCCGCAAAGGGTGTCGATGACATCAGCGAGTCTCGGCACGCAGTGGACGAACTAGTGCGCCTCGCAGACGCTTACAGTTTTCAATTTGTTAAAGCCTCACAGTGTCCTGCAAACATGGTTCAGGAAATAGCCGGCTTTTTGGATACCCAGGATACGTCCCACCCCTTTCAGTTTCCACAATGGTCGGGCGCCGGGACTTATTTCGCCTTGGTTCGACGGCAGGCGGAAATTCTGTGGTTCGCACAATGCGGAGTATTTCACCCCGCGGGAAGAATCCTGTGGCCGATCCGAGCCCTGAGTTTGAATCGGGCACCGGTCTGTGATGACCTGGATCTGGCAGAGATTGGACTACGATACTTGGTGGAGGCAGGCAGCCGAAAGGGCTTCGCCTTCATCGATATTGCTCCTGAATGGACAGGTCAGTATGCCGATTCGGCAAGTGGTATGTTAGCGCGGAACGGTTGGCAACCGCGTTCGGAGCGGCGGAGTTCTTTACGGTTGGATTTGAGGCCGAGCCTCGATCGGTTGCTGGGCAATTTCCGGAAGGCAACGCGTTATGAGATTCGACGATCCGAACGGCAGGAAGTCGAAGTCACCATAGCATGCAACGAGAATGACTGCGATTACTGGCTGGGGCTCTACCTCGATATGGCTAAGAAAAAACAGTTTGCCGCAGAAGATTGTGGGCACATTCGCCGCGTGCTTCGATGGCTGGGCAGCGAAGCACGCCGAGGCGGTCTTTTGCTCGCCCACAAGGACGGCAGGCTGCTGGGCGGAACTGTGATTGTTCGCTCCGGAGTTCGCTGCTGGTACGTATGGGGAGCGACGGCCAAGGACGATAGATTCAGCGCGGGACATCTGCTGCAATGGCGGGCTATCCAATGGGCGAAAGAGCAAGGCTGCCTGGAATATGACTTTGGCGGATACACCGAAGGGCGAAGCGGCGGTCCAGCTTTCTTCAAGAAGGGTTTCTGCGAGAACGTCGTTCGTTTCGTGCTCTCGCAGCGATACACCATAAGCCGAGCGCGGCTTCACATGTCCGATGTGGTGTCTAACTTCCGGGCCCGGCATGGGCGTTTCTGAGCCATCTTTTTTGTCCGTACTGCGCCCTTAAGGCTAGACGGGTGTCGACCTGGGCAGGAGCGTTCTGGCGGTGATCGCACAAACGCCAGCAGAAAGGTAGAACAGTCCGACCCATCGCTCTTGCCAATTGGGCAAGATGACAAAATGAAGTACGACATAGGAAAGCGTGACACCCAACAGGACTCGGGTCCGGCGTAGTGGGAGACCGATGGTTCCGAGCAGCAAGAAGGGCAGAAAGAAGCTCTCGGCAGTTTTTGTGATCCCGGATCTGAAAGCGCCGACGTAGTCCCGCACCGAGAACTGTACTGTCATTTCGCCGGGGGCAGTTGGTGCACCGATAAAATTGCGGTAGTAAAGCATCTTGATGCCATAGTCTCCCGCGAAGTGGCCGATGCAAAGGGCGGAGGAGAGGGCAAGAACGGCCAGGAGTGTGCTCTGCCAGAATCCCAGGCGCCGTTCCAACCAACACGCGAGAATGGCGGGACCCGCCAGGACCACGAAGTCAGTTCGGAAGGAGATGGAAGCGAGCAGAAGAATCAGTCCCGGCGTCAGCAGCTGCCTCTCGAAAATCAGATAGAGCGAGGCAAATGCGACCAATGTAGCAGAGGCGTCGGACGTCATTTCCCTCCCCAGTTCCATCAGTGGGGGGCTCGCCATCAGCAGAAACGAAGCGGCAACTGCGAACAGCGGTGGTACGTAGCGCTGAATCCAAAGAAAGAGCAAGGCGCCAATCAGCCAATACGCGGCGACGGAAACAAATTGGATCGAATGAATCAAGCCCATTCCAGTCTTGCTGATGAAATAGATCGTCTGGTTGTAGAGTGGGCGAATTGCGAACAGGGGAAGGAACTCGGCGAACCGATAAGCATTCGCAGCACGCTCCTGGCGAGATTCGTTCTGATCTGCGGGCGCACCAGCTTCCTGTCCCAGGAGCGCTTCTCGTTCTCTCTCTGGCACAACTCGACGCACCTCGTCATATACGCGTTGATGGAGGCGAACCGGATCTCTCTCTTCCATGAGCAGCGCGTTGCCCATGTACTGGATTGAATCCATGGAATAAATCGGCGTGCGATAGAGGTGAATTGAAAGAGCGGTTAGTAACAAGAAGTAAACCGCTAAAAGCAGGCGGCGCTCGACGCGGTAAGGACGAAGCGCGAGCCCTTCTTCATGTGGAGCTTTTCCCATCCAGTGGTCTCCGACTCAGCAGATGCTTCGAAGGCGATGATCCTGAAGTACCGTGTACCATATTACAGAATTTCGATTGCACCACTCCGTTGGCGCCTGTGCGTTGGTGCTCATCCGCAGGCAAGCGGTAACGACTGAATGCGGACCTATACCACCAAAACCTGGCTGCGCGTGCGGGACTTGTTTCCCATGACAGGGTTTCATTTCGACCGGCCGCTGGTGCTGCTGCAGAGTGACGATTGGGGCCGTGTCGGACTGCGCGATCAGGATGGACTGGAACAGTTGCAAGCGGCGGGTTTGGCGTTGGGCGAGCGACCTTACGATTTTTATACGCTGGAGACTGCCGAAGATCTCGCCAGTTTAAGCGCGACACTGAAGCAGCATCGCGATTCCAGCGGGCGTCATCCTTGCCTCGGGATGAATTTCATTCTGGCGAATTTGGACTTCGCCAAAATGAGCGCCGACGATCTTCGACAAATTCATCTTCTATCGCTGGCCGACGGCCTTCCCGAGGGCTGGATTCGGCCGGGACTGATGGAAGCCTATCGCGAGGGAATTGCGGGCGGGGTCTTCCAGCCGGCTCTGCACGGAAGCACGCACTTCTGCCTTTCGGCGGTGGCGCGCAATTTAAATGTGGAAGGCGAGAGGGCCCGTTTATTGCGCACGCTGTGGCAAGCCGGGACGCCTTATATTCACTGGCGCATGCCATGGATCGGGTATGAGTACTGGGATCCCGAGCAACTGGACGACGAACGGTTTCTGCCCAGGGAAAGACAGGCCGAGTTGATCGGCCCGACGGTGGGAGCGTTTGCCAAGCTGTTCTCCACGCTGCCGCGTTCGGCCTGCGCTCCCGGCTACCGCGCCGATGACGATACTCAGCGCGCGTGGGCGCAGCATGGAATTCGGGTGGCGCAGAACGGTCCGGGAACGTTCATGCCCCCGTACTTCGATCGCCATGACATTCTGCAGCTGTGTCGCACGGTGGAGTTCGAACCTGCGACCGATGCGGCTTTCTCGGTCGAGGCCTGTCTGCGGCAGGCGGAAAGCTGCTTTGAACGCGGCATCCCGGCGATTGTTTCCGTACATTCCATTAATTTTCATTCGACGGTGAAGGATTTTCGCGGCCGCACGCTGCAACTTCTGGACAAATTCTTAACCGCACTTGAGTCGAAGCAGTCCGATCTGCTGTATCTTCACGATGAGGATTTGTACGAGTTGGTGAGCCAAGGTGCCTACCAGACACCGAACGGCAGAGCGCAGGTGAACGTGACTCGGAAAAACTTCAGGAAGGCTCAAATGTCGCAGCAGGATCAAGCCGGGATCAAGCCTAGATGAGTAGACGAAAATCGATCTTGCTGGTGACGGTGGATTGTCTGCGGGCCGACCATGTCGGCTTTATGGGCTATGAACGGCCCACGACGCCGTTTCTCGACTCTCTTGCGTGCGAGAGCTTTGTGGTTCCCGCGGCGATCGTCGCCGGCGCGCCAACTTATTATTCGTTTCCGGCGATCCTGGCTTCGCGCTATCCACTGGCGCTGGGGCGCGACGTGCTGGGACTTGGCCCGGACGAGCCGACGCTCGCCTCTGTTTTGCAACAGTGTGGGTATGCCACGGCTTCGTTCGGCGCTGCCAATCCCTACATCTCATCGCGATTCGGATATGAGCATGGGTTCGATACCTTTCATGATTTTCTGGAAGACGAACCGGCGCCGCTATCGGATGGAAAAACGAATGCCGCGAGCAGCAACGGCTGGGCGAGCGGCCTGAACCGGATGCTCCAGAAGATTCGGCCGGCCCTGGGACCTTTGGGAATGGTTTACGACGAACTTTACTTTGAGTATTGCCAGCGAGTCACGCCGGTCGCGGACTCGCTCGACGCCCTGCGCCGATTTCCCGCGGCTGACGTGATTGTGGACCACGCCTGCAGCTGGCTTTCGTCCCTCGGCGATGTGCCGTTTTTTCTTTGGCTGCATTTGATGGATCCGCATTCGCCTTACTATCCGAAGGACGATGCGTTGATGCTCATGGGAGAGAGCCCGGTAACGCCATATCGCGCGCGCCATTTGAATTCGTGGTGGAACCGGTCTGACCTCGGACCGCGGCGGTTTGCCAGCCATCGTGACGAAATCGTGGGGCTGTACGATGCTGGCATTCGCTGGGTCGATGCGCAAATGGCGCGCCTGGCTGAGACGCTGCGTGGGTCGAAGCGCTGGGATGACTGCATCTTCGCCTTCACGGCCGATCACGGAGAGGAGTTCCTGGATCACGGAGGCCGCTATCATCCGCCTTCGCGGCTGATGGAAGAACTCATTCACGTGCCGCTGTTGTTGCGCGTGCCGGGGAGTGCGAAACGAGACGTGGCGAAATCTCCGTTCAGCATGTTGCACCTTGCGCCAACGCTGTTGGACGCGGCGCAGGTGCCGGTGCCCGCTGCCTTCCAGGGGCGGAGTTATTGGCAGCAGTTGCAGCAGGGCGGAGGTTTCGACGGCGTTGCGATTTCGGAGTGTGTGGCAGGCTGCACGAATCCGTTTCGTCGGGAGAATCGGATGGGGCCGCGTGTGCTCTCGGTCAGAGAATCGCGCTACAAACTTGTGCTCCATTTTGATCCTCCGGCGGAGAATCTTTTTGACCTTGAGACGGATCCGGGCGAGCTTGTGCCGCTTCCGACCGCTGCTCAGAAGCCCGTGCGGCGGCGTTTGCTCGAAATAGCGCGCGAGCACTTGCGGCGTTCGAGCGAGCAACGGGACTCGCGGACGCGTATGCAGGCGAGTCTGCGCGAACTTCGGCTAGAATGGAAAAAACCAGCAGATAAGGCTTCAACAGTGGCTTCCTGACTCGCGGCCGCGCATCTTTAAATACCTGATACCCGCACACGGAATGATTACGATCTTTACGCCGTCGTCAGCCGACGAAGCCGACACCAACGCGCAGAATCTTTCCGTGAAAGAGATTGTCGCGCGGCTTGATCCGGAACGAGTGGCGGTAACGATGTTGCATGAGGGCGCAGTTGATCCGCGCATCGCATCGCGACCGAATACCCGACTCCTGCGCTGGGACAAGCATGGAAATACTTTGCGCACTGTCTGGCAGATTTTGAGAAAAGTGCCCGACGTCTACTTCTTTCCGCGCGAAGGGCCGCTCGACTCGGCATTTCTCGGCATGCGCCGTTATTTGCGATTGAAGACTGCTCTTGTTACGGCGGTGGTTTCGGGCGGCCTGTATTCCAAGCCATACGCGACGGCGCGGATTAGAAACATTCGTGAGGCGGATGTGGTTTTTGCTAATAATGACTATCTGGCCCAGCTCGTAAATGAAAAACTTGGTGTCAATGCGAGGACGATTCACAATGGGATCGATCGCCGTTATTTTTTTCCCCCTGAGTCCGGGCGGGCGCCGCACGGGCCTGTGACCGTTCTGTATGCCGGGTCGATGCGTCCCTACAAGCGCGTTCCTCTGGTGGTTCGACAGGCGGCGCGCTGGCCACACGTGCGGTTTCGCATCGCCGGAATCGGAGAGGAAAGCGATATTTGCAAAAGTCTTGCAGCGGAACTCAAATGCGCGAATGTGGAATTTTTGGGTCATTTGCCGCTGGCAGAACTTGGGAACGAGATGCGGCGCGCGGACATCTTTTTGTTTCCCAGCATCATTGAAGGGCACCCTCAGGTGCTGGGGCAAGCGGCAGCCAGCGGGCTTCCCGCCGTAGCGATGGAAGTTTATCGTCCTGACTATGTGGTCAACGGCGCGAGCGGATTTCTCGTGGACAACGACCACCAGCTTGCGGAGAAGTTAGACTTGTTGATTCGAGAGCCGCAATTGAGGCGCTCCATGGGTGAGGCCGCGGTGGCGCACGCACAGAAGTTCGACTGGGATGTCATCGCTCAGAAGTGGCAGGAAGCGTTTGAAGAGGCCTTAGCTAAGCGGCGCGGATGTTAAGGCGCAGATACTGAGGCGCGAACACTGAGATGTGTGGAATCTACGGAGTCTTCGATCCGTCGTCGCGTCTCGACGACGGCATGCGGGCATGGGCCCAGCGGGCTCAGGATTTGTTGCGCCATCGCGGGCCGGACGATCAGGGATGCGAGGAACTGCTGCAAGGGCGGTGCCTGCTCGGCCACACACGTCTTTCGATCATCGATATTGAAGGTGGAAAGCAGCCGCTGCGTAATGAAGACGAAACTGTCTGGGTTATTTGCAACGGAGAGATTTACAACTATGTCGAGCTGCGAGCACACCTCATCGAAAAAGGACACCGATTTCGCACTCACAGCGATTGCGAGGTTCTGGTTCATCTCTACGAAGAGAAGGGCGCCGCGCTGCTCGACGACCTCGTCGGGATGTTCGCGTTTGTTTTGCTGGATGAAAAGAACAACCGGCTGCTGGCTGCTCGCGACCGCTTTGGCGAGAAGCCGCTGTACTGGGCGCCCTTTGGAAAATGCGGCATAGCTTTCGCGTCTGAGATGAAAGCGTTGATGCCGTTGCCGCAACTGGATCGTCGCCTCGATATCTCTGCAGTAGCGCAGTTTCTGGCGCTGCGGTATGTTCCCGCTCCGCGCACTCACCTGCAAGGCGTCCATAAGCTGATGGCTGGAGAAGCGCTGATGGTGGAGGGTGATTCCGGCATCCGGCGCTGGCGCTACTGGAAGCCCGAGTTGCCGCTAGCAGTCACGGGCAAGCCTCCGAGTAAAGGCGAGGCAGTGGAAGAGATTCGTCACCGGGTGCGCGAGTCGGTGCGGCTACGACTGCGAAGCGATGTGCCGCTGGCAGCGTTCCTTTCCGGTGGGATCGATTCCACTTTTGTGGTGGCTTCCATGCGGGAATTGATGCCCGGCGCAAAGTTCAGCACATTTTGCGCGACATTCGATGATGAGGAACTCGATGAAGCGCCTTATGCCCGCATAGTTGCCGACCGCATCGGTTCCGATCATCATGAGGTTCATTTCACGTCCGAGCAGGTGTTGAGTTCGTTCGATGCGCTGATCGATCACTACGATGAGCCATTTGCCGATGCTTCCATGTTTCCGACATTCGCGGTCTGCCGGGAGGCACGGGCGCACTGCAAGGTTATGCTTTCGGGGGATGGCGGAGATGAGTGTTTTGCGGGGTATCGCGAATTCTTTCGTTATTATTCGTTGCACGGCCTGAGACGACTACCGGGCATGAATGCGGTGGCGGGAGCTCTGTTGTCGCACTGGAGTGACTCGTGGCGCGGCATCGGTTTGTTGTCGTTTCTGGCGCGATCAGACTGGGAATTGCTCTATCCAGAAGCGCAGCGAAACGATGTTCTCAAGAGCTTTCATGCCCCGGGTTCATCGTCGGCCGCGCACGGGCTCGAAGAATTGCGAACTCAAGCCCTGCATCATGCTCGGCTTCCGTATCCCAAATCGGCCATCGAAGCGATGACTGCGAGTTATCTTCCCGAGCAGATCATGGTGAAAGTGGATCGCGCCAGCATGAGATCCGCCCTCGAATGCCGCACTCCGTTTCTGGATCGCGATCTGATGGAGTTTGTTCGCAATCTGCCGGAGGAGTACCACTTCGAACGCGGGTTGGGGAAAGCGCTGCTGCGCCGGGCCCTGCCGGAGTGGGTGCCGGATCAGATCCGCTGGCGCGAAAAAAGGGGATTTACGCCGCCGCTGGCCACCTGGTTGCGGACCACCCTTCGACCGCAGATGGAGCAAGCTCTGCATGATTTTCCGCAGGCGTTACGGAATGTCATCGATGTCGCGCCGGCCTGGCAAATGTTTCACGAGCACCAGGCGGGGGCGGATCGCAGCGACATTCTCTTCCGCTGGCTGGTTTTGAGCCGCCGCTGCCGGGAGGCTCAGCCAGCGTGAGCGAAAATCCGCAACTGCCGCCCATTCTTGGACGGGCACGGGGACAGGGAAGCAACGAAACCGGAAAGCCTCTTCAGGTTCTAACGATCACACCCTTCTACCCGAGCGATCGAGATGATGGCTTCGGTTGTTTCGTCGCGGAGCCGCTGGATGCGCTCGCCAAGACTGGAGTGCTGAACTCGGTTTTCGCGGTGCGGCCTTTGTATCGAGGAAAGCTGCACTCACGGGAATCCAGCGTACCCGCGGAATGGATGCGGTATGTGTCTTTGCCCGGAGGGTTTGGACTTCCGACTGCCGGAGCTTTCGTTTTCGCAAGACTTGTGGGGCGGGTGCGCGAGCTGCAGCGTTTGGGCCAGATCGATCTCATCCACGCCCATGCGGCTCTGCCGTGCGGGCATGCGGCCATGCTGTTGAGCAAGGAACTTGGAGTGCCGTATGTAGTCTCGGTGCACGGGCTCGACGCTTTCTCGACGCAGCAGGTCAGTGGGCGGGCCGGCGAATGGTGCCGCCGTATTTCGGAGCGCGTATATCGATCGTCGCGCCGCGTGATCTGCATCAGCGAGCGCGTACGTGAGGAGGTCTTAGAGGGCATCGGAGCCGGCCGGGCTTCCGTCCGAACGTCCGTCGTGTACAACGGTGTGGATCCCGAGTTGTTCTCGCCGGGCAGCGAGCCCTCTACTGCCAAGCCGGTGGTCCTGTGTGTGGGCAACCTGCTTCCGATCAAGGGACACGAAGTTCTCGTGCGCGCCGTTGCTGCGCTCGCTCCCGACTTTCCTACGCTGATGCTGGAAATGATTGGACACGGTCCGGAGCTTCCCCGCCTACAGGCACTGAGCCAGCAACTTCAGATTAGCGGCCGCCTGCGCTTTCTGGGGCGTCAGTCGCGGCGGCAAGTGGCTGCGGCCATTCGCCGCTGCACGCTGTTTGCGCTGCCCAGCCGATACGAGGGTCTAGGCTGCGTTTATCTTGAGGCCATGTCGGTGGGCAAGTCGGTGATTGGTTGCCGGGGGCAGGGAATTGCGGAGATTATCCGGCACGGTTCCAACGGTTTCTTGGTGGGGCCTGACAATGAGAAGGAATTGACGCTGGCAATGGCAATGCTTCTTCGCGACGAACGACTCCGCCGCAATCTCGGCGCCGCCGCGCGAGACACGATTCTCGAGAGACTTACGCTGACGCAACAAGCGGAAAGCCTGGCGCGCATCTATCGGGAGTCGGTGGCATGAAGCGCCGTCTGGTCATTCTCACGGAAATCATCTCTCCTTATCGCATTCCGCTGTTCAACGCCCTGGCGCAGCACGCGGAGGTGGATCTGCACGTGATCTTTCTGGCCGAAACTGACCCGGACCTGCGGCAATGGCAAATTCATAAGGAAGAGATCCAGTTTTCATATGAGATTCTTCCCTCATGGCGCAGGCGGGTTGGCGGGTACAACGCGTTGCTGAATTGGGGCGTGGGCGTTGCGTTGGGTAAGGCTTCGCCCCACGTGATTCTGTGTGGAGGCTACAACTATTTCGCATCCTGGCAATCCCTATTGTGGGCGCGAAATCACAAGGTTCCATTCTTCCTCTGGTCGGAAAGCAATGTGCAGGATATGCGGCGCGGCCGTGTCGTGGTGGAATTCCTGAAGACCGAGTTTCTCAAAAGATGCAGCGGATTCGTCGTACCGGGGAAGTCGGCACTGGAATACCTTCGAGCCCACAATGTAGATGAAGGCGCTATTTTTACGGCGCCGAATGCCGTAGACAATGAGTTCTACACTGCGGCGGCGGCGGCAGCGCGTCAAAATGCGGCCAATTGGCGGCGAGAGTTTGCTTTGCCCCAGCGGTATTTTCTTTTTGTGGGACGATTGGTGCCGGAAAAAGGTGGGTTTGAATTGCTGTCAGCTTATGCCAAACTGGATGAATCAATGCGCCAGCAGATCGGTCTGGTGTTAGCAGGGGACGGCGCATGTCGACAGCAGCTGGAGTCGCAGGCGTCTTCCATCGTGCCGGGAGGCGTAAGATTCGCTGGTTTTGCCCAGCGGGACCAACTGGCAATCTATTACGCACTCGCCGAAATGTTGATTCTGCCTACGTATACTGATACCTGGGGACTGGTTGTGAATGAAGCGATGGCTTGTGGCTTGCCCGTAGTTGTGAGCCGGGTGGCCGGTTGCGCTGCAGACCTGGTGAAGGAGAACTGGAACGGATTGTTGGTCACGCCGAAGGATGTGCCGTCATTGACGTCAGCGATGCGAAGTCTTGCCGATCAACCTGATCTTCGCGCGTCGATGGGCGCAAACAGTATGGGACGTATCTCAGCCTACTCGCCGAAGGAATGGTCTGCCGGCGTTGTCCGAATGGTTCAAGCGGCGGGGGACGCGCGTGTCTAAACCGCTTCCCAAAAGCATCGTAGTAGCTCCGTTGATTCTAGGCCCGCTGGTATTGGCGCTTTTCGCCTACTCACGGCCTGGATATTTCAGCCAGACTTATCTCGGATGGCTTCTCCTTTTCGAGTGTTTGGCGGCCGCAATCTGGTTCTACCGGCGGATTTTTTTCCCTCTTGTCATCATGGCTTTTCTTTTTGCGGGTGTGGAATTGCCGGTCGGTTTGATTTGGCTGGCGGCGCGTTGGGCGATTCTTGGCGTGGGCGCATTGGTTGGTTCGGCCATCATGCTCAGAGACCGCAAGTATCGCATCGGCTCGTTTCATGTGCTGGCGATGTTTGCCGTCCTGGCGGCTTTGGTGTCAGCGGCCGTTTCCCGTTTTTCGAGCGTGTCCTTCCTGAAGGTACTCAGCCTGTTGACGTTATTCATCTATGCCGGCACAGGAGCACGAGTCGCGGTGTCGGGCCGTGAGAACCGATTCTTTGCGGGACTCTTAACCGGGTGCGAGTTCTTTGTGGGAGCCGTGGGAGCGGCTTTCTTCGCGGGGCTTGACGTCATGGGCAACCCCAACTCGCTGGGCGCGGTCATGGCGGTGGCGGGGGCGCCGATCTTGCTGTGGGGGGTATTGGTAAGCGAGGGAACCTGGGTTCGCCGCCGACGGATAGCATTGTTTTCCCTGGCTCTGTACCTGACTTTCGCGAGTCGCGCACGGGCCAGCATGGCTGCGGCTTTCATCTGTTGTGTTCTGCTTTGCGTGGCTCTGCGCAAGTACAGGATGCTGGTGAACGGCATGATCGTCATTGCAATTGTCGTCGCCGGAGCCGCCATTCTCCGGCCCGAGCAGTTTTCGAATACTGTAGCCGCGTTGACGGATACGGTGATATTTAAGGCAAAGGGTCCCAATGAAGGCCTGCTCGGGTCCCGTCTCTCTCCCTGGCAGGCAGCGATTGACTCGATCCGCAATCACTTTTGGTTCGGTACCGGCTTTGGGACGTCTGACAACGGGCAGGACGCCACCGAAGAACTGGGGAAATTTTCTACCATGGTCGCGACATCGGCGGAACACGGCAGCAGCTATCTGGAGATTCTTACCTGGGTGGGGATGGTCGGCGTGCTGCCTTTCGTGGTGTTGATCGTGATTCTTCTGCGGAAGGTTGTTGAGACAGTGGTGTGGATGCGCCGCACCGGGAATGCGTATCATCCTGCGGTTCCGTTGGCCATGGTCATGCTGGCTGGAATGTTGCATGCTTGCCTGGAGGACTGGCTGTTCGCTCCGGGCTATCACCTCTGCGTTTTTTATTGGAGCCTTGCCTTTATTTTCGTGGACTACGCGCCAGCGCTGGCGACTGCTGATTCGCGAAATCTCTTTTTCTGGCGAGCCCAGGCGATTCAGCCCAGTCTGGGTGAGGTCGCGCCGAGTCGATGATGCATCTGTTCATCAACTCCCTCGCCGCCAGCGCGGGTGGGGGACTGACCTACATCCGCAACGTGCTTCCGCATCTGGCTGCGACACCGGACTTGCACGTCACAGTGGCCTTAAGTCCCGGCCTGAAGGAAGAGTTTGGCGACCTCACCAATATTGATTTCCTCGAGTTGGAGTGTTCTCCTGCTCGCCGGTTCTGGTATGAACAATCGGTTCTCTCTAGCCTGATTCGGCGCTACCGCGCTGATGTTCTGCTTTCCACCGGAAACTTTGCTCTGAGACGAGCGCCGGTACCGCAAGTCCTTTTGTCGCGCAATTCGATTTATCTTTCCGCCGACTATGATCGTGACTTGCTGTCTCGCCGCGAGTACCGGATGTGGCTGGATACGCGCCTGCGGGCCGTACTCGCCAAGAGATCGATCCGCTGGGCCAACGTCACAGTTGCGCCGAGTGAAGCGTTTGCCGAAGAACTGCGCCGCTGGACGGGCGCGCCGGTTCTGGCGATTCGTCATGGATTCGATCCCGCAGGCTTTACTCATGACTCCAGTCCACTTTCTTCCGAGGTCGAGGAAAAGCTGCGCTCAGCCGAGGGGTCTGCAAAGCTTCTCTTTGTAAGTCACTACAATTACTACCGGAACTTCGAGACGCTGATTCGGGCGCTGCCGCTACTGCGTGACCGCATGGCCGTCCGTCCGATCAAACTGCTGTTAACCTGCAGCCTGGTTGCGGGAAAAAATCCGGGTTCGTATCGTCCCGAGGCGGCCGCTGAACTGGTGAAGAAGCTGGGCGTCTCCGGCATGGTTCTCGAACTGGGAGAGATCCCCTACCGCCAGCTTCACAAGCTGTATGCCAATGCTGATGTCTACGTAACTCCGGCCTACACCGAGACGTTCGCGCACCCACTGGTGGAAGCGATGGCCAGCGGACTTCCCGTGGTCGCCTCCGACCTTCCGGTGCATCGGGAAATCGCTGGAGACGCAGCTCTTTATTTCCAGACATTCTCGGCGAATGAATTAGCGGAAACTGTCGCACAAGTTGCGCAGTCAGCGGAAACATCGAAACGCATGACTGCGGTGGGTCGCGCGCGCGCGCAACGTTTTTCGTGGAAAACGCATGTCGAAAGGATTGTAGATCTGTCTCGCGCCTTGCTGGAGTCGACTCAGCCTCGGCGCACGATTTCGCTGGCCAGCTGAGGGACGGGAAGGATGATTCGCATGTGCTAAGATGCTCGAATTATTGACGATGCTCATGAAGATTATTGTCAACGCCGATGATCTGGGGATGAGTGAGCCGATAAACGAGGCAATATTCCAGGGGATGCAGCGTGGGACGATTACATCGGCAACCCTGCTATCGAATGGTCCGGCAGTGCGAGCAGCGACGCAACACTTGCATTTGTTTCCTAAGTGCTCTTTTGGTGTGCACCTCAACCTGACTGAGTTCGAACCACTCTGCTCGGGAAGCCATACTGACTTGGCAAATATTCTCGACCAGAACAAGCGCTTCAACGGCAATTCGATTCGAGAGGTTAGGATCAGCGTGCCAATGCTGAAAGCGATCTTCCGAGAATGGTGTTCCCAGATCGAAAATCTGATGCGGCTTGGCGTCGAGCCGTCACATCTGGACGCGCACCATCACGTGCACACGATTCCGCAGATGCTTCCAGTGCTGGCGGCGCTTCGTCGCCGGTATAAGATCAATAAAGTTAGAATCAGCAGAAATATGTACGACGAGTCGGAGCGCCCAGGCGGCCTTCAGTTGGCGAAGAAGCGGCTCTTCAATTCAGCTTTGCGAGCGATTGGATTTCGAACCACCCGCATCTTCACGAACTTGGGCACATTCATCAAGTTGTGCGCTGCGCTTCCGCCGAGGCGTGCGAGCGTGGAACTCATGACTCACCCGGGAGCGGTGCCCCGCGACGAAGAGGCGAATCTGCTGGAGGCAGATCTGCTGGAGAACGATTGGCCAGGCATGCTCTCGTACGAGGCGACTCTGGTCAGCTACAACAACTTGTAAGCGGGACGGACGGAATGTGGCAGACCGATTGGGCTGAATCGCCCCGACAAAGCGCGAGGGTCGAAGAGCCACAGGCTTCCACACTGGGGCCTGAGGCCGTTCGTTCAGCGTATCTTCTTTCGTGGAGCGAGCATTGCATCGAGTGTGCCGTGCCCGATTGCTATGCGCTCTGTCCGCTACACGTGAGCAGACAGGATCGCAAGTGCGCGCGATTTAAGAACGGTATTTCGCCAAATCCGAATTATCCGGGACTGTTCCCCTTCGGAGCTGAAATCGAATTCCGCCGCTGGGGCAAACTCGAATCCACTTTTGGCTTCGGGTCGGTGAAGCCACGGCGCGCCCTCTGGCTGGACCGGATCGACCGCGGTTTCCTTCGGTCCGTTCGGCCTGTCTCTAGTTTATTCCGCGGCGTCAGCCCAAATCTTCGAATTAATGGAGCCTATGCCGTGTTGCGCGAGCGTCTGCTAAAGATCATTACTCATGGACGAAGAGAAGAGTTCGATGAATTTGTGATTGAAGTCTGGAATCTTCAATCTCATCCGATACGCCTTGTAATCGAATGCTGGCAGCAGGGGGTAAAATTTCGCGCCTCCATTCAGCTCAACCCCGGCAGGACGGTTCAGCGCATTCCCGCCGCATCGATGAATGTTGACCTCTACGGCGCGTTTGGAGTGGTCAGAGTGTATCCGGATAACGACGCCGAAGCGCACCTGGTTTTTTCCTGGCTCGATTTTGTGCGATACGATCAGCCCTTGGAACGTCGTACGGCTGCGGGGATCTCTGGGGCGAGGCCCTTGACTGCGGACAAAGTGAAGTGCGTGATCTGGGATCTGGATCAGACAGCGTGGGACGGAATCCTCGGCGAGCAAGATGCAGACGGTGTTGTGTTACGGCCGGAAGTACGCCGCACGATGATGGCTCTGGACGAACGCGGCATTCTTCAGAGCATTGCTAGCAAAAATGATCACGACACTGCCTGGCGGGTGCTGGAGCGGCTGGCTGTGGCGCATCTGTTCCTCAGCCCACAGATCAACTGGCAGCCCAAGGGCGCCAACGTTCACCGAATTGTGACCGACCTGAATATTGGAGTGGACAGTTGCGCATTCATCGACGATTCTCCGTTTGAACGTGCTGAGGTCGCCCATGAGTTGCCCGGAATAAAAGTGTTTGCCGATTCCGACGCCGCTACTCTAATAGCGCGACCGGAATTCGACGTTCCCGTCACGGAGGAGAGTCGACAGAGACGCGCATTTTATCGCGCCGAATCTGAACGCAAGCAACAGGCTGTGCCATACGGCGACCGCTACGAAGCGTTCCTGAGAAGCTGCGAAATGAAGGCGACACTTTTCCGCCCGACCAAGCCCGAGCACGTCGAACGCTGCCTGGAATTGTTGCATCGATCGAATCAGCTGAATCTTTCGACCCATCGCTACACGCGCGAGGAACTGGCGCACCTTCTCGGACGGCGGGACGCACTGTGCATCGGTACTTCCTCTAGCGACCGCTTTGGGGAGTATGGCATTGTGGGGTTTGCTTCGCTCGTACTCACGAACGACGGCGCTGTTCTGAAAGACTTCGTGTTGTCGTGCCGGGTGGCGCAGAAAAAACTCGAGAACGCATGGTTTCGTTGGCTGGCTGGTCTTGCCGGAGCTTCCGGTTACGGCCGGATTCGTGCTCCCTACGCAAAGACTTCGCGCAACGGTGTGCTCCTGAACGCCATGCTGGAAGCGGGATTCGTTCAGACCATGAAAAACGATGCGGGATCCATCTTGGAATTAGATTGTGAAGTAATTCCTCCTGCATCCGATATTGTTTCGATTACGGCGCAGGGTCTAGAACTACCACCCACGGCTGCGTTTTCGCTTAACCCCCAGGCGCCGGCTCGCGACGGCGTCGAGCGCCACCACGCGGCGTCTTAGGCGATCAGCATAGGCGATTAAGGATTCTCATGCTAAGAGAGGCGTTACGTTTCTTAGGGCCGTTGCGCCCAATGGCCAAGCGGTCGACGCGGCTTTTGTTTCCGCGCTACTCTTGGCTCCTCGACCGCCTCAATTGGGAGGCTCGGCTGAACGCAACCGTGAAAGAGTTTCCATCCGCCGTCGAACTTGCGTCCCGAGAGGATCTGTATCGATATGTGAGCGATACCTTAGTAGGCAGCAGCGGCAAGGTCATCGACTATCTTGAATTCGGCGTCTTCGAAGGCGCAAGTATTGCCCAGTGGTCCGCGCTGAATCAGAATCCCGGAAGCCGGTTCTTGGGTTTCGATTCGTTCGAGGGATTGCCCGAAGACTGGCACTCTGGAAAGCGCAGAGGAGCTTTCACCACGGGTGGAAAGGTTCCAGAAATTGCGGATCCGCGCGTGAGCTTCGTTGCCGGGTGGTTTCAGAAGTCGCTGCGGGGCTTTGTGGCATCCTGCCGTCCGCAGAACCAGATCGTAATTCACCTCGATTGCGATCTATATTCGTCCACGCTTTATTGTCTGACAACTTTGGATCCGGTGATTTCGTCGGGCACGCTGATTGTTCTCGACGATTTCTTCGATGCTCTTCACGTGTATCGGGCGCTCACGGACTACTGCGCGGCCTATGTCAGGCAATACAAGATACTGGCTCGAACCCATGAACTGGGGCAAGTTGCGATCGTTATGCTTTAGCACTGGGCCGGCCGATCCTCATCCCGTACAGCAAAACCAGGCACAGCAATAGCAGGGCCCATGTTTCATGCGGCATCACTCCGCAATCCCACCACCAGGAATGCTTGACTGCGTCAGGCACTCTCCCGTGCGCTGCCAGTTGCTGCAGAAACGCCGTGCCGGGGACCAGGAAGGGAAGCATCGAGAACAACGCGATCGCAGCGACTCGATTTGATCTGTCTCGAATGCGGGCCACTCCGGTGCGAGTCATGCCAATTTGGCCCAAGCACCAGCAGAGCGGCAATACCAAAAGCGCAGCATCATAAAATCGATGATAAACGGGCAGCAGGCTGATGATCGCGATTGCCCCGAGAGGAAGCAACTCCAGCCCGTGATCTGCGGTCGCGGAGGGCGCTCTGGCAACCCGATACGACCACATGCACAGTAAGAGGCCGCCGACCGCGAAGGCCAATAGATTCGCGGACGAGGAATGACCCGTGATCGAAAAGAAAGGGACTTGCAGGTTGATCAGGGTGAAGCGTATGGGGTTGGCGCCCGAAAAGTCGTCAATGCTGTTTGCGGTAACAAATCCCTTGGCATTGTGGAGATAATCCTGCATCCAGGCAGCCCCGCGCAACCAAAGATACGACACAGCGACCACCACCAGCCCAGACGTAGTCGCGACCGCCGTCGCGAATAGTTTCCAGCGTTGCCGCACCAGATAGTAAAGAACCAGAAAGGCTCCGATTTGCGGCTTTACGCCGCATGCCACTCCGAACAATATTCCGGCCGCGACATCGCAGCGACGATGTGCGGCCCAGATCGCCACGGTGCACAGGCCAATCACCAGTACACTCGTGTTTCCACTGGCAATTCCGGTTTGGAACGGGGCCAGGGCGAGACAAGCCGCGATGAAAGCCAAGGTGCGAAGATTATCCTCACGCCAACGAAAACCGCCGGCCAGCGCCAACGCCCACACCGTCAAAGCAAACGCGCCCAACAAGACTGTAAGCCAAAGCATCCTGGCGACTTTCCAGGGAAGCGCTGCAATCGGCGCCAGCACAACAAGTTCACCCAGTGGCGGAGCCAGATGAGTTCTTATGTCGGTCACGTCCAGGTGGCTGTCGGCCTCGCGTTTCCAGAGGATAGAGAAATTCCTCGGATCGGACGGACTTTTCCCTTGCAGCCAAAGCTTCGAAGCTGTGTAGTTTTGCGATAGATCATTCCAGTTCGATGGTTCGCGTAGGTACCGCACCGGCCCGCGCATGACAAACTCGGCAGCGGCCAAAAGAAGGAAGATCCACAGGACCGTTTTCAAATTGCGCGAGGTTGGAAGGCGGTCATGCTGGCGCTCGGTCGCGGCTTCCATTCAGGCTTGGTCCCTAGCCGAAAGGGCTTGGTGCAGCGCGGCCGCCACCTGGCTTTGTTGCTCTTCTGTCATCTCTGAGAACAGTGGCAGGATCACACCTTCTCTCTGCGCTCGCTCACTCTCGGCGAGG
This sequence comes from Candidatus Sulfotelmatobacter sp., assembly GCA_049517555.1. GTDB lineage: Bacteria > Acidobacteriota > Terriglobia > Terriglobales > Acidobacteriaceae > Sulfotelmatobacter. The sequence goes on along the minus strand of JBEKRY010000007.1, from coordinate 18,579 downwards.
TTGGGGCAACTGCCGCCGGGATTGTATTCCGTTTGTGTGCACCGCCACGTGGCGGGGTCGTGGTAAGCCGGCTCCAAGTGCGCGCACATGATTCCCCTGCGGGTTGCGATGCCGGCATCGAGCATGTGCTGCATTACTTCCCGCTGATTCGCTTTTTCCGGCAGACGAACGCAGTAACTTTGCCAGTTCGAGCGCGCCCATTGCGGTTCCGAAGGCAAAATGAGTCCCGGGATGTCCGCGAGCAATTCGCGGTAGCGCGTGGCCAGTCCGCGCCTTTGCGTGATAGCCGCGGGAAGCCGCTTCAGCTGCTCGCGTCCAATTGCCGCCTGAATGTCGGTCAAACGATAGTTGAAGCCGAGTTCCGGATACGATTCGAACACCACTTCTCGCGACGAGTGTCTCACCGTGTCCGGGACGCTCATACCGTGTTGGCGCCAGAGACGGAACTTACGATCGACTTCGGGGTCGGCCGTGGTCAACATGCCACCGTCGCCCGTGGTCAGCAGTTTGCGAGGGTGAAATGAAAAGCACGCCACGTCGGCGTGCGGTCTGCCGATCTTCTCCCACTGGCCTTGCCATTGAATTTCACTCCCGACGGCGCAGGCGGCATCTTCGACGACTGCGATCTTATGCTTGCGTCGGATCTCGAGAATTGCTTGCAGATCACACGGCATTCCCATCTGGTGAACACAGAGAATCGCTCGCGTGCGCTCGCTGATTGCGGACTCGATTTGTTGCGGATCCATGTTGAAGGTTCGCGGATCAATATCCACGAAGACCGGCCGGGCCCCGCAATAGCGAATGCTGTTGGCCGTTGCGATGTAGGAATGGCTGACGGTGATGACTTCATCGCCGGGGCTCACGCCAACTGCGAGCAGTGCCAGATGCAGGGCGGTCGTGCCACTCGATACCGCACACGCGTGCGGCGCACCTACAAAAGCGGCGAACTCCCGCTCGAAGGCTGCAACCTCGGGTCCCTGAGTGACCCAGCCTGACAGGATTGCCCGTCCCGCCGCCGAAACTTCTTCCTGCCCGAGATGCGGTCGCGCCACTGGAACAAAATCTTTAGGCATGGGCGGGCACGTCCCGAAGCTCCCAGTTCCGGACGACTTCGCGCTCCAATAATTTCTCCGGCGATTCGCCCTGGCTCAGGTACCAATCGCGCAGACGTGCCAGCCCATCCCGCAGGGTGACAGTAGGTTCGAAACGTAGCAACTTCTTCGCCTTGGAACTGTCGGCCAGAAGCCGCAGCACGTCCCCCGGCCGGGGTTCAACGTGCGAAACTTCTGCATCTGGCCGGCCCAGCACTTGCGCGATCGTATTTGCCAGTTCGCGAACCTGGATTTCCTTCCCACTTCCCAAATTGATGGTCTGACCCACAGAAGTATCGGAACGCCCTGCCGCTAGAATGCCGGCCGCCGTATCCTCGACAAAGGTGAAATCGCGCGTTTGCGTTCCATCTCCGAAGATGACCATGGGCCGTCCCGCGAGGCAGCGCAGCAGGAACTTGGGAATCACCTCGCCGCTATCCCCTTCGTGATGGCAGCGCGGGCCGTAGGCATTGAATGGCCGCAACACGACGGTGGGATAGTGGTATGTCTCCCAAAACGCGCGAGTGTAAGCTTCTCCGGCAAGCTTGGAGGCGCCGTATACCGTCATCGGCAGCGTGGAGTGCTCCTCGGTGATAGGCACGGTTCGGGCCGTTCCGTAGACTTCAGAGCTGGAAACGTAAACGAACCGTTCGACTCCGTTGCTCCGCGCTGCGTTCAGAAGTCCCAGCGTCGCGGAGGCGTTAACCTCGTGATTTTCCATCGGGGAGTGAATGGAGTGCCGCACCCCGAGGCAGGCCAAATGAAAAACGATTTTCACGTCTCGAAACAACGACGCCATCGACTTCGAATCGCGGACATCAGCCACCACGAGTTCGACATTCTCCCCCAGCACGCCGTCGATATTTTCTCGCCGGCCATTGACCAGGTTATCGACGACGCGCACAACAAAGCCGCGTCCAGCTAGCTGCCGGACTAGTTCGGACCCAATGAATCCCGCGCCGCCTGTAACCAGAACACGCCGGCTCTGCATGCAACTTCCCCTCACGACGAATAAAAGATGAGCAAAAATTGGAAGGTTGATTCTATCAAGTTGGGCGCATTAGCTCGATGGCTGAATCCTTGATCCGGTGCCGGGCTCGACCTCCAGACGGTTTCTGAGTTGTGCCAGGCTGATGCCTTTGATGGCGAGCAGGCAAGCCCCCACAGCGATATTGGCCACAAATACCCAGGCATGGATCACAACAGTCAGCGCCAGCGCGCTGCTCGCGGCGATTCCGGCCAGTTTGAAGGCCTCCGTCCCGAACAGTTCATAGGTACCCAGACCACCGGGCGCGGCGGGAATCATCAGGCCCAAGCCGAGAACAGCCGAGGCCACTATAGCCGACTTCAACGACACACCAAGCCCCAGAGCCCCGGCCAATCCCCAGACTAATCCGGCTTCGGTCGTCCAGATCGCCGCAGTCATCACCAGAAGAGTCAGCATCTGTCCAGCGGAACTCACTGCGCTGAGTCCGTCTGCAAATGAAGTGAGCAAGCCGTCGAACTTCTCCTCGAGCGAAGACAGATGCACCAGCCGAAAGGCATGCCGCACTGCGTCAACGAGTGCGCGGGTCCGATAGCGAAGAGCGACGAGGAGAGCCAGTGCTCCTCCGAAAATCAAAATCGCGACTCGCAACAGTTCGAACACCCAATGCGGTGGATGCAAAACCCAAACGGAAAACAGAACCATCCCCACCAAAGCCAAGCCATCCAACACTTTTTCAACGGCGAGAGTTGCCAGGGTGCGGCTGGTGTCGTTCAGCGAATCTCCGTGCCCCAACAGGACGCAGCGGGCCAAATCGCCCGCCCGACCGGGCAATAGGAAGTTTGCCATATTCCCGATGCCAAGAACTGTCAGGCACGCCCCTAATCCAGGACGTGAGGACGTTGGAAAAATCAGTTGCCAGCGCCATGCCCGCAACGGCAGATTCACAAATAATACGGCGAGAGGAACCAGTAGGAATGGCCCGTTCAGCCGCCCCAGTGCATCCCAGGATTGTTTGAGGTCTACTTGCCGCAGGACAGCGGCCAGGCATCCGAGCCCGATCAGAACGCCCACCACGGCCGACTGGACGCGGAACCTACGTCCCAAAGCGCCTCTCCACTTCCTGTTGCTGCGTGGCGGCACTGGTGTCCGCCTCGGACGTTTCTTCGAGGAAATAAATCGGACGCTGTCGGGCCGCCTCCAGAGTCCGCCACAGATACTCGCCCAGGATTCCCAGCATCATCATTTGAACTCCGCCGAGCACGAGCACCACGACAATCAACGATGACCAGCCCTGTACGGGTGTGCGCGTCATCAGGCGCAAGCAGATTACGACGAGAGCGTAGGCAAATCCCAATACGCTGAACAACATTCCCATATACGACATCGCCCGCAAGGGGGCGTAAGAGAACGAGACAAACGCGTCCGCGAAGGCCTTCAGTTTGCGCTTGAACGTCCACTTGGAATCGCCAGCGGCCCGTTTTTCCTTGGTATAGGTGATTTGCGCCGAAGAGAACCCCAGGCGAGCGATCTCGCCGCCGATACTGGGATTGCTGCCCGCTGACTTCACCAGAGCATCCACCACCTTCCGATCCAGAAGCGCGAAGTCGGAACCGCGCGGCGGCAGATTTACTTCTCCCAAAAAATTCAGCAAGCGGTAGAAGGTATTAGACAGGAATAAATCGGCTCGAGATGTGCCCTCGCGTTCGTCGCGAACAGCCCACACCACATGATGACCGGCGCGCCACAGCTCCAGCATCTGCAAAATCAGTTCAGGCGGATCCTGCAAATCAGCGGCGAGGAATACCGAACACTCCCCCCGCGCCTGCGCCAATCCCGCCAGGATCGCCACGTGGCTTCCACTATTTCTGGCTAGACGCGCGAAGCGGAATCTGGAATCGCGCTGGCATAGTTCTTTCAGTAGGACGGAGGAGCGATCGGCAGAATGATCGTCGACCAGAATGATTTCGGGCACCAGTGGAGTGAGTCGCTCCGCGAACGAGCACAAACGTTCCACTAGAGCCGGAAGTACGGCCTCCTCATTGAAGACAGGAATGACGATGGACAGGCTTGGTGTCGCCGAATTTCGCATTACGGTGCTCGTCACTACGTACGTTCCTGCGTCAGTTCGAATTCGAAGCTTCGAAAGACCCTGCGCTCAGAAATGGCGTCATCACGAAAAAGAAAAAGAGAGAACTCATAAGGCATGTAATCATGGCGCAGAAGCACGCGTCGAGTGAGCCGTTTCGCCGCAGCCAGGGCCCAGCTGGGGTCGGTATGGTAAGCGCCCGGCTTCTGAAAGTCGACGTAGGTGCTTAGAAAGTCTACGCAGGCGGCGTAGCGACTCCGCCGGAACATGCTTCGCAGGGCGACCTCGATATGAAGTTCATTCCCGCCACTAGGCAAGGCCGCGTTCAGTGCTCCAGAGGAGATTACGAAGTCGTACTCGTCTTCGCCTAGCGGCACGGATTCGTCCGTGATATCGAGCTCCCGTACATCGAGGTCGGGATGACGCTGTCGCGCAACCTCAAGCAATCCCGGCACGATGTCAATTCCAGTGTAGCGGCCCTGCCACCCTTGCTTGTCCAGAAAGTCGTAGAGATCGCAAAAACCACAACCCACATCCAGCACGGACGATTCGGGCATCCGCAAGGCGAGTTCGGCCAATACCGAAAACCGCACCTCCTGACGGCCATTTACGCCCCATCCTAGAGTCGCCGGTGAGTAACCGAATTCCTGCAGCCGTTTTTCATAGCGCTGAACGTAATCCAGTCTGTCTTCTGTCTTCACGATTACTCCAGGCCTAGAATCCTGCTCAGGTTTGCGCCTAACACGTTGGCGCACTTCTCCGGTGCGATTCCTTCAGCAATCTGGCCGAAGCCCTCCAAAGCGGTGCCAATGCTCACCTCGGGGAAGTCGGAGCCAAACACGATCCGCCGGTCGAAGCTGCTTAGAAGATACCGCAAATCGGCTGCAATCGAGCTGGAACGGTACCGTTGCAGTGTAAACGAGATATCCAGGAAGGCGTTAGGGCAGTCCCGAATGGCTTCCGCAACCTGCAGAATCCAGCTTCCACCGCCATGCAACAGAACGAACGTAAGAGCAGGGAAGCTTCCCACCAGTTGGTGAATCGTATCCACCGGCGGTTTTCGCAGCTGTGCTCCACGGTAATAGAAGAGAGTATCCAGCCACACCGGCAGAGGCCGTTCCCATGACGCCATTTCCTGCAACACGGCGAGGCAGCGCGGATCCAACGGATCATAGCGGTTCAGGCGGGGATGAAGTTTTAGAGCTTTATAGTCAGATCCCTTTAACTCAGTCCGCAGATTCGCACTTGCCTCCAGAGGGCTCGCCCAGATTGCCGGATTAAACGAGGCGCCCGGAATCAGCCGCGTTGGATGTCTCTGACACAACTCAAGGACAAAACGATTTTCGATGTGTCCCGCCAAAGCGACGACCACCGCGCGCTGCGTGCCCGATTCGTCGAGTTGCCGCAATAACTCCTTCTCGCTGGCATCGAATTGGGTGTCAAACCACCGCCCGTCTGGAGTCACGTGCGTCAGCGAGTCGAAAATCATGAATGTGCCAGCTCTCGAAACTCCACCAATTCCGCGGCGTGGCGCGTAGTACCGTCCGCATAGAGCATTGCAATCTGGCGGCAGCCCCGGTCAGCGCGTGCGGCAGCCTCCTGCAGCGTCTCGCCGGTCGCCACCAGAAATCCTGCACGCTCTGAGGTACTCCGCAAAGGCAGAATAGCGTCCCCTGGTCGTACTGTGACCCCTGCATCCAGGATGCCGCTATCAGTATCCTTGACACTTGCGGTGAGCGCATCGGGAATCGCAATCGATTTCACTATGCCCGGAGGAAATACGAGGAAGCGGTAGTCCGCTCCTCGTCGGCTCGTCGGCTCGAACTGGCTCGGAGCGATTCCGCACGCCATGCGGCAGGCTTCAACGAATTCGTTGACTCCGCTGACATGATGGGCAATCTGCGGAGTGTGACCGCCTCCACAGCGCGCACCCAGTTCAAAAAGCACAGGGCCACGGTCGGTATAGCCGAATTCAATGTGAGCCGCCCCCTGGGTCAGTCCCAACGCGCCGACCGCCCGATGACACATATCCGCCACGGTTGCTTCCTGAGTCGGCGTGAGTTGCGCAGGGTACTGGACACTAATGTCGACGCGATAGGGAGGCAACGACTTGATCTTTTGGCCGACGCAAAGCAGAGAAGTCTTACCTTTCCAGACGAGTACTTCGGCGCTGTACTCTGGGCCTTCGACACAGTGTTCGATTACGACGTCTGAGCCAGCCAACCCACCGGACTGCGCGGCATGGAATGCCTTCGCGACATCTTCTACTCTTTCCACCCGTGTCACCCCGCGGGAGCCGCCGAAGCTCCGGTCTGGCTTGAAGATCAAAGGAAATCGGCTCAGCCGATCCACCGCGAGACGGGCCTCATCCAGGCTGGCCACAATTTCGAAGCTCGTGGAGTACTGGCCGATTTGTTGCCATTTACGGCGCATTGCAGCCTTGCTGGTCGCATTCGCGGCCGTTTCTTCGGAGATGGAAGGCAATCCCAGACGAGCGGATATGGCCGCGGCGGCGCGGACTCCGACTTCTGCCATGCTGACCACGCCATCCACTCCTCCGTACGCCGTCACCGCTTCAGTCAGAGCAGCGCAGTCGTTGAGGTCGATCGGCAATCCGTGGTCGGCGGCATGCAGGCCCGGAGCTTCGCGATTCTTGTCCGCAACCAGAGTCGTGAATCCCGCTTCCCGCGCCGCACGAATCGACTGAACGTTGTAGCGGCCGCCGCCGAGAATGAGGATTCGCTTGGAAGGCATGGAGACCATGGAAATAAATAATGGGGAGCCCTAAGAAGAACAAGTGTCTCGAATCTTAGTCTAACTTACGGCTTAACCTGCGCTCGCGCTTGTCAGCTGGGGCGCGACCAACCGCCGGTTGATCTCGGCCTGCACTCGGCTGACTCGTTCCGCTTCCTCGTCGCGGAAGCGGAAACGGACGCCGCCCTGGCCGTCACAAACGCCAATGACTCGAGTCGGATGATGCACACTGTCAACAATCACGTCGCCGGATTTTCCCATCGCTCCGCCGGCTACTACGGAAACGCTGTCGAGCGTTTCCCAGCCCAGAGCTTCGCGCGTCTCGAGGAGTGACTCGTGAGCCGACGAAAGGCTTCCAGTCAGAGCAGGCCAGATGTTGACTCGCAACAGCAGGCATCCCCGGCGTTGTGCCTCAGCAATCGCTTCCGGCAGAAGTGTTCCGATGCCCGCGTCGATTACATACGTATTGCGTGACAACTGCTGCGCAAACGCTTTGTCGAACCACGCCTGTCCGCGGGGCCACGCAACCACCACGTTCGCCCGCGCGAGAGCGGCGAAAGCGTCCGCGGCGTCGGGCCTGACACGAGAGAGTCGCAATTCCTCCCCGGCCAGGGAGAGCGATCGTATCTGGTCGAGCGATTCAGCAGCAGTGTGTTGCGGATCTTGCAGCAGAGTGACACTTGCGCCGCGTTCTGCAAACCTTAGCGCCAGAAAACGGCTGCGGGGATGGTCTCCGGCAATCACAATTTCAGAATCGCTCAACACTTCGTGTAGCAGCCGGACAACCTGATCCTCCACGGCCTCAACCCAGACGCGGCTGTCGAGGTAGGTGAGCAGGGTGGACTTCTTTAGAATTGCGCCTGCCGTTTCCGCGGCCTTCATGGGACCGAAAGGCTTTCGATCTACGTCGAGGAGCACAACATCTGCTTTGCCATCGACGGCCTGCAGCACGGTCCGGAGGTGATCGTCACCGGTCAGCGTCACCGATCCAACCATGTGCGACTGCGTCGAGTGGATGTTGCCCGAGACCAGGAACTCCTGCAGCGGCTTCTCTCCGGTAACGACATTTAGTGCCGAAAATTTCCCTGCCTTGACTGCGCGGGCGCGGAGTTCCCTCAGCAATATATCCAAAGATTCTGCCGGAGTCTTCTCTTTGCCCGATTCGACGCGGAACGCGGGAATCGACAGGACACGGGGCATCTTCAGTGTCGCCAGTTCGTGACTCAAGCGCTCGAGCAACTCGTCCGGAGCCGAGACTTGATCTTCCTGACAAAGCCGCACGATCAGGTCGCGCGCGTCGACGCCGTGCTTACTCGCGTAGCGCTGGACTTTTCCCGTGAAGGAGGAGTGAAAACTGGCGAGCCCGCCGGTGACGGCCATCGGGTCCACGCCGCGTTTGCCCAGCAGCGGCTGAATGAGCCCCTGGCCGACGTCCATGGCGGCTTTGAGATCGATGTCCGGCACGGCCCCGCGCCGTTGCAGAATCGCAACCAGCACTTCTGTGACGGTGTTTCCGGCAGAGCGTCCCATGCCCTGCAGCGAAGAATCAACCAGCACCGCGCCTTCTTCAATCGCGCGCAGCGTGTTGGCCATGGCCAGCGAAAGATTGTCGTGCCCGTGATAGCCGAGCAAGGATGGGCTTTGCTGTTTCGCCGCTTGCAGGTAAGTCGCGACCGAATCGGGATCCATGCTGCCAGCGGAATCGACGAGGCATGCAATGTCTGCGCCCCACTGGTGCACCTGGGCCACGACCGCGCCAAACTCCTCCGGAGAAACCGCATAGGACTTCATTGCGTTATACGAAACGATGAGACCTAATTCCTTGGCCAAGGCGATGTAAGGCTCGGCCTGCGCCGCCTCGGTCACATTCGTGCCGATGCGAAGGAATGACATTCCATAGTGAGCGGCGAGGCGAATATCTTCCTCGCGCCCGATGCCGGGAATAAAAAACATGCCCCACTTCGCATGCCGCAGCGCCTGGGACGCGGCTTGCATGTATTCTTCGTCGGTCGCCGCCGCCATGCCCTTTCCCGACTGCGAGGCATTGAGGCCCAAGCCGTGTCCCACTTCGATCCAGCGAAAGCCGATACTCTCCAGTGCGGCGGCAATCGTTGCCGTATCTTCCGCAGTGAACTGGAAGTCGATGAGGTAGGACCCATCCCGCAGCGTGACTTCAAGAATGTCGGGAATCGTCTCGAACGTAGACATGGCCAGCCTTTGGCGCAACTTTACTTTATCGCGATACAGTTTGCGTTCTGTTGGCAACCGCCTTCTTCACCGCCCCAGCTACGTCCGCGACTACGTGCGACGACAGTTCAGGGTAAAGAGGGAGCGAGAGAACTTGTTCCGCCGCTTTTTCTGAGCGCGGAAACGCCCCGCGTCCATAACCCAGATCAGCATATGCCGGCTGCAAATGCGCCGGGACGGGATAATGAATGCCCGTCTGAATCCCATCCGCTTGCAGAGCGGCATGCAGACCGTCGCGATCTTCAACTCGCAGCGTGTAGACGTGATAGACGTGCCGGGCCCAAGGCATCTCTACCGGCGTTTCTACACCGGAGTCGGCCAGAAGTTCGTTGTATTGCCGCACGACCGCACGGCGCGCTTCGGTCCATTGATCGAGATGGCGCAGCTTCACGCGCAGGATCGCGCCCTGAAAGCCCTCCATACGGTAGTTGAATCCGCGCAGCAGGTGATGATATTTGCGGTCCTGCCCCCAATCGCGCAGCAGGCGGATGGTGTTCGCATATTCAGGGTTGCTGGTGGTTACCGCACCGGCCTCGCCGTAGGCTCCCAGGTTCTTGCCGGGATAAAAGCTGAAGCATGCCATGTCGCCGATGCTGCCCACGGGCCGGTCTTTATAGTTTGCCCCATGATATTTCGCTCCGTGCGCTTGCGCGGCGTCTTCGATCACGACCAATCCGTGGCGCTGGGCTACTTCCATGATCGGAGCCATCTCGGCGGGTTGGCCGTAGAGATGCACCGGCAGGATCGCCTTGGTGCGGGGCGTGATCGCAGCCTCGATTGCCGATGGATCCATGGTGAACGAGCGCGGGTCGATGTCCACCAGAACCGGCCGTGCTCCCGCGTAAATAACGGCGGCCACGCTGGCGACAAAAGTGAACGGCACCGTGATGACTTCATCCCCCGGGCCGACGCCCGCGGCGAGCAAGGCGAGATGCAAAGCACTGGTGCCGGAGTTGAGTGCGATGCACTCGGCTGCGCCGCAATAGGCCGCGAATTCCTGTTCAAACGCGGCGACTTCAGGGCCGAGGACGAATTGACCACTTTCCAAGACACGAGCGATGGCCGCATCAATCTCGGGCTTGATGCTTTGGTACTGCGCTTTCAAATCGAGATAGGGAACTTTGATGTTTGCCATGAATGCCTACGTGCGAAAGCTATTTTCTCATCCGCCGAGGCTAAGCGGTGGCTTCGAGCGTGGTAAGGTGCAAATCCACTGGACGGCCGTGCTGGGCCATCGACTGGGATGCCGCTTGCAAAATCTCCACCACGCGAAGTCCGGCGCCTCCCCCGGTTTCCGGTTCTGCCTGCTGTTCGATGCAGCGGAGGAAATGATCAATTTCGCGGCGCAGCGCCTCGGTGCCTTCGATCTGCGGCGCCAGCATGTCCCCGGTGCGGTAGCCCACCATCATCTGGTACAGCTTTTCTGGGTTCTGATGATTGTTTAACGTGATGCCCTTGTCGTAGACCTTGATCTTTTCGCTCTGCTCCAAATCGTCGTAGACAATCATCTTGCGGCTGGCGCCGATCAGCGTGCGCCGCAGCTTCACCGGGGCCAGCCAGTTGGCGTGGATGTGCCCGATTTGGCTTCCCTCAAAGAACAGGGTCAAATACGCGATGTTTTCCGTTCCTCCGGGCACGTGGCTGAGTCCCGTAGCGGAAACCGCGCAGGGCCGGAAAGGCAGCACATAGTCCATGATCGAAAGGTCGTGTACGGCGAGATCCCATAGCACGTTCACGTCGTGCTGAAACAGCCCGAGGTTCACGCGCACGGAATCGTAGTAATAAATCTCTCCCAGGCTTCCGCTGTCGACCAGTTCGCGAATCTTGCGGACGGCGCCGGTGTAAACAAATGTGTGATCGACCATGAGCACGCGATTTCGTTTTTGGGCGACGTCCATCAGGTGTTGCACCTGGTCGGTGTTCGATGCCAGGGGCTTCTCGACCAGCACGTGCTTGCCTTCCTGCAGCGCGCGCAGAGCCAGATCGTAGTGGGTGGAGACGGGCGTCGCGATGGCGACCGCGTCGATGGAAGGATCTTCGATCAGCTCGCGAAAATTCTGCGTGGTTCTGATCGTAGGATAACGGCTGCTCACCAGCGCCAGCCGGTCAGCTCGCAAATCGCTGACACAGGCAACCTGCGCGCCTGCAGCCTCGAAGCAATTCCGCACCAGGTTCGGGCCCCAATAGCCGTAGCCAATCACGCCAATCCGAATCAAGATATCTCCTTGTGAGCCGGTCGATCGTGAACTTGCCGATCCTGAATTTGACGATCGCCAACTTGTCGATCGTCAACTTGTTGATCCGTTCGCTGTGAGTTTTCACGGGGGACGGCTCGGCCCAGCCTTGCGGGAACACCCTTCGCGATCTGGTGATCGGGTACGTCGCGAGTTACCACCGCTCCAGCGCCGACCAATGCGCCTTCACCGATGGTTACACCCGCGAGAATCACCGCGCCGCTCCCAATTGATGCGCCGCGCTTCACTCGTGTGGGCACCACCTGCCAGTCCGCTTCGGTTTGCAGCCGGCCGTCTTCCGTCGCCCGCGGGTAAAGATCGTTGATGAACATCACTCCGTGGCCCACAAACACATCGTCGTCGATCGTAACCCCTTCGCAGATGAACGTGTGCGACGAAATCTTGCAACGGCTTCCTACAACTGCGTTTTTCTGCACTTCGACGAAGGCGCCGATCTTGGTCTCATCGCCCACGGTGCAGCCATAGAGGTTGACGAGTTCGGGCTGGAAGATCTTCACTCCGTGGCCCAAAACAACGTTGGCAGAAATTGGCATGAAGACCGTTGTGTTCGGTTCTCCCTAGGAACGGGAGGCGCCGCAGGCGCGGGCACGTTCCGCCGCGTCTCAAAATGAAGCAAATCGCACGATACAACAGATTAGGGCTGGCATCAACTGCCACTCGACTATGCTGCAAGCGTCACTGGCCCGATTTCGTCCGCGGTTTGTCGAAATCGAGTCTTGCGCCGTAGAGTAACCATGACGCCCCGCACTTCCAAACAACTCAGATCAAATGAGGAGGCAGCATGTTGAATCCAGACCGTTTTCCCGGCAGCTTGTTTCGGTCGGGGCGAGCTTCTTCCGGGCAATCTGGGTGGAGGTCTTCCTTGCGGACACTGGGTGCTTCAGCCGCGATTCTGGTGCTGGCGGTGGCCATCTTCGTCTCGGTTCATCATGCGCCGTACGCAGCCGCTTCGGAATCGGGGCCGCTGGCCGCGAACGTGGTTCGGTTTGCGACTGATCTCAATTGGCGGCAAAGTCCTTCGGCGTCTCTCAATTCACCGGGCCGAAACTCAGTCACCCTCGACCCCTGCCCGCCCGGAGTGATCGCCGCCGAGCCCTGGTATTACGTTTATATCGCAGGCACGGGAACTCCCGAGGCCGTGCGGGTTACCGGCGGAACATGCAGGGGAGATGGTCGCCCGGGCACTCTGGAGTTCACGACGGTCAATCCCCATTCTTCCGGCTACGTTGTCAGCAGCGCTTCGAGTGGAGTGCAGGAGGCTTCCATCGCGGCGCGCTTCACGCCAACCAATCCCAAAGGATCCACGCAGTCCGGCCGGGTTGTGGTTCCTCCCGGGGAGTACGACGTGTTCGCTCCCATCTCGATTCGGGCTGGGGCCCAGACGGTCGACTTCGCGGGCTCCATTCTCAATTGCTATACGCCGAATGACGCCTGCCTTTTCGTGGGCGAACACGGATCCTCGAATGCTTACGAGCACATTACCCTGCTGGGTCCTCGTGGGCGGCCCATGATGGTTGCTGGTACGAAACCATTCATCGAAGTCAATGCCGCGCAGACCCGGATCTTCAACGTGACCACGCGTGTGGCTCTCCCCGGCAGGAGTTTTGGGTCGTATGTACAGGTTGATGACGACCAATCATTTCTGCTCGACGGATTGGATTCGACGAGCCAAGGCGTAACCTGTAATCCGACCTACTGCGGCGCGTTCATTACGGCGCCGGGGCCTTTCAATCGCTGGTCTGCGGTTGGCTGGCTGAGGCACCTCGCGCTTTCGCTGCAATGTGCCGGCAAGGGAGTGGAATGGCTTTCCGGCAACGGACTGCGGATTTCCGACAGCGTGATTCAGGGCTGGTCGGTCTACGCCGTGCGAGTCAGTAACCAGCGCGGAGGATACGGAGGTTTTATCTCCGACAACGTCTACTACGAGGCGTCTCCCTCGTGCAGAGATGCAAGCCCGCTGGGGAATGTCGGCAGTGCCGGGATCCTGGCCGAGGGCGTTCATGTGAAGTACAGCGGACTGGCGGCGAACGGCGCTTCCGGCGTGCTGCCCAACTGGGGTGCGGCGTCAGGCTCGCACGACTGGCTCTATTGGGTGGTCCCGGTCCACTCCGAGTTTGGCGAAGGCGTACCACTGCCGGCTGGTCATGCGCTCACCGGTGGTTCCGGAAGGGTCAAGGGGATATTTCCAAAAATTGCAGGGGCATCGAGTTACAAGATCCTTAAGATAGATTGGGATGAGCGCAGCCTTCCTCGTCCGTACCCGGAAGGTACCGGCAACTATCTTCTCACCACGGTTCAGCAGAGTTCTTGCGCCATGCTGACCTGTCAATTCACTGACAGTGGAGGAACTCTTTCTACTTACAGCAACGCAGGGGAAGATTTGTCCAGGAATATCTATATGCCGCGGCTGGACTTCTGGCCCGGTGCGATTGTGATCAGTCCTAGCGCGGACATGTCGACGTCCTCGTACTCTGATTTTTCACCGCCGCTCCAATCCGATGTTCTGGGCGCGGGAGCGATCGTCAGCACCATTCCTTCGGGCGCGGTTACCGGAGCGGCCGACGTGTTGATAGGAACCTCAGTAACTCCCCCGGCGGCCGCAAACCTTGAGGCGCTGGATACTAACGGCGTAGGCGGAATCCCCGGCGCGACGATCTTGAAGGCCGCCAACGCACTTCAGACGCCGGAAAGTGGCCACAAGGGAAGACTTAATTTTGGCCACCGAGGACAGCCGCTTGGTTTCACGCCGCTCATTACGTTGGGCGACAGCAATTGGGGAAAGACCTGGGCCACGGCCAATCATCGTCCTGTCGCGGACGTGAACGACCTCGATCTTGGTTATGAGGGCAACATCGATACCTTCTACAGCCGAGCTCAGAAAGAGATTCGCGAATACATCGGGAAACTTCCGGATGGCAATCCGCAGGAGAAAATGACGGCCGCGGCCAAGACTTTTAATGTTCCCGTCACGATCAACGGGAATCTCACGGTCACCGGAAAATGTGTCGGCTGTGGGGGCAGCTCAGGCAGTGGCGGAGCAACTTCAAGCGGTGGGACGGGGTGGGCGGTTTCTCTGACCGGTCAAAAGGCAGCGATTCCGTCCACAAACTTGTGCGTGTCGTCTGGCTGCGGCCCTGGAGAATACAGAGTGAGCTACTACCTGGACTCGACGAACGCATGCGCATCTCCCGGAAATGCGGCGGCTGCCCTGACGATCGGATGGAAAGACGAGACCAGTGCCAAGAACATCCGCGTTCCGCTCGCGGGAGCAGGAATTTCGGGCGGCAACAGCCTGGCGCTGGGTGGAACCTCGAATTTCGGCGGCGGCAGTATTACGCTTTGGTCGGCGGGGAACGCAGGGGTGACTTATTCGGCAGGTTATACGGCGTGCGCGACAGGCGTTGGGAGTTACGCGGTGAGAATCGCGGTGGAGAAACTGCAGTAATTCAGCGGCGCGAATCAAAACCTTAGTATGGATGGAATGATCGGTGGATGAAATTCTGCAAGGGACATTCTGATGTGCGGAATCTTCGGCATTGTTGCGCGAAATTCGCGAATCCCAGACGGTGTGCTCGAACGCGCCACGCAGTCGCTCGCGCACCGCGGACCCGACGATTCGGGCACGATCCTTCTGCGCGATTCTATCCCTGAGCCGGTTGAAATCGGATTGGGCAATCGTCGTCTAGCGATCCTCGATCTTTCTCCTCTCGGCCACCAGCCGATGCGCGACGCCGAAACCGGCAACTGGCTGGTTTACAACGGCGAGATCTACAACTTCCGCGACATTCGCGACGAACTTGAAAAATCCGGCACGAACTTCGTCAGTCATTCTGACACCGAAGTGGTGCTGAAAGCCTATGCACGTTGGGGTGAGGCGTGCGTGGCTAAGTTTCGCGGCATGTTTGCCTTCGCGCTCTGGGATGTCCGCCGCCGCTGCCTTTTCATCGCTCGCGATCCCATGGGCATCAAGCCGCTTTACTATGCGCAGGCCGGTTCGTATTTTCTTTTTGCCTCGGAAGTTCGCACGTTGCTGGGCACTGGTTTGATGCGGTCCCGCATTGACCCTGCCGGCCTCATCAACTACCTTGCGTTCGGCTCGGCCTGCGATCCGCTTACCTTGTTGGAAGGAGTTCGCACGCTTCCTCCCGGCGATACTCTCACCTGGGAAGGCGGAGTTCTCCGCCAGTCCTCCTACTGGGATCTTGTGGACGAGTCGCGAAGCGACGATTCGCCAGACGACGATTTGCCAGGCAATGGGCGGAGTTCAGCATCTCTCTCTGCCGAGAACGACAAAAGCGCTGCCGAGCACTTACGACCGATCCTGGAAGAAGCCGTTCGCTTGCAGTTAGTCAGCGATGTGCCGGTGGGAGTGTTTCTTTCCGGGGGCATCGATTCGAGCGCGCTGGTGAGCATCCTGAGCCGAAGCGGTGTAACCGCCAGCACATTCTCCATCGTGTTTCGCGAAGCCGATTTTTCCGAAGCTCAGCATTCGCGCGCCGTTGCCGCGAGATTTCACACGGATCATCACGAGATCAACGTTTCGCAGAGCGATGTCCTGGCCGCGATTCCTGACGCCTTGGGCGCGATGGATCTGCCGACCATGGACGGAGTCAATACCTACTTCGTCTCTCGGGAAACGCGCCGCGCAGGGGTGAAGGTCGCTTTGTCGGGCCTGGGCGGGGACGAAGTGTTCGCCGGATACTCCACATTCCGCACTGTTCCGCGAATGGAGCGCTTCGCGCAGTTCTGGAAACACGTGCCAGACATGATTCGTGGTCCGGTTGCCTCGGCGTTTGCCGCGCTGGCCCCGGCGAACGATCAGAATCGCAAACTCGATTCTCTCGCGAGCGACAACGGACGGCTCGTGCATCCTTACTTTCTTAGCCGCATGCTGTTCACGCCCCGCCAGCGCGATCTTCTTACGCGGGACACCGATCGCTCGGTCGATGCCAAGGCTGCTGCTTCGCAGCGCGATCGTCTTCAGCGCGCGTGCGCGCTCGACGCCGTGAATCGTGTTTCCTATCTCGAGTCGCGCTGTTATATGCTGAATACGCTGTTGCGCGACGCTGATTTTATGAGCATGTCTCAGGGCCTGGAAGTTCGAGTTCCTCTGATTGATCACCGATTAGCCAAGGCCGTATTGGCGCTTCCGGGCGAGTGGAAGCTGAACGGAACACCGAAGAAACTTCTGGTCGATGCGTTATCTGGATCGCTGCCTGACGAAATTGTGCATCGTCCAAAGCGCGGATTCACGCTGCCTTTTGAGCATTGGATGCGGCAGGAGCTTCGACCTGAGATCGAGCCCGTACTAGCGAAGAAACGGATCAGCGACGGTCCATTGGGAGAATTGCTGGACGCAAATCAGGTGGGTCAAGTTTGGAAGGAGTTTTTGAGTGGCGAGACTTCGTGGTCCCGCCCGTGGTCTCTTTACGTTCTACAACGCTGGTGTGAACTTCATTTATAACCCGCTTTTTGTGACGAGCTTACAACATGCAAAAAGTCGAAGAAATCGCTGAGATGCGGCCAGTAGTCCTGACGCAGAAGTTGCCGGTCAGCGCGATTGTGGCTGCCCGCAACGAGGAGAAAAATCTGCCGCGATGTCTGGAAGCGCTGCGAAATGTCGGCGAGGTTTATGTCATCGATTCGGAGAGCACTGACGCCACACCGGAAATCGCGCGTTCATTCGGAGCGAAGGTCGTGCAGTTCCACTATCAGGGGGGATGGCCCAAGAAGCGTCAGTGGGCTATGGATAATCTGCCTCTCGCTTTTGACTGGATTCTTCTGGTCGATGCCGACGAAGCTTTGACGCCGGAGCTGGCGGAAGAAATTCGCCGCCGCATCGGGAATCCAGACTTTGACGGCTATTACATTTCTCTTCGCATGTACTTCCTCGGGCGGGTTCTGCGCCACGGTGATGCGAACTTTTGGAAGCTTGCGCTTTTTCGGCGGGGCAAAGGCCGCTACGAGTGCCGTCTTCGAGATCAGGACGCATCGATGGCAGACATGGAAGTCCACGAACACGTCGTGGTCGAAGGCCCTGCGCGGCGCCTCGATAATCCGTTGATTCACCACAATGTGGAATCGCTCTCTCGTTATATTCAAAAGCATGACGAATATTCAAACTGGGAGTCACGCGTACTGCTGCAGGGCGAGCGGAACAGCTCCGAGTTGCCGCCTGCATTCTTTGGCACGCAAGCGCAACAACGTCGCTGGCTCAAGAAAAAGCTCTTCGCTGTGCCCGGTTCGCCGGTCCTTCTCTTCTTCTACCGGTACTTTCTGCGATTAGGATTTATGGACGGCGTTCCAGGCCTGATCTACTGCGGGTTTCAGGCCGTCCAGATGTTTCATACCAAAGCCAAGATTTACGAACTGAAGACGAAGCGCGAAGAAAAGTCGCAGAGGAAATAACCGGGAATGTGCGGCATTAGCGGCGTGGTGAACTGCGGAGATCGAGAGACCCTGGCGCGGATGACGCAGGTGCAGGCGCATCGCGGCCCCGACGACTTCGGCTTCTGGGATCGCAAGTTCCCCGACGGCTCCTATATTGGATTGGGCAGCCGCCGCCTGGCTATTCTCGATCTGTCGCCGCTCGGTCACATGCCGATGTGCAACGAAGACCGCACCGTCTGGATCACCTATAACGGCGAGATTTACAACTTCGCTGACCTTCGCCATGAACTCGAAAGCAAAGGGCACCGCTTCGCGTCCCACACCGACACCGAAGTGATCATCCATCTTTACGAGGAAGAAGGCCCGGACTGCGTAAAGCGCTTGAACGGAATGTTCGCCTTCGCCATCTGCGATTTTCGCGGAGCGATTCCCACGCTGTTCGTGGCGCGCGATCACTTCGGCATCAAGCCTTTCTATTATTTTCATTCAGGCCAACGCTTTGCGTTTGCTTCCGAAATCAAGGCGCTGTTACAGATTCCTGAGATCAAAACGGAACTCGACCCCGATTCGCTTCACCAATATTTAACTTTCCTCTGGGTCCCGGATCCTAAGACGATGTTCCGACGCATTTTCAAGCTGCCCGCGGGGCACTACGCAACGTTGTGCAAGGGTGAACTTAAGCTCACACAGTACTGGGACCTGACGGTTCCTGCGGCGAACCAAATGTCTGCGCGTTCTGAAGATGATTTGGCGCAAGCAGTTCGCGAG
>JBEKRY010000006.1:0-47871 GCA_049517555.1 Candidatus Sulfotelmatobacter sp. | reverse complement strand
TAGGTCGTCTGGATCTGCGAATTGCCGCGCACATCGTCACTTAACACGATAGCCTCCGCGATTTCCTTCATGGGCTTGCGCTTCTGCCGACTCTGCCGCTGCAGGGCCAGGTAGGCTTGCTCTTCGTTGAGGCCGAGATCGCGCTGCAGAATACCTTTAGCGCGCTCGACAATTTTTCTGGTCTGCAGCTGTTCGGCAAGCGTGGAATTGGCTTCTTCGAGGCGCGCTAGTTCGAGTTCTGCGCCCACCAGAAATCCGACAGTCGAGATCATGCGAATCTCGCGCCGGCGATAGACATGGTGCTGGCGGTGCTGCAGGTTGATGACGCCCACCACGCGGCCCCGGCACATCAACGGCACCGAGAGAAACGCCTCGTAGCTGTCTTCCGGCAATTCGTTAAAGAATTGAAAGCGTGGATCGTGCGCTGCGTTTTCCGGAATCGCAACCGGTTCGCGATGCTCCGCCACCCAGCCTGTAATGCCTTGTCCAACGCGGAGTTTTAGGCGGTCGACCACCTCCGGGTGCGGGTTCTTCGAAGCCCGCAGCACCAGTTCGTCGCCTTCGAGAATGTAGATGAGGCAGGAGTCGCACTTGACCAGACCCGAGGCAAATTCGACCACGCGGGTCAGAACGTCGTGAAATCCGTCCGCCGTTCCCAGGCGTTCGGTGATTTCGTGCAGTACGTCAACATGCGAGTCTTCCACTGACAGAATGGTTTCCATGCTCTACATTATCGATCTTGTAGAGATTAAGTCTAATTCCAAATTTTGATGGGCGCGATAAAGGATTTCCCTCGTGATTGTTACCTGTTTTTAACATCTTTTGTGGACTTTGCGCATCGGACTTCAGGCGGGATGGATGAGAGAATTCTCATTTCTGGGGCATCGACCAAGAAATCTTAACCGCAGAGGACACGGAGGACACAGAGAGAAAGGGGCATTTTGTTTCCTCTGTGTCCTCCGTGTCCTCTGTGGTTAAAGGGTTTAAAGATCTCAGGGTTTGTCCAGGTCCATGCTCTTCACCGGCAAGTCCCAGTGCGCGTCGATGATTTCAAAACGCCGCTGTTCTTCGCGCTGAAAAGTATCCTGGTCTGGATACATCTGCTTCTGCAGCGCGGCCTCGTCGAAGGGCTCGTTGGCGACGGTTGCGTTCTTGAAGACGATGGTCACACGAAAATCCCAGCGGCCGTCTTCGGTGGTGTGATAGCGTGGCTGGTCCATCCAGACTTTGGTGATGCGCCCCATCTCGGTTTCTTTTTTCAGCACGGGATAATGATTCTTCTTGAATAGCTTGAGAAATTCGTCGGCGTGCCCCCACTTGGTTTTGTAGTAATACTCCACGACGAACGGCCGGTCGGAAACGGGAGCAGACTGCGCGAGTGAGGCAATGGGAGCGGCGAGGACAATGAAGAGCAGCGCAGCGAAAAGGTAGCGCATGGTATGCCTCCAGGGGGATTGGAATTGACAGCCTGTACACTACCATTTTGATGACTAACGACGAACAGGAAATCGTGAAGCTCTTCGAAGACGGCGATCGCGCCCTGGTCGCCAGCGACGTTGCGGAACTGTCGCGTATCTTCGCCGACGATTATGTTCAGTACGACGAATCCGGCAACGCCTCTACCAAGTCAGACGTAATTACGAAGCTCACGTCTGGAAAGATTCGATTTGTCTCGATGATCTCGACCCGCCGCCGAATTCGCATGCTGCGCGACGACGTGGCCATCGTTCACGGCTCGGAAGAGGACATCGTCGAGCAAGCAGAAAAGCGCTTTCATGTGCGTTACGTATATACGGACATCGTTATGAGGCGCGGCGACAAATGGCAGATCGTCGCGTCGCAGTTGGCGAAGGCTGCAGACCATTGATGAAAATCCCCGTTGGATTCAGCAAGTCACGCGCCTTGATCTGGAATAGCTCCGGGCCTCCAAACCAGCAGGAGTAGCAGTGCCAGCGCGAAAAAAGCATTTACCGCCAAAGGAGGTCCGGCAAACATGCTGAGAAGGAACGCCCAGAGGCCGATGCTCATTGCCGTCCAGAGGCGAACGATATGACCCGCCCTCCAGCGGGTGAGCGGAGTTGACTTTGAAGGCCTGGGCGGGACGGCGGGGCGGTTAACAATCCTTCGCTGGAGCCTGAAGCCGGAAATTGCCGTCCAGATCGCAGCCGCTATCACGATCCAATGACGGAGCGCGAGCGATCCTTGCCATTCGCGATGTCCCAAACGGCTCACCCAGATACAGCCAAGAACCATCAGGATACCGCCAACTTGAACGATGCGAAGGCGCGCAATCTCATAGATGAAGCTCCGGTCGCGGCTTAACTTACTCACGGCTGGCCGCTGATGGCTGAGGGCTAATTCGATTTTGCCAGTGACTCCACACAAAGTACGCGGCCCCGGCCACCAGCACGACAGCAATCACCGCGTCGAACTTGTGGAAATATTTTCCCAGCTCGCGCCAGTTCTCGCCCAGCTTCATGCCCAGCCAGGCCAGGGCGAAACACCACGGCCACGAGCCCAGAAATGTGTAGACGTGAAAACGGCCGCGGGGCATGCGGGCGATTCCGGCGGGCAGTGCGATAAACGTCCGAATCACAGGCAGCAACCGGCCGATAAACACGGCCAGATATCCCCAGCGCGCGAAAAAGTGGTCAGCCCAGTCGAGTTCGCGGTGTCCCATGAGAATCCAGCGGCCATAGCGCTCGACCAGCGGACGTCCGCCATAGCATCCGATCTCATAAGCGACCAGCGAGCCCAGATTGCAGCCGAGCGCGCCCGCCGTCGCCACCCAGAGCAGTTTGAAGGTGCCCTGGAACACGAGATATCCGGCAAAGGGCATGATCAATTCGGACGGCAACGGAATGCAGGCCGACTCAATCGCCATAAGCAGAGCGACCCCGGCATAACCGGTCACGGCGATGACCTTGCTGATAAAGACGAATACGATGGCGAGAAGTTTTTCAGTCATAGTTGGGCAATTAGGAAGAAACAGTGGCCGGTGGCCAGTTGTCAGTCAAATCCTCAGGATGCTGAGAACTTGTCGTCACAGTGTATCGGAAATTCGCGGCAGGAACGCCGCGACAAGTGCGAGGCTAGAACGAGCCTTCCTGGGTAAATGCGTAGCCCGGCAAGGTGGCGCCCTGCGGGCTCTTGCTCACCTTCACGCGCACCGTAGGGGCGTCGGGAGCGGTAATGCCGGCGAGGCGCAGCATGGCGAATTGCGAGAACACTTCGTTGTAGACCTTGGTGACCAGGTAATCCTGGCCGTCGGCTTCACTGCGCCAAACTTGCCCGAGTTGGATGGAGCTGACTGCCACGGGATTTTTCCTGACTGGAGCTGAATTACTTCCAGACTACCGGGGGCCGAGAGACGCGTCAATTGCCACGGAGGTTACGGAGGGACAAGGCTCCGACTACAAGGCTCCGACTACAGGGCTCCGACTAATGACCGGCCCGCTGCGCTACGGCGCCTCTGTTAAGATGTTGGCCCCAAGGAGTCGCGCATGCCTCGTGGTAGGATTCCGCGCCAGCCCGCTCGTACCGGCCGGCAAGACAAAGTCCAGGTAGCGCAAGAGAAAACTGCCGGCGGCAGAAATGCTCGCGTGGGAACGGGCGCCCCCGCCCGTCCGGCCCTGAAGGGGCGAAAGAATACAGCCCACGGCGCAAGCCGTGGGTCATCGGCGAAACCCGCCGAAAAAGCCCCGCTGGGGCGAACGAAAATGTCCCCGGGATCGGCCAGCTACAATCCCGTCGCTCCCGAACGCGTGGCGGAAATTCTTCATCGTCTTGACCAGCTCTACCCGGAAGTCACCTGCGCTCTCACCCACTCCAGCGCCTGGGAGCTCCTGGTTGCGACCATCCTCTCCGCACAATCGACTGACGTAAATGTGAACCGGGTGACGCCGGAGTTGTTCCGCAAATATCCGACAGTCGAGGCCTTCGCCGCGATCACTCCCGAGCAACTCGAACCGGACGTGCGTTCCACCGGATTCTTTCGCAACAAATCCAAATCGGTAGTAGGCGCGGCGAAAAAGATCGTCGCCGACTACGGCGGGCAGGTCCCCGACGACATGGAAAAGCTACTCACGCTTCCCGGCGTCGCGCGCAAGACCGCGAACGTCGTACTAGGCTCATGGTTCAAGAAAGCCGAAGGCGTGGTCGTCGACACGCACGTGCATCGCATCTCACGCCGCCTCGAACTAACGACGCAGGATGATCCGCAGAAGATCGAGCAGGATCTGATCAAGATCATCCCGCGCGAAAGATGGATTCTGTTTTCGCATCAGATCATCTGGCACGGCCGCAAGTTGTGCATCGCCCGCAAACCCAAGTGCGCCGATTGCGCCCTCGAAAACCTGTGCCACGCTGGGGATAAGACCTGGAGCACGGTGGACATGCACAAGAACGCGAAAGTCTAGCGATTCCCTTGTCATCCTGAGCGAAGCGAAGGACCTATGCAATTCCCGACAGGAATAGCCTTCGCCCTCTGCTAGACTTTTTCGTCGGCCTTCACTCCCGAGCCGCGATACCTCCCATGCGCATAGGCACACTCTTTGCTATCGTCATACTCATGAGCACTGTCGTTGCTGAAACCGCTGCCCAGACTTTGCCTGCGCCGCAGGCTGTTACCGATCCGGCCAAGATTTCCTCCAAGCCCAACGCGCAGGTCGAACCTCGCAGTTTGACCATTGAGAAGCTGTATATGACGCGGCAGGTGGGCCGTCCGACGTGGTCGCCCGACGGCAAGAGCATTGCGTTCATTTCGAACATGAGCGGACGAAATAATCTGTGGCTCGTTCCTTCCGAAGGCGGATGGCCGGTGCAGTTGACGGTCAGCGACCAGCGGCAGACGTCACCGGCGTGGTCGCCAGACGGAAAATGGATCGCCTATCAATCGGATTACGACGGCGACGAGCAGTGGGACATTTTTCTGGTGTCGCCGAAGACCGGCAAAGTGGTGAACCTCACGCAGACACGCGAGATCGCGGAACTCAATCCCACATGGTCACCCGATGGCCGCTACCTGGCTTATGAGGTCAAACCGAAAACGTCGGCCGCCTATGAGATCGACATTTACGACATGGTGCTGCGCGAAGTGAAGCACCTCACAACGAACACGCCGCAGGATCGAGGAAATTACGGCATCATCTGGGCGAAGGATGGAAAGTCCATCGTCTACACCCAGGAGCAAGCCAAGGGCACGGATTCGAATATCTTCATCGCCGACGTTGCCACGGGAAAGAGCAGGCTGCTTACCCCGCATGCGGGGGAGCAGCGATATTTGGCCAACGACCTCTCGCCCGACGGCAAGAGGGTCCTTCTCAGTTCGAACGCCGCGAATGGATTCGAGAACATCGCGCTGCTCGACGTTCCGACCAAGAAGATTAGCTGGCTCACGAAGGACAAGTGGGAAATTCGTGGAGGCGAGTTTTCGCCCGACGGCAAGCACATCACCTTCAGCGCCAACGTAGATGGCAATGAAGACATTTATCTGCATGATCTCGCTACCGGCAAATCAACCGAGTTGCCCATCCCGAAAGGCGTGAACGAGCCTGCGGGCGGGCATTCTGCGTTCAGCGCCGACGGACAGCGCCTGCTCTACAACCACAATGGTCCAACGGCTCCCGGCGATCTTTGGGTTTACAACCTGCCCGCCGGCAAGTCGCAGCAGGTCACGCATTCGCTGGTCGCGGGCGTGCGTTCGGAGGATATGGTTGAGCCGTATCTGGTGCACTATCCCAGCCGCGACGGCAAGTGGACCATCTCCGCGTTTCTCTACGTGCCCTTCAACATGGCCCGCAACGGGCAGAATGCGGCCATCGTCTACGTTCACGGCGGGCCGACGTCGCAGAGCATGAATTCTTTCAACCGCTTCGTGCAGTTCGCCGCCAATCAGGGCTACATGGTGCTCGCGCCCAACTACCGGGGCTCGACGGGATACGGCAAGGAATTTCAGCAGGCGAATCTATTCGACATGGGCGGTGGCGATTTGCAGGACGTGCTGGCGGGTGTTGACTGGATCAAGCAGACCGGGCATCTCGATCCCAAAAAGATTGCGGTCATGGGCGGGAGCTACGGCGGCTACCTGAGCATGATGGCGGTGACTAAGGCTCCGGACGTGTGGGCGGCGGGCGTGCCCATTGTCCCGTTCGTGAACTGGTTCACCGAAATTGAAAATGAAGATCCCGTGCTGCAGCAGTCGGATCTGGCAACCATGGGCGATGTAGTGAAGAACAAGGCCCTCTATGAAGACCGTTCGCCCATCAACTTCATCGACCAGATCAAGGCGCCGCTGCTGCTGCTCGCTGGAGGGCATGATCCGCGCTGTCCAAAATCGGAAACGCAGCAGGTGGTCGACGCCATCAAAAAGCGCGGCGGCACGGTGGACTCGAAGATTTACGAAAACGAAGGGCACGGTTTCGCGCGCGTAGAAAATCAGATTGACGCGTACAAGCGCGTTGCGAATTTCCTGCTGGCGCACGTGGTTCCGGCGGATTGCAGTTGCTCGGTTACAGAATAGGCGCTGCCACGGGCAGACATCGTAATTGCTAAGCGCTGTAGTTCGCCACCACCCGCGCAATTTTTCCAGTCTGTGACAATTCCATGAACTCCGCCGTGCGCGTGTCTTTCTGATTCCTGTAGTAAAGCACCAAGCTGTTGACGCCCCACAGGACGTCCTCCAGGTGAAATCGGAGTTCCGGGTAGGCTTCCAGCCCGCGCAGAAAATAAGCTCGCAAGTTTGCCTTTCCGACCACTTTGCCATCAGACGCAAACAGCTGCGCGGCGACGGGCGAAGTCAACTCGATTGTTTCCTCGTAGTGCGTCATGATCAAGTCCAGGTCATGCGCGTTCCAAGCCGCAATCCAATGGTTGGCTAAATTCCAGGCCTCGTCTCTCGTCAACAGGACTTCCTCCTTTTCAGGATTACGACATCGCGCCCGTGATCGCTTTGATCAATCCCGGGATAGTGAACTCCTTCGCCACAATGTCGACCGGGAGACCGAGCTCTCGCAGAGTTGCAGAGGTGACTGGACCGATCGACGCCATCCGAATTTCACCGAGTACCTTGTGGTGCCCCTTCGACCCATAAACCGGGCCTAGCAGTTCCACGAAGTTCCTGACGGTCGAAGAACTGGTAAAAGTGACCACGTGCGGGCGCTTGCGTGGATTCTTCAGGGCGGCGCGCAACCGGGTGCGCGAGTCACGCGGCACGACGGTTTCGTAGGCTTCGACCACGTCCACCTGCGCTCCCGCTTCGCGCAGTTCGTGTGGGATTACATCGCGCGCGACCTTTGCGCGCACCAGCAGCACCCGTTTCCCTTGAACTCGGTTTTTCAGGCTGAGCACCACCGATTCAGCCACATATTCTTCGGGGACAACGTCGACGTGCCCGCCGTGATGCTCGATAGCTGTTTTTGTTGCGGGACCGATGGCAGCGATGCGCAGATGCTTCAGCGTGGAGTTGGTGAGGTGCTTCTTCCCCATCCGATCCCATATTGCCTCGACGCCATTCACGCTGGTCAGGACCAGCCAGTCGTAGGAGCCGAGACCTTTCAGCGCTGCGTCGAGCGGCTTGAACGACTTCGGCTTGCGAATCGCGATGAAGGGGATCTCGATCACTTCGGCGCCCAGTTTCCGGAGTTCGACGGAAAGAGCGCCGGCCTGATGGCGGGCGCGACCGACCAACACGCGGATTCCCGCCAATGAAGCTTTCCGCGCGGAATCAATCCCTTTGCTCATCAATCCTTATTACTCATGTTTGGAGTTGGCGGACAGAAGTGTCCGCCCCACAATTGTCATTTCTTCACGCCCAGGCCCTGCTCGCACATCAGGCGCGAGACGCCTGAGACTGCCGTATCTTCAGCCTTCCCGAGAGATGTGATCACATTGGCCTGCTCTTCTTTCGTTCGATTCTGACTCAGCTTGAACTTGGCTTCGATTTTTGTGACTGCGATCTCGAGGCCGACGATGTGGCTCAACATCCGTTCCCGATAAGTCTCGTTGAGGGTTGCCCACTGTTCGGCGTAGGCGGGTTCGAAGGTGCCGATAAGCTGGTGAAGCACGCCTTGCAATTCTTCCGGCGACGCAAATACGCGCGCCTTCCCATAAACATGCACTGCCCCATAATTCCAGGTAGGAACATTTTCACGCGTGGTGTAGTTCGAAGCGGAAACGTAGGCGTGCGGCCCGTGAAAGATGGTCAGGCAGTTCGGCTGCTGTTCGAGATAGCGCCAGTGCGGGTTGGCTTTGGCGACGTGGCCGCGGAGGACGACATGCTCTGCAGTTCCGGATACGAATATGGGCAGGTGCGTGGCGAACGGGCCGTCGTCCGTGCTGGACACCAGAATCGCGAAAGGATTCGCGCGCATGAAAGCGATGGCGTCGGCGTGGTCGGGCACGCGAAAATGTTCAGGGATGTACATGAGTAAGTTTCTTTCGCCGCATCAAGGCCGCTTCCATCTAGCGCTTCAATCTTAGCTGGTCGAGCGTGGCTGGTCGAGCTTAAGCTGGTCGAGCTTGGCTGATCGAGGCCCGGCCATGGTAGCGGATTACATTTGTGGTGGAACAGCCAGGCCACGGGCGTAGACGGCTTCGAGAATCTGGTCGCCGCCGCGGGCCAGCAGGGCTGCACCAGCTTCGTTGCCAAGCTTTTCAGCGTCTTCGATTTTGCCTTCGCGGGAGTCGCGTAGAACTTTGGAGCCGTCGGGATCCGCCACGATGGATTCCAGATGCAGATTACCGCTTCGTATCTCAGCGAAGGCGCCGATGGGAACCTGGCAACCTCCGCCAAGGCGGTTGAGCAGAGCGCGCTCGCAGGTGGTGGCGGCGCGGGCGGCGGGATCGTCCATGAATTCGACGTGTCGGCGTGTAGCGGTGTCACCCCTGCGAATTTCAATGCCGAGCGCTCCCTGGCCGGCGGCCGGGCACATGATTTCGGCGGGAATGATTTGCTTGATCAGTTCCGTCTTGCCGAGGCGCTTCAGACCGGCGGCGGCGAGAATGACGGCGTCGTATTCCCCCTGCTCGAGTTTGCGCAGGCGGGTGTCGACGTTGCCGCGCAGGGGATGAATGTCGAGATCAGAGCGGACCGCTTTGAGCTGCGCCTGCCGGCGCAGGCTGGAAGTGCCGACACGCGCACCTTGCGGCAAGCTTTCGATCTTCGGATAATGCCGCGAGCAGAAGGCGTCGCGCGGGTCTTCCCTTTCGGTGATGGCGGCGATTTCGAATCCGGGGGGAAGTTCGGTGGGCAGGTCTTTCAGCGAATGCACCGCGAGATCGACGCGGCCGGCGGCGAGGGCCTCTTCGATCTCTTTGGTGAAAATCCCTTTGCCAAGGCCGCCCTTCGTTCCGACCATGGCGAGAGGGACGTCCGTAATTTTGTCGCCGGTGGTATGGATGATTTCAATTTCGACTTCGTGGCCGCGGGCGCGCAGAAGCGCGGAGATATGGTTGGCCTGCCAGAGGGCAAGCTGCGAACCACGGGAGCCGATGCGGAGTTTAGGCATGGGTCAGCACTCTAAATCCTCTGCCATTCAACAGGTTTAAGTCCGTGTTCTGTCAGGTAGTCGTTGGCTGTTTTGAAATGGTCGCAGCCGTGGAACATGTGGATCTTGGCCTCGCGTGAGCTGCGGCGGACGGAATACGGCGAAGGGTGCGATGCTTCGAGCACCTTATGTTTCTTGCCGATCATCGCGCATTTTTTCTGCGCTTCGCGACCCCAGAGCATAAAAACGACCGGTTCGCGCTTTTTGTTGACAGCGCGAATAATCGCATCGGTAAATTCCTCCCAGCCTTTGCCCCTGTGCGAGCCGGGGATTCCCTTCCGCACGGTCAGAATCGCATTCAGAAGGAGTACCCCTTGTGTCGCCCACTCCGTCAGGTCGCCATGGCTGGGCATCTTGTTCGGGTGGATCTCCTTGTAGATATTCTGGAGGCTCGGAGGGATTTTGATGCCCTTGGGGACCGAGAAGCTAAGGCCATGCGCCTGCCCCTTGTGGCGGTGATAGGGATCCTGACCGATTATCACCACTTTAATGCCATCAAATGGGGTCAAGTTGAGCGCGTTGAAAATTTCCTCGTCCTTGGGAAAGAAGTCACGTTCGGCCTGCAAAAACTGTTCCAGCCTCGCCATGTGCTGGTCGAACTCGCCCGTCTCGAACTCGCGGCCGATGACGTCGCGCCAACTTTTATCAAGCCTGTTCCATAGGGTCGTCATTGCTGGGTGTGATGGCATTCTCCTGTCGCGCAGAGGGAAACTCCTCGCATTGCTGGCGACAGTACAAGCTTATAGGGGTCCTTCGACTTCGTATGGCGATTCGCTTCGCGCATCGCCAGACTACGCTCAGGATGACAGAGATTGAGAGCAGCTCTCGACCGAAAGGACTGTTGGTTCGAGCGTGGCATCATCGCCGCGTGCCGACTTCGTTTTTCTTGTCTGGCGGCGAAGTTTTTTCTTTGTTCTCGTTCTTGTCTTTCTCGTGCAGGTTGAACAATCGCCGTACCACGTCGACGATCGTCGTCGCTTCGGATTCTTTCGCAGCCGTCTTCAGCGTCGTAATCGGGGTGTGCATGACTTTGTTGATGATGCCGCGGGTGAGGGCTTCGAGCGCGATCTCCTGTTCGGGAGTCAGTTGGCCCATGCGGCCGCGCACGCGGTCGATTTCCGCCTGGCGGATGGTTTCGAGATGATCCTGTAATGACACGATTGTCGGTACAACGTCGAGGGTGTGCAGGCGGGCTTCGAAGTTTTCCACTTCGGCGGTGATAATGGCTTCGGCGAGTTCGGCTTCTTTGCGGCGGTCGGCTACGTGACTGCTAACGGCCTGCTGCAGGTCATCGATGTCGTAGGTGAAGATGCCGTCGAGCTTGGCCATGTCGGGCGCGACATCGCGGGGCACGGCGATGTCGATGAAGAACATGGGCCGGTTCTTGCGCCGAGATAGGAATTGCTCCCCGTGCTCGCGGCGGAAGATGGCATGCGGCGAGCCGGTCGAGGTGATGACGATATCGGCGCGGTCGCAGCTCGAGTAAAGATCGTCGAACTTGATGGCCTGGCCGTTGAAGCGGTGCGCCAAGCCGACGGCGCGCTCGTAGGTGCGGTTGGAGACGAAGATGGAAGCGCAGCCGTGGGCCATCAGGTGGCGGGCGGCGAGTTCGCTCATTTTGCCGGCGCCGACGATGAATACCGTCTTCCCTTCCAGAGTCCCGAAAATCTTTTTGGCGAGTTCGACTGCGACGGACGCGATCGAGACTGAGGACGATCCCACGGCAGTCTCGCTGCGCACGCGTTTGGCCACGGCGAAGGCGCGGCTGAAGAGCTGGTCGAGCTGGCTTCTGACCGCGCCCACCGCGCGGGCCGTCGCGTAGGCTTCCTTGACCTGGCCGAGAATTTGGGCCTCGCCGACCACCATGGAATCCAGGCTCGAGGCCACGCGGAAGAGATGGCGGACGGCGTCTTTGTCTCGAAATTCGTAGAGGTGGGCGTCGAGTTCGTCGGCGGTGAGATGAAAGTATGCGTGCAAAAATCCGCGCAGGTCGGCCGAGCCGTTGGTGGTGTGGGCGACAATCTCCACACGATTGCAGGTGGAGATAACCATCCCCTCCTCGATCCCTGGGTGGGCCGTAAGATCGCGGCAAGTATCGGGCAGGCGCGACTCAGGGATGGCCAGGCGCTCGCGGATCTCGAGAGGAGCGCTCTTGTGATTCACGCCGATGAGCTGGAATCTCATTATTCGAGCCTCATAATGTGTGCCTCACGAGGCGAACCTGTGAATGGTGGAGAAGTAATTCGCGGCCCAGGCCACGATGGCAGCGACAAAGGCGAAGCTGGCCAGCACGGCGGCGCGGCGGCCCCGCCATCCTGAGTTCCAGCGCGTGAACACCATCACCATGTACACGACCCACATCAGGAGCGACAGCAAAATCTTGGGGTCGAGAAAATCGAGCCGTCCATAGGTCGAGATGGCGACCACCGAGCCGGTCAGCAGACCGAGAGTCATGAACGGGAAGCCAAGCAGGAGTGAGCGATAACCGATCTGGTCAATCACTTCGAGCGCGGGCAGAAACGAAATCAGGCTGGCGGATTTCTTGGCCTTCAGCCGGCGCTCCTGCAGAAGATAGAGGAGGCTGGCGCCGAAGCTGACCAGCAGGGCGGCGTACCCGATAAAAATGAGAAAGATGTGGGCAGCCAGCCACCCCTTGCTGGATACGTATTGGGTCAACAGGACGGGTTGTTCGTCGACGGCGGCCACGAAAGTCAGAAAGAACACTACGGGAAACACGACAACGCCGGGCGAGGTGGTGTGGTAGATCACATAAATCAGCATGAAGAACGACATGCAGAAGAACGCCAGCAGCGATTCCCCGTTATGCACCGACGCCCAGACGACATGGCCAGAAAGGAATAGCTCGGTCAGCGAGACGAAGTGGAAAACCATCCCCAGGCTGGCCGCATGCAGGGCGACGCGGCTGAACAACTCACTGGTGCGGGAGAGCGCCACGAAGGCGTAGACCAGCCCGATGAAGTAGCACGCCAGCGCGAAACGCAGCCAAAGCAGAGACATAGGCCCTTATGAGTCCCGGAATCTCCTGAGTTTACCTGAAAGCGCGGATTCGGGAAGAGATCCAGGGTAACGGAGTCTATCCGCAAGCAGAAAGCTTGAACCGCAGAGGACACGGAGAACACAGAGCGAACATGAGTTTTCCGGTTTACCTCTGCGTCCTCCGTGTCCTCTGTGATTAACGGTTTTGGCGGCCTCAGGGCGCAGCGGTGAGCCGGCGGATCAAATCCACTTCGGCCTGGCGGTAGGGTTTGCCGTCAGCATGCAGCACTTCGTGGAACCAAACCGGCGGCTGGTCCTTAACATAGGGATGGTCCCACGACTCCCACGGATAATAGGTTTGGGTTTTGCCGGCAACGAACCCCCAGTTGATGGCTCCCACTCGCTCTTGCTTGGCGATGGGCAGGATGGCGTCGAAGGTACTGCCGACAGAGCGGGCCATGTATTCGGTGCAGATCACGGGGCGATGGAATCTTCGGAGCCACGCGATTTCGGCTTTGAAATCCTCGGGCCAGCTGTAGTTGTGAAAGGTGATGATGTCGGATTCGCGCAGCTGAATCCGCTCGATCCCGTCCGGAGCGGCCTCGTCCTTGGAGGTATCAATGTCCCACACGCCGCTGGTGAGCGGCTGAATGGGATTCACTTCGCGGGCCCAGGCGAAGGCCTGCGGCAGAAGGGCCGCCACGCGGGCCATCTTGTCGGCCTCCTTCAATTCTGACTTGGCGTAGCTGCCGCCGCCGTAGGATCCGGGTTCATTCCACACGTCCCATCCGAGGATGCGGTCGTCGTTGGCGAAGGCTCCCACGACTCCCTGTACATATTCCTTCAGGCGCGGATATTGGGTTGGATCGGCAAGCGCATTCGCGCCGGGGCTCTGCACCCAGCCGGAATTGTGCACGCCGGGCACGGGAGCGTGTTGCGGCCCGAGCTTGGGCGCGGGGTCCCAGCAGGAATCGAACAGCACGAACAGCGGGCGGATATGATGCCGCGACGCAATGGTCAGAAACTGGTCAATTCTCTTGCGAAAGCCAGGCGCATCCTGCTGCCAGAGCAGATCATGAAGAAACACCCGCATCGTGTTCATGCCCATAGCTTCGGCCCAGCCGAATTCCTTGTCGATTTCGGCGGGATCGAACGTGGCTTCCTGCCACATCTCGAGTTGGTTGATGGCCGACTTCGGAACGTAGTTGCTGCCCACAAGCCAGGGCTGGTGCGCGTACCAGTCGTTGGCCTTCTGCTCGGACCAGCGCGGGGTCTGGGAGAAGGCGCTCGCGCACAGCGCGATCGTGGTCAGGATCGAGATTGTGACTGCGTGTTTGAGTTTTTCCATGGAGAAGAGTCCGCGTTTATTTATATGCTTGCCCACCGCCGTTATCAACGCGGCGTGTCATCCGCGGCTGGTAATCCGGGGCCTGCGTTTTCACCCGCGGCTTGCGTCGTCACCGGCAGCTTGCGTTCTCACGCGCGACTTGTCATCCCGAGCAACGCGAGGGATGACGAGATATTTCACGGGATGACAAGATGCTTTATTCGACACCTAGGGTGGCCAGCGCCGCTTCGAGCGAACCTGCGTCGATAGTCAGGCGGCGGCCGGCGGCTTTCATATCTTCGATCTCATCGAAGGCGCGGAAGAGCCGGAGCTTCACGGCGCCATATTGTTCGGCGTCGTTCAAAGCGCGGCCGTGGGCCTTGGTCCAGGCGTCGCGCGTGGTGTCGGGGAGAAAGATACTCACGGCGTACGTCAGCTTACGGTCGGAAGTGACGTCGAAGATGAATTCGGTGGCAGGGGATTCGGGATCATCGGGCAGCGCGGCGCGCTTGCCGACGTAATAGTACTGGCAGACGTAGCCCTGCGCGCCCGTATAGGTCTTGAGGCGGCGGAGGGGCGGATTGGAAGACATGTTCATAGACAAGTTCATGACCTGTTCGTCGACAAAGACATTATGAAGCGCGGAGTGGGCGTTTGTCGCGGGCAGGGCGGCCGGGCGTGCGAAGGTCACCCTCGATTGAATCCCTAGCCGTATTCTGCCGATAGGTCTACTCAAGGAGAGTTGTGCATGCTGCTGCAATGGTTCTGGATTCCGCTGGGGGTGCTGGGCATTCTGGTGATTTACCAGCAGTCGCGGATTTACCAGATCCACCGCGCGGCCAAGAAGCATGAAGAGCTATTCCGGATCGTGACCGAGAACGCCGCCGACATGATCGCCTTGGTGGACATGAAAGGCCGGCGGCTCTACAACAGTCCCTCGTACAAGCGGATTCTGGGTTACACGGCGGGAGAATTGGGCGAGACTACGGCCTTCGAACAGATCCATCCCGACGATCGCTTTCGGGTGCTGGAGGCGTCTCGAGAAGCGCGCGAGACCGGAGTCGGAAAACGGCTGGAGTACCGGATCCGGCACAAGGACGGCAGTTGGCGCGTGTTCGAGTCGATCGCGAGCGCGGTGCGCGACGGCAAGGGCGAGGTGGCGAAGCTGGTGATCGTGAATCGCGACATCAGCGACCGCAAGCGCGCGGAACAGCAACTGGAGCACAGCCGGTTTCACGATCCGCTGACCGGACTGCCCAACCGCCGGATGTTCCTCGACCGGCTGAAGGACTCGTTTACGCGGTCGAGGCAGGATAGCGGACGGCCCTATACTCTGCTGCTGGCGAACGTCGATCACTTCAAAGTATTTAACGAAAGCCTGGGCGCGGCAGCCGGCGATCACATCCTGCTGGAGGTTGGCCGCCGGATCGCAGCCCCCTTACGAAAGGACGACACGACGGCGCGCCGCGAAGGCGGAGCTGGATCTCTGCAGTTCACGCTATTCCGGCTGGGCGGAGACGAGTTCGGACTCCTGCTGGAGGCCGTGGCCGATCCCAGTGATGTCATGCGGCTGGCCCGGAGCGTCCAGACCGCTGTGGCTGAGCCATTTACGGTGGAAAGCCGCGAAGTGCGCATCGCCATGAGCATCGGGATCGCCATGAGCACCCCGGCGCACGAACGCCCCGAAGAGCTGTTGAAAGATGCTGACGTTGCCCTGCGCCGTGCCAAAGCTCTGGGCGGATCGCGCTGCGAAGTTTTCGACGAAGCCCTGCACACTCAGGCCGTGGGACGGCTGCGGCTGGAGGCCGACTTGCGGACGGCGCTGGCGGAGCGGCAGTTCCGCGTCCTTTACCAGCCCGTGCTGCAGCTCGATTCGCGGCAAGTGGTCAGCTTCGAAGCGCTGCTGCGGTGGGAACATCCCACGCAGGGACTGATCTCTCCCTACCGCTTCATCGAAGCGGCGGAGGACACCGGGATTCTGGTTTCCATCGGGCACTGGCTGATCCTGCAGGCCTGTAAGCAACTGCGCGATTGGGACGCGAACCGCTCGTCTGTGCAAGTCCTGTCCGGCCAGCCCATCAATATTTCCGTGAATCTCTCGGCGCGGCAGTTTGCGGACGCGCGGCTGGTGCAAGATATTCAGAGTGCGCTGCAGGAGGCCGGCGTTGACCCCTCACGCTTGCAACTGGAGATGCCGGAGAGCGTTGCGGCCGCTGACCCTAAGCTTACGGTGAGCGTGCTCTCGCAGTTAAAGCATCTGGGGATCGGCGTGATCTTCGATGACTTCGGGACGGGAACCACGTCACTGCGCGGGCTGCGAGAGTTTCGGGTGGAAGCGTTGAAGATTGACCGCTCGCTGGTGCGGGAGATGCTGACGGACCGCGTCGCCAGCGACACAGTTGAGTTGATCACTGCCCTGGCGCGCAAAATGAACCTGAAGGCGATTGCAGAAGGCATCGAGACGGTGCGGCAAGCGGAGCGGCTGCAGGAACTCGGATGCCAGTACGGACAAGGCTACTATTTCTCGCAGCCGATCGAAGCGAAAGCGGCCCAGCAGTTCATGCGGCAGCAGATGGCAACGGCCAAAACGAGTGGGGCGGGCGCGCGGTAAAGCAGCTGCGAACTTTGATCACGGTTTGTCATCAATCACGGTTTGTCATCTCGAGCAAAGCGAGGGACCTGGGTTTTGCTCGCGCCACCCATTCCGTCAGTGCGGGCATATACCCGGGCAGCTTCAGCCGTCGATCTTCGCTTCGCGCAATTGCTTCACCGCGGTCTCAGAACTGACCGGCGAATAGTACACTTCTTTGAATGCGTATGAGCGCGATTTGGACGGCACAACTGGAAGAATCTCGATATGCCAGTGATAGTCGTCGTCGATGGTCTTCCAGTAGCCGAGATTTTTCGAGGGATGCAGGCTGCTGGGTGAAGTGTGCAACACGAGATGAAAGTCCTCAGTAATGGAACGTACGCGCTGCAGCGTGCGGCGCAGCAAAGCGGCCAGGTTCGTGCGCAGACCAGGGCGATTCAATCCCGTACGCTCAAAAGAAGAATCGTGATAGCGCGGCAGAATCCAGGTCTCGTATGGAACACGCGGGGCGTAGGGACATAACGCGAGATAGTCGCCTCGCACTTCAATGACGCGCTGGGCCTGGCGCTCCTCCTGCTGAATGATGTCGCAGAAGACACAGCGTTCCTTGCTGACGAAATATTCGCGGCCGGCGCGCAACTCGTAAAGCACACGCCGGGGAACGAACATAGTCGCGGTGATCTGCGATGTGGGATGGCTGAACTCCTGTCCAGCGTTCTTGCCGTAGTCCTTGCACAGGCTGACGTACTTGATGCGCGGGTCGCGCTTGAGGTCGAGAATACGTTCAGCGGCCACACGGAAAAAATGCCCAATCTCGTCGTCGCTGGCCTTCCACAAATGTCCGTCGTGGCGCGGGTTCTCAACCAGTACCTCGTGTGCGCCGACGGAGTGCATGCGGTCATAAATACCGTCTCCGCGGCGCCCCGGTTCACCTTCAATGTGGTAGAGCGGCGCGGGATGCACCACCGAGCGCGCGGACCAGGGAACCCCGGGCGCGTTGGGGGACTTCGCGATCAGTTGCAGTGGCTCGGCGGAATCGCCACAGAAACGGCAGACCGACTCGGAGCGCGTTCCAGTTTCAGGATCGTCGCCAGTGATCACCCACGAACGAGTAATCGGATCCTTGCGGAGTTCCATAGGGAAGGAGAACACTGGGAGAGAAGTGGAGTCAACCTAAACTCTCGATTTGTCGCCGTAATTTTCCGGAGACGAATGAGAAAAGCCGCAGAAGGCGAGCGGCGTGCTTTGTTATAATCCGCCGAAGCCCGCCCTGATGACCGAGCTGACCGCCGAGAAAATGACCGAGCCGTCCACTCCGCTGATGCGGCAGTATGCCGCGGTCAAGAAAGAACATCCCACTGCGCTTTTGTTTTTTCGACTGGGCGATTTCTACGAGCTTTTCTTTGACGACGCCGTCGTGGCGGCGAAAGAGCTGCAGATCACACTGACCTCCCGCAATAAGGAAAAAGGAATCGCTGTACCCATGTGCGGCGTGCCTTATCACGCAGCCGAAGGTTACATCGGCAAGCTGATTCGCAAGGGTTTCAAAGTCGCGATCTGCGAGCAGATGGAGGCCCCCAGCCAGGCCAAGAAACTGGTGCGGCGTGAAGTCACGCGCGTAGTAACGCCGGGAACGGCAACGGATTCGTCGCTGGGATCGGATGAGAACAATTTCCTGGCTGCGCTGGCGACAGTGACCGATCGCGCGGGAGAAGGTCGCGTGGGATTCGCGGCGCTGGATTTGTCGACGGGCGAGTTTCGGGCCACGGAATTTTCTGGCGAAGGGGCGATGCGGCGGGTGCAGGAAGAATTGGAGCAACTGCGCCCGAAGGAATTGCTGTATGGATCGGCGGCGCCGCTCTTTGAGAATAGGAAAAGCGGAGGATTGCTCGTCCGCACGGCGGAGTCGCCCGCGCCCACACGGACCGGGCCCTCCCTGCGGGCAGCGGAAGGTGCCTGCACAGAAACCCCACTCGATGATTGGATTTTTGCGCCGGATCATGCGCTGCCGTTGCTGGAGAATCATTTCGGCGTGCTCTCGCTGGAAGGATTTGGGCTGGCGGGGCGCACTGCAGCCGCCGCGGCAGCGGGTGCGATTCTGTATTACGTGCGCTCAACGCAGCGTGGATCGCTCGATCACGTCGACCGCATCGGGTGGTACGAGCGGCAGAGCTGCCTGGTGCTGGACGCGGTCACGGTACGCAATCTGGAGTTGACCGAACCGCTGTTTGCGGGGACGGATGCGGGCGTAACGTTATTGCGGTCGATGGATGCCGCGGCCACGCCCATGGGCAAGCGGCTGCTGCGCGCCTGGATATTGCGGCCGTCCCTCGATCTGGGCGAGATCCATGCGCGGCTCGACGCGGTAGGAGCGTGCGTGAAAGAAAGCGTCGCGCGCGAGGAATTGCGGCGGGCGCTCGATGGCCTGCTCGATCTGGAAAGACTGTTGAGCCGCGTCACCTTGGAAACGGCGAACCCGCGGGATGTGCTGGCGCTGGCCGCGTCCCTCGGAAAGATTCCGGCAATCAAGGCCGCACTGGCCCGGCTGGCCGCGGAACGGCTGCAGACGTTGCATTCATCGCTCGATGATATGGCCGATGTACGCGCATGCGTTGAAAAAACAATCGTGCCCGAACCGCCCTTGAATTTCGCGGACGGCGGCGTGGTTGCCTCGGGCGTGAATCGCGATCTTGACGAACTGCGGGAACTCTCGCGCAACAGCAAGCAAGTGCTGGCGCAGATCGAGCAGCGGGAACGCGAACGCACAGGAATTTCGTCACTGAAGGTCAAGTTCAATTCCATCTTTGGCTACTACATCGAAATTTCGAAACCGAACCTGCATCTGGCGCCGCAGGATTATGAACGGAAGCAGACACTGGTAGGAGCAGAGCGCTTCACCACGCCCGAACTGAAGGAGTACGAGGGAAAGATTCTCGACGCGCAGGAAAAGATTGTCGAGATCGAGCGGCGGCTGTTTATCGAACTGCGCACCGCAATTGCGGCCGAGGCCAAGCGGATTCGGCAGGCGGCGCTGGCGCTCGCGGAGATCGATCTGCTCGCAGCTTTGGCCCACATCGCTGCGTTACGCAATTACTGCCGGCCCGCGTTTGTGGAGTCTGCGGATGGCAGTGAAATTGAGGTCATCGACGGCCGGCATCCGGTGATTGAGCAGCAGGAAATGGCCGGGGGCAGCGAGCGCTTCGTGCCCAACGATCTCTATTTGAACGGGAGCACGCACAACATCATGCTGCTGACGGGGCCGAACATGGGCGGCAAGTCAACCTATTTACGGCAGACGGCGCTGATTGTGATTCTGGCGCAGATGGGGTCGTTCGTCCCGGCGCGCTCGGCGCGGCTGAGTGTTGTGGATCGCGTGTTCACGCGCATTGGGGCGAGCGACAATCTGGCGCGCGGGCGATCGACGTTCATGGTCGAGATGACGGAGACGGCGGCAATCCTGCACACCGCAACGGCGCGGTCTCTCATTCTTCTAGACGAAGTCGGCCGCGGGACGTCGACCTACGACGGCTTGGCGATTGCCTGGGCGGCTGTCGAGTATCTGCATGCCCGAGTGCGGGCGAAGACCTTGTTTGCCACGCACTATTTCGAACTCACTGAACTTGCGGAACAGCTTACGGGAGTAAAGAATTTCCACGTCTCTGTGAAAGAAACAGGCGGCGGAATTGTATTCTTGCGCCGCGTCGAACCGGGCGCGGCGGATCGCAGTTACGGTATCGAAGTGGCGAAGCTGGCGGGGCTGCCGAATGAAGTAATTTTGCGGGCGCGGGAGGTGCTGGCGGAGCACGAGCACGCAGAGCAGCAGGCCACCGCGCATCTTTCGCCTGGAGCGAATTCGCCGCCAACCCAGCTGACGATTTTTACTCCGCTGTCGCAGCCGGTGCTGGAGAAATTGCGCGAAATGGATTTGAACCGGATCACGCCGCTGGAAGCCTTGAATTTGCTCGCAGAGTTGAAGAAAGAAATTTAACCACAGAGGACACTGAGGGCACAGAGGGAGCTTCTCTTCAGAATGATCACGGCTCAACGCAAGGCTCTCGACGGGATCGGACAACTCCTGATCGTCGGCTTCGACGGCACGGAGATTTCGCCGCGCGTCAGTACCCTGCTCACGCGACTGCAGCCAGCGGGAGTGATCCTGTTCGCGCGGAATATTAAGACGGCGGAACAGACGTGGCGGCTGCTGCGCGAATGTCAGAAGTGTGTGGCTGCGCCGCTGTTCACCTGTGTTGATCTTGAGGGCGGAGCGGTCGACCGCTTTCGTGATGCGCTCGGAGCCGCGCCTTCGGCGGCTGAGGTTTTCGCAACGGGCGACCGAAGGCTTTATCGCAAGCACGGAGAAATCATCGGCACGAATAGCCGCGCGCTGGGGTTCAATGTCGACTTCGCACCCGTGCTCGATCTGGCATTTGAAGTGTCGCGGAGCGTGCTGGGTTCGCGGGCGGTATCGGCGAGTCCGCTCGAAACCATCGTCTATGCGCGCGAGTTTCTTGCGGGACTACAGGCCGCGAAGGTGCTGGGATGCGGCAAACATTTTCCCGGACTCGGCGAGGGCAATCTCGACAGCCATCACGAACTGCCGGTGATTCGAAAACCGTTGGCAAAATTGTGGGCCGAAGATCTGCTTCCCTACCGCACGCTGCGCCGCCAACTGCCGATGGTAATGGTCTCGCACGCGGCGTACCCGCTGGTCACGCGGAATCGAACTCCGGCCTCGCTGTCGAAGATTTGGATTACCCACATCCTGCGCAAACGCATCGGGTACCGGAACCTGATCGTGTCAGATGATCTGGAGATGGGGGGCGTGTTGTCGGCGGCGCCGGTCGGGGAGGCGGCCGTCGAGTTTGTTCGCGCCGGCGGCGATCTGTGCCTGGTCTGCCATCGCGAGGATCACATTCTTCAGGCGCAGGAAGCGCTGCTTAAATCGGCAGAGCGGGATTCAAAGTTTGCGCGGCGCGTGACCGAGGCTGCACGGCGCGTGGCCGCCTTTAAGAAGAAGTTGGCGAAGACATTGCGCGCGAGTTCCCGCGCCACACGGCCACCGGCCAAGGCGACGGTCGAGAAGCTTTCGCGGCAGTTGTGGGAGTTTGGAGAAGAGGTGCGTCTGGATCCGTTCGGCCGGCAGGCGGACAAGCGGCGGTCGCTTTCATGAACCAGAGGACCATGATTGTCGCCGGAGTGATGAGTGGGACTTCCGCGGACGGGATTAATGTCGCGCTGGTGCGGATTCGCCGGGGCAAGGCGGGCTCACGCCAGAACTTGCACGCAGCTAACCGCAGTCGCGGACAGGAGTGTCCGCGCCACACAATTTCCTTGCTGGGGCATGCGGAATATTCTTATCCAAAGAAGGTGCGCGCCGCCGTGCTGGGCGCAATGAATGCGGATCGCGCCAGCGTTGCAGATCTGGCGCGGCTGAATTTTCTTCTGGGAGAGCTGTACGCCGACGCGGTGCTGGCTGCACAGCGTCAATTTCGCGTGAAGGCTGATCTGGTCGGCTGCCACGGGCAAACTCTTTATCATCAGGGCGAGGCGCAAGCATTTCTGGGCCGAAAGGTCGCCGCGACCTGGCAGACGGGAGAGGCGGCCGTAATTGCGGCGCGGGTGGGCGTGCCAGTGGTCTCAGATTTTCGTCCGGCGGACATGGTGGCCGGAGGCAAGGGAGCACCGCTGGTTCCTTATCTTGACTATCTTCTCTTTCGCGATTCGAAGATCGGCCGCATCGTGCAGAACGTTGGAGGCATCGCAAATCTCACGGCGATTCCGGCGGGGGCCGACACGAGCCACGTGTTCGCCTTTGACACGGGGCCAGGGAACATGGTGATCGACGCGGTTACTGAAACGCTGTTTGGACGGCCGTTTGATCGCGGAGGGAAAATCGCCGCGTCGGGCACGATATTGGAGCCGGTTCTTCGGAAAGTGTTGCGGAACAAGTTCTTCCGCGCACGACCTCCGAAGACAGCCGGGCGCGAGGAGTTCGGTCGCGAATTCGTTCGCGAACTTCTGCGCTGCTGCGCCGGCGCACGCAAGGAAGACGTCGTGGCAACAGCCACGGCTCTGACGGCGCTTTCGATTGCGGATGCGGTGCGGCGATTTCTGGTCGATAAATCGGGCACCGCTTCGACAAATACTTTTCGCGAAATGATTCTCTCCGGGGGCGGCGCTCGCAACGCCACGCTGGTCGGCATGCTAGCCGAA
Organism: Candidatus Sulfotelmatobacter sp.; assembly: GCA_049517555.1. Lineage (GTDB taxonomy): Bacteria > Acidobacteriota > Terriglobia > Terriglobales > Acidobacteriaceae > Sulfotelmatobacter. The sequence goes on along the minus strand of JBEKRY010000006.1, from coordinate 25,199 downwards.
CGCCTGACGCCGCTGGGCATTAAGCTCCGCTTCTCCGACGAGTTTGGCTTACCCTCGGAGTCTAAAGAAGCGTTGGCATTTGCGGTTTTAGCGTACGAAACGTGGAACCACCGGGCTTCGAATGTGCCTTCGGCCACGGGCGCGAAACGGGCGGCGGTGCTGGGGAAGATTTCTTATGCGTAAGGTCGCGCCGCTCTGCTTTGTCGCGACGGTGGTCGGACTGTTTCCTCTCTTCTCTTGCTCAACCAGACCCGATCCGAACACGCTGGTCATGATCATCGAATCGAGCCCGACGAATCTCGACCCGCGGGTGGGGATTGACGCGCAATCGGAAAGGATTGACAGCCTCATCTTCGACGATCTGTTATCGCGCGGCGACGACCTGAATGTGGCTCCTGGCCTGGCCGAGCGCTGGGAGGTTCCCGATCCGCTCACTTATGTTTTTCATCTTCATCACGGCGTGAAGTTTCACGACGGCCGCCCGCTCACTTCCCGCGACGTGAAGTGGACGCTGGATTCGCTGCTGCAAGGAAAGATTCGCAGCACGAAGACCGCGGCGTACCGGTTTTTCGACCACATCGACGCGCCGGACGATTTCACCGTTATCTTTCACATGAAGGAATCGGATGCGGCGCTGCTTTGGAATCTGTCCGATGGGGCAATGGGCATTGTGCCTTACGGTAGTGGCGATGAGATGACGCTGCATCCCATCGGCTCGGGCCCGTTCAAGTTCGTCAGCGCGGAAACCGACAAGGATGTCATCGTCGAACGCAACGACGAGTACTGGGGCGACAAGGCGAAGCTGTCGCGCGTGCGGTTTGCCGTGGTACCGGACGCAACCACGGAGGCGCTCGAATTGCGCAAAGGCAGTGCCGATGTCGCGATCAACGCGTCATACTCGCCCGACACCGTACTTACACTGCAACGCGAGCCGCAACTTGCCATTGAGCGCGGTGACGGCACGCGACTGGCATATCTCGCCTTTAACCTGCGTGATCCGATTCTGAAAGATGCGCGCGTGCGGCAGGCGATTGCTTACGCGCTCGACCGGCAACCGATGATCGATTACCTGTGGCGGGGACAGGCGCGGCCGGCGCGCAGTATTCTGCCGCCTCAGAGTTGGGCTTACAACGGCGATGTGCCGCCCTATGATCACGATCCGGCGAAAGCGATGCAGTTGCTCGACGCTGCGGGATATCCGGCTGTGAACGGAGTGCGCTTCCACATCACCATGAAGACTTCCACGGATGACAATACCCGTCTGATGGTCGCGGTCATGCAGCAGCAGTTGCGGGCAGTGGGGATCGCGCTCGACATCCGCAGCTTCGAGTTCGCCACCTTTTTTTCGGATGTAACCCATGGAGCGTTTCAGATGTACGGGCTGCGCTGGATCGGGGGTAACGAAGATCCCGACATTTTTTCTCTGTGTTTCAGCTCATCGCGATTTCCTCCGAACGGCGCGAACCGTGGGTTCTATTCGAATCCTAAAGTCGATGCCCTGATCGACCAGGCCCGGCACGAAGTCGATCCAAAGCTGCGCAAGCCGCTGTATGCGGAAGTGCAGAGGATAGTCGCAGACGACCTGCCTTCCATCAATTTGTTTTATCTCGACAACGTTCTCGTGCATACGCGGCGGGTGCGGAATTTGAAACTGAATCCCGCCGGCAACTATGACTTCCTGAGGACGGCGGAACTGACGCCGTAAGAGACGCCGAAGGCTGTCCCCACATTGCGGTTTCCTGTGCGTGTTACCATCGAACTTCAGCCTCAATCAACATGCGAATTCTTTTTATCGGCGACATTTTTGGGCGGCCGGGGCGGAATATTGTCAAAGACCGTCTACCGGGGATCGTTCGCGATCACGCGATCAATCTCGTCATTGCGAATGGGGAGAATTCTGCGGCCGGCTTTGGCATTACTCCGGCACTGGCCGAAGAACTTTTCGAACTCAACATTGACGTCATCACCACCGGAAATCACGTTTGGGACAAACGCGAGATCATTGATTACTTTCAGATGGTCGAGGGCAACGGGCACGGGCCAGCGCGCCGGGTGCTGCGTCCGGCAAATTATCCTGCGGACATGCCGGGCTCGGGCGTATATGAGGGAACAAAGGCAAGAGTTCCCTACGCCGTGATCAACCTGCAGGGGCGCGTGTTTATGGCGTCAAATGACGATCCATTCCGCACCGCCGACCAACTACTGCAGAAGATTAAGGCCAAAGTTATTCTGGTAGATATCCACGCTGAGGCAACTTCGGAAAAGATTTCGCTGGGCTGGTATCTCGATGGGCGAGTCACCGCGGTGGTGGGCACGCATACCCATGTGCCGACGGCGGACGAGCGCGTTCTGCCGAACGGCACCGCCTACGTGACCGACGTGGGCATGACCGGGCCTTACGACGGCGTCATCGGAGTCAAGAAGGAGCTGGTCGTCGGCAAGTTTCTCAACGGAATGCCCGTACGGTTCGAGCCCGCTACCGGTGACGCGCGCCTGTGCGCCGTAGTGATCGATTGCGACGAGCACACCGGTAAGGCACGCTCGATCGAGCGGTTGATGCTGTCGTAGACATCATGGGGTCGAGACGTAAGTCCACCACCAAAGCTTCCACTTCGGCATGCCAGACGCAGCAAAGCCACCTCCCTACGAATCGAGCTGCAAGAATGCGCTCGGCTCCCGTTCTCCCTCTTGGCGTAGATGTCCGGGCGTTGAAACCGAAGGTACGGGGCCCAAAGGGCCTGTGCCATCCCTGCGGAAAGCAAGTTAGAATCAGAGCAACGAGAGATGCGGCGAACAGCGTTCACAATCGCGGTGGGACTGGTGGCGGCGAGCCTGGCTGCATTTGCGTCCGCCGCTAGTGATCATGACAATTCCGCTTCTGCCGCTCCCATTTCCTGCGGGAACGGAATTCCGGGCGGGGTCAACTGCATTGTTTCGAAGGAAGAATTCAAGAAGGCGCGAAAAGCCTATAAAAACGGCGTAAAGCTGCAGGAACAGCAGCACCTGGAAGAGGCACTCGACCAGTTCGACGAAGCGGCGCAGCTGGCGCCGCAGAATATGCAGTTCCTGACCGCCCGCGAAGTGCTGAAAGCACAATTAGTTTTCAACCACGTGCAGCGCGGAAATTTGCTCCTGCTGGAGAACAAGCACGCTCCTGCCGCGGTGGAATTTCATGCCGCCCTCGCCCTCGACCCAGACAACCAGTTCGCCGAAGAACGATTCGCAGAAGCCACCCGCGAAATGGCGCCGGAGCTGCCCCGAGCCTTGTCTGTCCAAGCCCAGTCGGCTCGTCTGGCGGATTCCGAGGAAATCCACCTCGAACCCGGCGCGGGGCGGGCGACTTTCCATTACAGCGGAGACATTCGCGGCCTATTCCAGCAGCTGTCCGCCGCTTACGGAATGACGGTGCAGTTCGACGATTCGTTGAAGCCGCGCGAGGTGCGGTTTAACGTCGACGATATCGATTTCTCTACCGCGCTGATGCTGGCGTGCGAGGTCGGCAAGACCATGTGGGCGGCCCTCGGGCCGCGCCAGTTCATGATCGCCGACAATACTCCCGAAAATCACAAGCAATTCGATCGCATGTCGCTGCGGACTTTCATTCTGCCCCCGCACTCTACCCCGCAGGAAGCGACTGACATCATCAACGCGATGAAGGCGGTGTTGGAGCTGAAATTAATCAATTCCGGGCAGAGCGTGGACGTCGTCGAAGTGCGCGGCCCGCCGCACATTCTCGATGCCTGTGCCAAGTTAGTGGATCAACTCAGCAACCCGAGACCGCAGGTTATGCTCGACGTCGAGGTGTTGCAGATCGACCACCAGTTCATGCGGAACATTGGCGCGCACATTCCCAACACTTTTACCATGTACAACATTCCAGCCGTCGCGTTGCTCGGGCTGGCTGGCGGACAGAACATCCAGCAACTCATCAACCAGTTCATCTCATCCGGCGGCATCAACCAGGCGGGCAGTTCGGCGCTCTCCGGGCTTTTGGCGCAACTGGGCGGCGGTGCGAGTTCCATTTTCAGCCAGCCTCTTGCGACCTTTGGCGGCGGGCTCACGTTCAGCGGAGTCAGCCTCGATATGTTGGCTGCGAATCTCTCGCTCAATGAATCGTGGGCGCGCAGCCTGCAGAAGGTCGGCGTTCGCGCCAGCCAGGGGAACGACGCCAAGGTTCACCTGGGAGAACGCTATCCGATTCAGAATGCCAGCTATGCGCCCATTTATAACTCACCGCAGATTTCGGCGGTTCTGGGAAATCAGAGCTATGTTCCGCCTTTCCCTTCCGTCACCTATGAAGATTTGGGGTTGAGTATCACGGCGAAGCCGACCATCCACGGCGACAACTCGGTCAGCCTGCACCTCGAACTGCAGGTACGCTCGCTCACCGGGCAATCGAACAATGGAATTCCGGTAATCTCGAACCAGGAATACCAGGGCAACATCACACTGCAAGACGGCGAATCGACCGTTGTGGCCGGGCAAGTATCGAAGACCGAAACTTTGTCGATGAGCGGGATCCCGGGGTTGGGGGACGTGCCTATCGTGAATAAGCTCATGGTGGACAACACCAAGAATACGGACGACGACGAGCTGATGATCCTTATCACCCCGCACGTCCTCGCCAACAATGACTTGAGCGCAGCGGAGATCTGGATCAACGAGAAGTAGTAACGCCGGCTGCTGGCGTCGACGTATAAAATTCAACGGATTCCCCGACCGATGTCATCCCGAAGGAGCGCGATCCGCGCTCCGGCGGGACCCTACGAAAGGCATGCGGCGGTTATGTGGGTGCGAGGAACCCCTGCGCGGCAGAAAGCGCAGGCACTCCCATCCACGCCATCAACAGCGTCGGCGGTCGTGAGGTCCCCTTCGACTTCGCTCAGGGCAGGCTCTCGCCCGGCTGTCGCCGGTCAGGAAGACATCCGGTCGCACTAATTTTCGAATCGAGGCATTAGCGAGCGTAAGCCGTTCCTACTTTGCTTCCTTTGCCGCGAACTCCACCAAACTCTTGTATACGTCCGACAGGCGAGGATCGAAGCTCCCAATCTTGCGCCCGTTGATGTACAGCGTGGGCGTGCCGCTCACATCCACAGACTTGCCCAGCGCCAGCGAGGCATCCACTCGAGCCTTGGTTTCGGGCTTGACCGCGCAGGCGGCGATGTCAGCGCCCTTTACGCCCGCGCCATCGGCGAGAGCGGTCAACTTCTCATCCGCATTCTCGGCCGTGATATCAGATTGCGTCTCGTACGTTTTCGCCACGAACTTCCAGAAAGCGTCGTTGGAGGCGCGCCCCACGCAGTCGGCATAAGCCGCGCCTTTCGCAGCCCAGTTGTGCATTTCCAGGGGAAAATTCTGAAACACGAAGCGGGCAGTCGGCTCGGCCGCGACTAGCGCTTCGATGGTGGGCTGCGCGGCTTTGCACGCGGGACATTGCAGGTCGCCGAACTCGATAATGGTGACAGCGGCATCCTTGGGTCCGCGACTCGGGCCGTTGATTCCCTTCTCCAGCTTTTTCTTCGCGGGATCGAACGGGCGAGCGCCGAACGGAATCATCTCGCCGACCAGGGCGTGCTCACCGTCGGAACCAACGTAGAAGCGGGACAGCTGTTGCCCCTTGGGGCTGGCAAGCACAACCGTAACCTCAGCCAATCCGGGCATGGGCGAGGGGGAAATGCTGGAAACTTTCCAGGTCAAATCGGACTCATAGCCAAATTGCTGTTGCAGGAACGATTCCACCGTGGCTTCCGAGGGCAGATCAGCGCTGGCATGCGTTCCCAGCTTCGCCGCCGGTTTGGCGGTCGAGTCCGCAGCAGCAGTCTTGGTTGCGGTCTGGGCCAGGGCCAGACTGGCGGTAAGCACAAGAGTAGGAAGAAGAATCGAGTTCAGAAAACCGCGCATGAGTTCCTTTCGAATTCAAGTTCTAAAGTGTTAGGAAGGCGACTTAACAGGATACTTGAAATTGGAAATTCAAGCCTCGCTTTTGGCAGCAATCGGAATACGCCGGCCATAGCCGAAAGCCTTGGTAGAAATCTTGAGACCGGGCGCCGCCTGTTGACGCTTGTATTCAGCGCGATCGACCAGGCGAATTACGCGCCGCACAACTTCAATATCGAATCCGCGATCGGCCGCTATCTGCTCCGCGGGATGGGAATCCTCGACGTAATCTTCGAGCACTGCATCGAGAATTTCGTAGGGCGGCAGCGAGTCACTGTCTTTCTGGTCAGGCCGCAACTCCGCCGATGGCGGCTTTTCCAGCGTGGCCTCGGGAATCACGGCACGCTGCGAATTCACGTACCGGCTAAGCCGGTACACCAGCGTCTTGGGCACATCGGAAATAACCGCCAGCCCGCCGACCATGTCGCCATAAAGAGTGCAGTAACCGACTCCGAGCTCGCTCTTGTTGCCCGTGGAAAGCACGATCGCCCCGAACTTATTAGACAGCGCCATCAGCAGCGTGCCGCGGGCGCGCGACTGAATGTTTTCTTCCGTGACGTCTTCTTTTTGCCCCGCGAACACTTCACGCAGCGTCTGGCGATATGCCTCGTACGCCGGATTGATCGAAAGCAATTCAAAGCGGATGCCGAGATTCTTGGCCAACGCGCGGGCATCGTCGATGGACCCTTGCGACGAATACGGCCCCGGCATGCCCACGCCGATTACATTCTCTGGCCCGACGGCATCTGCGGCGACAACGGCGGTAAGGGCGGAATCAATGCCTCCGCTCAGCCCGATGATCGCCTTGCGAAATCCGCATTTCTGCATGTAGTCGCGCGTGCCCAGCACCAGGGCGGAATACACGCTGGCTTCGTCCCCGGCAATCTGCTCATGCATTTCGCCGGACAAACTTTGCGAGTCAAAGTAAATCAGATCTTCTTCGAACGATCGACCCTGCGCGATGACTTCGCCTTCACGATTGAGCACCAGGCTGGATCCGTCGAACACCAGACTATCGTTGCCCCCGACCTGGTTGACCAGCACGACTGGAACCTTATGTTGGCGCGCAATGCTGGCCAGCATTGCGCGGCGGAACTCCCGCTTGCCGATCCAGAACGGAGAGGCGGAAATGTTCAGCACGAAGTTTCCACCAGCTTGAATGAGCGACTCCACGGGATCGACCGTGTAGAGCTGCTTGCGCCAGAAATGCTTGTCGTTCCAGGCGTCTTCACAGATCGTGAGCGCCATGCGATTCCCACAGAACGAAAATAGTTCCTGAGCCTTGGCGGGAGCGAAGTTGCGCATCTCGTCGAACACATCGTAGGTGGGCAGCAACATCTTCGACTGAATGAAGGCAACCTTGCCGTCCATAAGCAGGGCTGCTGAATTCATCACGGCCTTGCCGGTATCGGAGTGGGCGGGAGTGACCAGGCCGCAGATTACGGCGATTCCCTGGGTTTGCGCAGCAATGTGCTCGACCGTTTCGCGGTTGCGCGCCACGAATGTAGGCCGCTCGACCAGGTCGCGCGGCGGATAGCCACACACTGACAACTCAGGGAACAGAATCAAGCCCGCGCCCGCGGCCTGAGCGCGGCGGGAAAAATCAACAATCTTCGCGGCGTTGCCGGAGAAATCTCCAACCGTAGGATTGATTTGGCCCAGCGCAATCTTCACTCTTCTAGTGTAAAGCTGCCGGACTGCGGAGGCCAAGTGACAGCCGGTTCACAAGATCTCGGTTAATTTGAAAATCTTCACCACGAAGGGCACCAAGTATCACCGAGGAAATCCGTCCACATTTGGCCTTCGTGGTACTTCGTGCCCTTCGTGGTTGATGCATTTCTCTTCATGATCTACTGCGCGCCGACCCATACTCTCTCCGGTGTCGATATTCGTCTTATCTTCGCTATTGCGTGCTGGAACCTTACTAAGCAGAGGCAGCGAAATTAAGCAGCTAGAATTCTGCAAAAAGGCGTAACATAAACGATTTGGCAGCACAGATCCCTTCGAGGAAAAAGAATGCCCCTGCGATTTGTCTCGGTACTAAATCGATTTTTCACCCTTCCTATTTTTTTGCTGAGTTTGGCTTTGTGCTCATGGGCGCAAGGCGGCAAAACGCAAACTTTTCCCTGGTCCCATCCGAGCCTTTCTCCGGACGAGCGCGCCGCGATGGTGGTCAAGGAGATGACGCTCGACGAGAAAATCACTCTGCTGCACGGGACCGGCATGCGCGGACTCAGCCTGATGAGCCCTCTCGCCATAAGCTCGAACGGCGGCGCGGGGTATGTGCCGGGTATTCCGCGTCTGGGCATTCCTGCCATGCAAATATCGGACGCGGCTTACGGCGTGCGGAGCAGCGGCGAGAATGGCCGCTACTCGACCGCGCTGCCCTCAGACCTGGCCGGCGCGGCGAGCTGGGATCTCGACGCGGCCTACGAATACGGAGCACTGATTGGGCGCGAGCTGCGCGCCCAGGGCTACAACATGACGCTCGGCGGAGGCACAAACCTTACGCGCGAACCCCGCACTGGACGGACGTTTGAATATCTAGGCGAGGATCCGGTGCTGGCGGGAAAGATGGTGGGGTCGGTCATGAAGGGTCTGCAGGCGCAGCATGTTATCGGCGACATCAAGCATTACGCGCTCAACGATCAAGAGAGCGGACGCAACGCGGTCAATGTAAATATCGACAAACGGGCCGCGCGAGAGAGTGACCTGCTGGCGTTTGAAATTGGACTGCAGGAATCCGATGTCGCGGCGGTGATGTGCTCGTACAACCGGGTCTGGGGCGACTACGCCTGCGAAAATAAATATCTACTCACCGATGTTCTGAAGAAAGACTGGAAATTCAAGGGCTTCGTATTGTCGGACTGGGGAGGAACACACAGCATCGAGAAAGCCTCGGCCGCCGGCCTCGATCATGAGGAGCCGGGTGAAATCTTCTATGGCGACGAATTCAAGAAGGCGGTGGCAGCGGGCAAGGTACCGGTAACGGAACTGGACGATCACGTGCAGCGCATTCTGCGGGCCATGTTCGCCACTGGAGTGATTGATGATCCGCCGCAAAAAAGCGTCGTCGACATTATGGGCGGATTCGAAGTGGCGCAGAAAATCGCTGAACAGAGTACCGTGCTGCTGAAAAATGAGCACGCGCAGCTTCCGCTTGACGCTTCGAAGATTCACAGCATCGCCGTGATCGGACCGCATGCCGACGTGGGCATGATTTCCGGCGGTGGTTCGGCACAGGTCGATCCCCCGGGCGGAAACGCGATCATGCCTCCGGGCAAGGGCAATACCTATTGGCAGGCACACATTTGGTTTCCAACTTCGCCGCTGAAGTCGATCCGTGCTAAAGCTCCGGGAGCGAACGTCCAGTTTGATTCGGGCGCGGACCCCGCAACGGCCGCGGCTTTGGCCAAGAGCGCCGATGTGGCCATCATTTTCGCCTATCAGTGGGAGAGCGAAGGAATGGACCTGGACAGCCTGTCTCTTCCCGAGAACCAGGATGCGCTGATCGCGAAAGTCGCAGCTGCTAATCCACATACTGTCGTTGTCCTCGAAACCGGTACCGCCGTGACCATGCCGTGGGCCGATCAGGTCAGCGGCATTCTTGAAGCCTGGTACGCGGGCAGCCGCGGGGCTGAAGCAGTGGCGAATCTCCTCTTCGGAGACGTGAATCCCAGCGCGAAGCTGCCCATGACGTTTCCCCGGAGCGAAGCCGACTTGCCGCATCCCACGGTCGTGAAACCGCCGAAGGTCACCACGGACGCCGATCGTCAAGGCTGGAAACGGATCGCCGCTGGCTTACCCGCGTTTCAGGTCACCTACGACGAAGGCGTGAAGGTCGGCTACAAATGGTACGACGCGGAGAACAAGCCAGTGCTGTTCCCCTTCGGCCATGGGCTCTCTTACACAACGTATGCGTATTCGAATCTGAAGGTGACGCCGGGAAAAACTCCACGTGTAACCTTCACCGTCACGAACACGGGTAACCGCGCCGGAGCGGAAGTCGCGGAAGTCTACGCTTCCCTGCCGGCCGCAGCCGCGGAGCCTCCAAAACGGCTGGTTGGATTTAGCAAGGTCAAACTCAACGCCGGCGAGAGTAAAGACGTTGTGGTCGACGTGGACCCGAAATATTTATCGATCTTCAACGTCGAACAAAATGGCTGGCAGCTGCTTCCCGGAGACTACGGCTTCATGGTCGGCGGATCATCGCAGAGTTTGCCACTGAAGCAGTCAGTAAATCTGAAGTAAAAGCAAGTAGAGCAGCGCGGGGTGCCCCACCCTTTTTTCGCGTTTTATGCGAAAGAGGGTGGGGATTTTGATTGCAGGTTTTAATTTCGTCAAGACTCCCACGAACTCAAGAACGCCGATCCTAATCCCCGCCCGCCGCAATCACTCCATGCTTCGCCTTAGGCATCGGCTGCGATCCCTTCTGATCCTGCCATAGCACTTGGTTCAGACGAACCGCGCTGTTGGCGTCGGGACGCGAGAAATCCATCTTCTCGGAAACTTTCGCGCCCGGCGCTTCCTGCCGATTCCTTTCGAAGAGCAGTCCATTTTTCAGATTCCGATAGTCAGCCTTGTAAGCCGGCTGATCGCCTCCTGAAAACAGCCGTCCCATCACCGGCGCATACGCATCGTTCTGATTCATGGGCGGAAGACCGAGCAGCATTTCCATGGTGTGAATGACGTTCACGGTCGTATAGAAGCGATGCTCGACATAGGGCCGCGCCGCCGATCCCGGCGAGTATTTACTCACGACGAAGGCGATCGAGCGATGCGCATCAACGTGGTCGGCGCCGTCCTGCGCGTCATCTTCCAATACGAAGATCGCAGTGTCGTCCCAATACCCGCTGTGTGAAACCGCATCGACCACGCGGCCGAGCGCCAGATCGTTATCGGCAACCGAGGCTGCGGGGCGCGGGAAATTGGGACGCGTGCCTCCAGTGTGATCGTCGGGCAAGTAGAGCAGCACGAACGCCGGCAGTTCGAAGTCCGGCCCCTCATGCGCGTCGCGCGCACGGGAGTAAGCAGCAAACTCGTTCAGAAATTCGTCGGCGCGAAGTTGATCGGGATAGTCGGTGTTGAAATCAGGAAACAGCGGATCGAAGTGGTCGCGCAGCACGGCCTTGGTCGGCTTCACGCCGCTGAACAGTGGCACTGCCCACGGCCACGGACTCGGATCGCCATGTGGATCTCCCACGTTGGGCGGCAGTGCGTCGCCCTGGTTGAGTTCCGTGCGCGGGCAGCGCGATTCCTGGCCCGACGGAGTTCCCTGCTTGGGACTGGCTGCCTTGCGTTTTTCGTTGCACCACTCGGCATTCACATATTCGCCATAGTCGCGAAAGCTCAAGTGATTGCGGGCGAGATTGTCCCATAGAAATCCGGTGGAAGGATCGTCAACGTCCGGCAGATTATGTTCCAGCGGATACTCGTCGGCGTTCTGGCCCTGGAAGTCATAGGTGCGCTCCTTGCCGCGATAGGCGATCTGCCACGTCTTTTCGTTGTAGTCACTGGTGATTGCGGCGTTTGACCACAGGTGGCCGTCGCCGGAGACTTCCCCGCTGTCGTAAAAGTTATCGAGCACGCCGAACTGCAGGGCAAGTCTATGCTGGTTGGGCGTGATGTCGGCGCCGTACATGGTGATGGAAGGATCGCCGTCGCCGATGTTCTTGTCGCCAGATTTCAGGTCGCCAAGAATCTGGTCGTAGGTGCGGTTCTCCTTGATGACATAGATCACGTGCTTGATCGGATTCTGGCCGCTGGCGAAGGCAATGGTTCCGGGATCGCTGTGCAACAAGTTGTCGTGCTCAACGACTTGCGTGAGTTGCGGAAGTTTCTCCAGAGTCGATGGAATGTTGAGGCGGGCGATCGATCCCTTGAGCAGCGTGGGGATGTAGGGATGATCGCGGTGCCGCATCTCATAGGATGTCTTGCCCATGTCTTTGTTGGGGCGCGAGCCCTCACCCTTGGCGGTGGCAATGAGCAGATCGTCGCCGTGAACAGCAAGTGCACTCGGGTACCAGTCAGTTGGGATGAAACCGAGCGCCTCCTGTGCAATCTGAACGTTCGAGGTTGCGATTGGTTGCGACAGGTCGAAGACGGCAACCGCGTCCAGTGAAGAATTCGCAATCAAGAGATACTTGCCATCGGAAGACTGGGCCAGCGCAGTGGGGTAAGTGCCATCGTATTTCTGGGTAGGTGCGGTAGTCGAAAAGAAGCGAGCAATCTCGCCTGATACGGTCGACACAGCGGCCGCCAGATCTGAATTGGAGAGGGCCACGTACAACGACTTCTCGTCAGAACTCAGGAGCAGCGCCGTGGGATGCGAACCCGGCGCTAGCGGATCCTCGGGCTCCTTCAGCTTGATCCGGCGCGTAACTTTCCCCGCGGTCAGGTCAAGTTCGGCTACGGAAGAGTCGTTCCACAAACTGCACCAGGCGCGGCGGCCGTCGCGCGTGGCCACGCAAGTGTATGGGTACGACGACGGAACCAAGCGGCTGGTGCTCAGATCGAAAGTCTGCAGCACTTTTCCCGTCGCGGGATCGAGCAGGACCGCGTTGTCTGAAAGATTGTTTGCGATCAGAAGTTTGTCGTGCCCTCGGTCGGAAACTACCGCCAGTCCCGCGGGATATGGAATTGCCATTTGCGGCGGCGCCTTCAGGCCGATTGCTAACTTCTTTCCCGTGGAAAGCGGCTGGAGGGCGATGGGAATGAATCTCTCGGGCGCAACCTTCCCCGCAACGAAGCTATAAACGGCAATGCCGTTTCCCGTGTTGCCTGCCTTCGCTCCGGTGGGATCGGTCAGGGAACCCACCGAGGCGTACAGGCGCTTGCCGTCCGAACTGAATCCCAGCCCAAGAAAATAGCTCTGATGCGATTCATCGCTGAGGCGAGCATCAGGATATTCGACGATCCGATTCGTCTTGAGATCGAGCACCGAGATCGACTGGTGGGCCAGCGTTTCCTGCGTGCCGTAGCCGTCATTCAGCAGCGCGGCGTAGCGGCCGTCGGGACTGAGAACCATCGTCGCGGGAAAGCTGTTGGTGCTGCCGATGCGCCCGGGGGATGGAACGGTCAGCATCTTGCTGGTGGGAAGGTTGATGGGGGCACGATCAGCGGGCGATTGCGCCAGAACCGCAGAAGCCGAGGCTAACAGGAAAGCGCAAGATAAATGAAGGAATGAGCGATTCACGAGGCCTCCGCGAAGAACTGCTTCAGAAATGGAAGAAGTGATGAGCGTAATTCAATTGTGATGGAACGGTCAAAGCTGCTCGAACATAAAGCAGCTCGCCGGCTTGGGACCGACAGAACCGCTGAGCTGCGCTCGACCGGACAGCCGGGGGCGGCTGTCTCCACAGGTTCATCTATAATCCCGACGCTCTCGTCGTGGGGCGGTCTGATTGGGCTTCGGATTCTTCGGGATGCACGTTGTGGCGAACGTCAGATCCTTGCACCCAGAAGATTACGTCCTCGGCAATGTTGGTGGCGTGGTCGGCTACGCGCTCCAGATTGCGGGCCACCAGCAGCGCATCCAGTGCCTGGCGCACGATCTCGGGGCGGTCGTTCATGGCCTTGACCAGCTGGATGAAAGCGTCGTCGCGCATGCGGTCGATGACGTTGTCCATTTCGAGCACAGCCTGCGCCAGTTCCGCTTTGCCTTCGATGAACGATTCGAGAGCGCGCCGCACCATGGCGCTTACCGCAGTGCCCATGCGGGCGATATCGACCGGCAACTCCGCCGTGGGAAGTTCCACCATGTCCATAACGCGCTCGGCGATGTTGACCGCCTGATCGCCGACGCGTTCGAGGTCGGAGTTAATCTTGGTTACGGCCAGGATGAAGCGCAGGTCAACCGCCATGGGCTGCTGCATCGCAAGTAAATCGAAGGCGGCTTCGTCGATTTCGCGCTCGGCCGTATTGATCAGGCTTTCGCCTTCGAGCACCATCTGGCACCGGGAAAGGTCGCGTTCGACATAGGCTTGGCGGGCGCGATCGACCGCCTGCTCCGCAAGGCCTCCCATGCGAAGCAACCGTTGCCGCAGATCGTCGAGGCCTTGCTGAAAACGCGTGCGCATGATCCGAACCCTTCCTTAAATTACAACTGCGTAATTCCCTCAGGGGCTAAAGCCTCTCTGAAGAGAAATTCCTGATCGCAGCGCTAGAAACGCTGCGCCACCCAAAACCCGACTCTTCGAGCAAACTGTTTACCCGAATCTACCGGTAATGTAGTCTTCCGTCTTTTTGTCCGACGGCTTGGTGAAAATCTTCTCCGTCTTGTCGAACTCAATCAGCTTGCCCAGCAGGAAGAAACCCGTGAACTCGGCCACCCGCGCCGCCTGCTGCATGTTATGCGTCACGATTACGATGGTATACCGTTCTTTGAGCTGGAAGATCAATTCTTCAATTTTTCCAGTGGATATGGGATCGAGCGCGGAGCAGGGCTCGTCCATCAGCAAGACTTCGGGCTCCACCGCAAGCGCGCGCGCAATACACAATCGCTGCTGCTGGCCGCCGGAAAGGCTCGCGCCGGACTTCTTGTGGATCTGATCTTTCACTTCGGTCCACAGCGCGGCGGAATCGAGCGAGCGCTCGACAATTTCATTCAGCTTGCGGCGATCGCGGAATCCATTCAGCTTCAGACCGGAGGCTACGTTGTCATAAATCGACATCGTGGGAAACGGGTTCGCCTTCTGAAATACCATGCCCACGCGGCGGCGCAGTTGCGTGGCCGAGGTGCCATTGTAGGCGTTGATTTCGCCGATGCGCACCCGGCCTTCGACCCGCGCATCCGGAATCGTCTCGTGCATGCGGTTGATGCAGCGGATGAACGTCGACTTGCCGCATCCCGAAGGACCAATCAGCGCCGTGGCATGGTTCGCGGCAACCTTCAGATTGATGTCGTACAGCGCCTGGCTCTTGCCGTACCAGGCATTCAGGTTTTCGACCTGGATTCCGACGCCCATAATTTATGCCGCTCCGAACGAACTGCGGCGCACGGCCAAACGCACGGCCGCAACTGCAGTCACGATGAGAATGATGAGCACCAGCGCTCCCGCCCAGGCCTGCCGATGCAGGTCGTCATAGGGCGATGTGGCGTATTTATAGATCTGAAGCGGTAGGGCGGCTGTCGGCTGATCGAGTCCCAGGGTCCAGGACTGACGATGCCAATGAGAATCGAAGGGTAGGCGCCCACTCCAGTATTCATTGCCCAGAGCGGTGAACAGCAGCGGAGCGGTCTCGCCGGCGATGCGGGCGAAGGCCAGCATAACGCCGGTGATCACGCCCGAGGTTGCGGTCCGCAGCGTGATCGAGAGCGTGGTTCTCCAGCGCGGAATGCCCAGTCCATAAGCAGCTTCGCGCAGAGCCTGCGGCACCAGCAACAGCATTTCTTCGGTGGTGCGACAGATGGTCGGTACCATCATGATGGAAAGCGCCACTCCGCCCGCCAGCGCCGAGAAGCCGTGGCCGCGAACCAGAATGGCCCAGGCAACCACACCAATTACGATCGAGGGCACCCCGTTCAGCACATCCGCGGTGAAGCGAATCGCATCACCCAGACGTCCCCGCCCAAACTCAGCAAGATAAATGCCAGCGCCAATCCCCAAGGGGATTCCGATCACGCTCGCGACTCCCAGAATAATCATGGAGCCGACAATGCCATTCGCCATTCCGCCCCCAGCCTCGCCTTCAGGTTTCGGGATCTGCGTGAGAAAAGCCCAGTTCACCGAGCCGACGCCCTTGTAGACCAGGTAGCCAAAGATGGCGATCAAGGGCGCAAGTACCAGAACAACAGTCAATACGGCAGCGCCCGTCATGACATGATCGGTGACTCGGCGTCGCCAACTGATGGTTGGCATAATATTGGCCGGCATTTCCTGTGGCGCGGCAGCGTTGGCAGCGAGTTCAGGCATTCGCCCTCGCAGGCTGGCCGCGGGTTACAGTCCACACCAACAACTGCGCCAGCGCGTTCACGATGATGGTGACAAAGAACAGGGCCAGCCCAATTTCAATCAGAGCTGAAAGGTAGAGATCGCCAGTAGCTTCGCTGAATTCATTGGCAAGCACGCTAGCCATGGTATATCCGGGCGCAAACAAAGACTTCACAATCTGCGGATTGTTTCCGATCACCATGGTGACCGCCATGGTTTCTCCGAGCGCGCGTCCCAGGCCGAGAATGACGCCGCCCACAATCCCGGCGCGCGCGTTGCGCAACACGCCAACCCGGATCATCTCCCAACGAGTCGCACCCAACGCCAGTACGCCCTCGCGCTGATGCTGCGGCACAACCATGAGCACTTCCCGCGTAATCGAGGAAATAATGGGGATGATCATGATCGCCAGGATTACGCCCGCCGCCAGCATGCCGATCCCGTATTGCGGCCCACCGAACAGCCCGGTCCACCCCAGAGTGGTTGCCAGGAACGGCTGGACATATCCGCTCAACAGCGGCACCAGAACGAAAATCGCCCATAAGCCGTAGATCACACTGGGAATCGCAGCCAGAAGCTCGACAAAAAACGAGAGCGGACCGCGCAGCACCCTGGGGCACATTTCCGTAGTAAACACCGCGACGCCCACCGCCAGCGGAACTGCTATGATCAGCGCCACCAGGGACGAAACCAGCGTCCCGTAGATAAACGGCATCGCTCCGAACTGCTTGTTGACCGGATCCCACTCGCTCGCCCCAAAGAATTTGAAGCCAAACGCCTGCCATGAGAGGCTGGAGCGCGAGACGAGTTCGTAGACGATGAGAACCAGAATGCCCAGGACGGCCAATCCGCACAGAATCATTGCAGACTTGAATACGCGATCCTGCACCTCGCCGCCGGAGGTGCGCAGCAGGGGCGCTACCGAGGCCGCTGATGCCGATGTAACTTTCGTCTGTTCAACAGGTTGCGGTCCGGGCATATCAGGCCGGGGAAACGCTGCGTTGGCCATTCTCGGTAATCGTAGCAGAGACTTGTTACGAAGGTGTTAAAATTAGAGGAGCTTTTCTACTCGGCGTTGGGCCGCACTGAATTTCGAATTCGAGTTGTATTTGTCTGCCAGAACAGCTTCTTGAACATATGTTTTCTTGAGTAGTGTGCGAGGCTCTCCCGCGATCGGGATTTATTTATGTCAATTTCCCCAGAGCAAAGCAAGATTGCGTTTCAGAAATCGATGCGGGCCCTGGTGAAGCTCTCGTCTGGACTGGACGCGAAGAACGTACACAGCTTCCGTACTTCGACCCTGCGCCTGCAAACTCTGCTCGAACAGCTCGTTCCCAATCGTGACCGCAACCAGAAGAAACTTCTGAAAATGCTGGGCCGAATTCGCAAACGGGCGGGAAAAGTGCGCGACCTCGACGTCCAACTTACAGCCCTGCGCAGTTTGAAAGTTCCACAGGAACCACGTCGCAAAACGCAGCTCACACAGGGCCTGCTGGAACTTCGAGCGGAACACGAGAAAAAGCTTCGCAAGTTATTAACAAAAGAAACAATTAAAGAGATTCATAAGAGATTGCGGCGGGCTTCGAAAGAAATCAAACTTGCGCCCGGTCGCGATGCTTTGCGCGATCCTTTGAAGGTTGCGCGGACCATGCTGTCCCGCATCACTCGCCCGGCGGGACCGATCACCGAGGACCTTCTCCACGAGTACCGCACGGTCGTGAAACGGGCCCGGTACGCGGCCGAATTCGCTCCCAAATCCTCCGAGGCGGCACAGCTGATTTCCCAACTCCGGCGTCTGCAGGATGCGCTAGGCAATTGGCACGACTGGCTGAACCTTACGCAGACTGCGGCGAAGCGCATCGGCGAGGTAAACCAATCTTCGCTGGTCGCAGCGCTCAACCATGTGACGGCAGGAAAATTCCGTCAGGCGGTCGCCGCGCTATCCGCCGCACCAATGCTTCAGGCCGGGCCGAAGCCTTTGCCAGGGAACTCGGAAAGTCCTCGCAAAAAGACCACAAACATGCCGGCTCAGCTGAAGGGGACCGAGACGGCAGCGTAACTTCCCCGCCGCCAAAACGCATATACCACGAAGGACACCCAAGGTATCACGAAGGATTGCGCGCATTCGGTTTTCCTCCGTGGACCTTCGCCTCCTTCGTGGTTTATGGCTTTTTTCTCGCCAAGCTCCGACCCAATCTGCCTCCCTGCATGTAAACTGTGAGGCTTCCAGTTCTCCGCTTCCCCATGCCCACGTTTGCCGCGGTTGATATCGGTTCCAACTCGGTCCGGCTGAAGATTGCGCGCCTGCAGCGCGGACGGGTGCGTGCTCTCCACGAAGACCGTGAAGTCACGCGCCTCGGTGAAGGCGTTTTCAGTTCTGGATTCCTGAATCCCGAGTCCATGGCGGAGACCGTAAAGGTTCTTCGCCGCTTCCATCGCTCGACACAGCAGATCGTCACTGATACCGTGCGCGTGGTTGCGACCAGCGCCCTGCGCGATGCGCGCAATTCCCAGGCGTTCCTGGAATGGGTGCGATCGGCTACAGGCTGGCGAGTCGAGATCGTCTCGGGCGTCGAAGAAGCCCGGCTCATTCATCTCGGACTGCTCGTCTCCAGCCCACGCGTGGACCGCGCGCCAACCCTAATGATGGATCTCGGCGGAGGCAGTTGCGAACTGACAGTCACGAAAGGCGGACACATTCGCGACGCCATCAGCCTGCCTCTCGGCGCGGTGCGCCTGAGCAACGAATTTCTGCGGCACGACCCAGTACGCAAGGGCGAACTGAAACGTCTGCGCGGATTTGTGGCGCGCGAGGTGAATCGCATCGCCGACCGCATCGCCGGCGCCAAGGTGAAGAACGTGATTGCGACTTCGGGCACGGCAGCGGCCTTAGCGGCTGTCGCCAGCCATTTGCGCCGCGGCGCGGGCCGCCAGCGGCCCGTGGTGTCACGCGCAGAAATGAGCCGCATCGCCAAGCGATTGGCGCGTCTGCCGGTGGCGGAGCGCCGCAAGATCCAGGGCATCGGCCCGCGGCGGGCTGAGATCATCGTGGCTGGCGCGACCGTTTACCACGAATTACTCGACCGCCTGCATCTCAAAAGTTTTCGCTATTCGCCGCTCGGCCTGCGCGACGGAATCCTCGCCCAGATGGCCGCCGACTACGACCGCAGCACGCGCTCCGGCCGGCAGATTGAATCGGAACGATGGGAATCCATCCTGAAAGCTGTCGACCATTATCATGTCGACCGCAAGCACGCCCTGAACGTGCGGGATGCGGCCGCAACGCTCTTCACCGCGCTGCGTTCAGTGCATCGCCTGCCCCCGGAATATCTCGAATGGCTCACCGCCGCCGCTATGCTTTATGAAGTGGGCGACTACGTGAATCGCAACGGACACCATCGCCACACTCACTACATTATTTCGAATTCTGAAATTCTCGGTTACACGCCACAGCAGCGACGCCTGATCGCTGCGATTGCGCGCTATCTCGGCAAGTCGCGGCCCACGGTGGAAGATGGTCCCATGAAAGTCGTCGACCCCGGCGACCGCGCCAACGTGCAGAAGGCGATTCTCCTGCTTCGTCTGGCGCGTGCTCTTAACCTGGGCCGCAGCCGAGCCGTCGAAAAAGTACGGACCAGTGTGCGCTCCGCGGAAGTGAAGCTGACGCTCGTTCCTCGCCGCCGCATGGGCGTCGACCTGGAACTGTGGGCGATCGAGAAAGAACGTGATTATTTCCGCGAAGTGTTCGGACGCGAACTCTCGACCGCAGTGTCGTAAAGTGTCCGCAGAATTTTCGGCGTGACGCACCACTGCAGGGTGCCGGAAGCGCGGCGCATCTCCACCTTGGCAACGGCCCCCTTCTTCAGTTCGAGCGAGGCTTCGCAGCCGGAGTCGCAGATGATCGCTCCCAGAAACTGGCTCAGGTTCGGGTTGTGCCCAACAACCATGACAGCTTCCTGGCGGGCATATTTTTCGAGGAGTTTGCGGAAGTCGGCGAGGCCGGCCTCGGGCCGTAATCCCGTGTCCATCTGCAATTTGCCTTCGTAGCCCAACTCATTGCCGACCAGCGACGCGGTCTGAGTGCAACGCTTCAGCGGGCTGGAAACGATCACGTCCACTTGAACATCCAAAGCGGCGAGGGCGCGTCCGATGTAGCCGCACTGCTCCATGCCCTCTTTGTCGAGAGCGCGCTTCTCGTCCTTCTTGGCGTTGGCAAGATGTTCGCCTGCGCTGGCGTGGCGCAAAAAGTAGAGGATCATAGCAGCACTACCGTTCCCTTCCCACTACCACCTTATGCCTGCGCACCGGAGGCGGCGCGGGCAATACCGCTGGCGCCTTGCCCTCGGCTACGCTCATCAGGAAGTCCTGCGCGCTGAAAGCGGCTGCTCCCACCGGCGGACGGCGATTGCGCGCACCCTGGGCCGTCTGCCATGGCCGGACGTAGGTCGTGTCCTTCAGCAGAATTCGCGCCTTGCGGTTGTCGGCCAGGTAGGCGTCGAGAATTTCACTGCGCACCCGCTGGCGCAGCATCTCATCGCGCAGCGGCACCAGCACTTCGACGCGCTCGTAGAGATTGCGCGGCATCCAGTCGGCGCTACCGATGTAGATTTCTTCTTCGCCGCCGTTGCCGAAATAGTAGATGCGGCTGTGCTCCAGGAATCGTCCCACAATGCTGCGCACCCGAATGTTATCGCTCACCCCGCGCACGCCGGGACGCAGCGCGCAAATGCCGCGGACGATCAAATCGATTTCCACTCCGGCCTGGGACGCGCGATACAGCGCCTGGATGATGTTCTTGTCGAGCAGCGCATTCATCTTGGCGATAATGCGGGCGGGCTTGCCTTGCCGCGCATGCTCGCCCTCACGGTCGATCAGCGCAATGCATTTCTCCGCCAGATCGAGCGGAGCCACCAGCAGCGGATCATAGCTGGGATTCTCGGCATAGGCCGTCAGAAAACTGAAAACATCATGCACCGCGCGCGTAATCTCAGGATTCGCCGTGAATAAACTCAGGTCGGTGTAAATGCGCGCCGTGGTTGCGTTGTAATTCCCAGTGCCGATGTGCGCGTAGCTGCGGGTCACGCCGTCGGGATCGCGCCGCACCATCAGCGAAAGTTTGCAGTGCGTCTTCAGACCGACCAGGCCGTGAAATACCTGTACGCCCGAGTCTTCCATGTCGCGCGCCCAGCGGATGTTGGAGGCCTCATCAAAGCGCGCCTTCAACTCGACCACCGCCGTAACTTCCTTGTTGGCCGCCGCCTCAATCAGCGAGGGCACAATCAGCGAATGCTCGTTGGTGCGATAAAGAGTCTGCTTGATCGATAAAACTTTGTCATCCTCGGCCGCCGACTCGATAAAACCGACGACCGCATCGTAGGAGTCATAGGGGTGATGCAGCAGGATGTCGTGGCTCCGCAACTCCTCGAACATGTCTTTCGACTTCGCGGTGAGCCGCAACTCCCGTGGACAAAACACACGGTCCTTGAGGTCGGGCCGCTTCACCTGCTCGTAAACATTGAACAGCCGCGAAAGATTCACCGGCCCATTCACCGGAAACACCTGCCAGGGATCGATTTCAAATACTGTGCTCAGGCGGTCGATAATCTCGGGATCGGCGTCGGCTTCAATCTCCATGCGCACGGCATCGCCCTTGCGGCGGTTGTGCAGTTCGGCGCGTACCGACTCCAGCAGGCTGCGAGCTTCTTCTTCCGCCAGATACAGATTGCTGTTGCGGGTCACGCGAAACGGCGCCGAGGAAACAATGTCATAACCGTGATACATGCGCACCGCATGATGCGCGACCAGGTCGGCCAGGAAAATAAAGTCGTCCGTGCCCTCCGACGGCAACCGCACCAGCCGAGGCAGCGCACGCGGCACCGAGACCACACCGGTATACGTGAGCGCAGAGCGCCGGCGGCGACGCAGCAGAAAACCAACGCACAACGCCTTGTTAATGACTCGCGGAAACGGATGCGCCGGGTCCACCGTCACTGGTGTCAACAGCGGGTCCAATTCCCTTTCGCAGTATTCGTCGACAAAGCGCAACGCGTCCGAATCCAACTCGTGCAGTCCCAGCACGCGAATTCCATTCGCCGAGAGCGCCGGACGCAGGCGAGCATTCCAACAATCGTATTGGTCGTCAACGAATTCGTGGGTCAGTTTGTTCAGCACATCCCGTTTTTCGGTCAGCGTCAGACCATCAGGACCGGCCTCGTTGTAGCCGTCTTCGATCTGCTGCATCATGGCGGCCACGCGCACTTCAAAAAACTCATCCAGATTGCTGGCCGAAATGGAGAGAAACTTCACCCGTTCGAGGAGTGGATTGCCTTCGTCCTCCGCCTCTTCAAGCACACGGCGGTTGAACGCCATCCAGGAAGTGTCGCGATTGAGATAGTACGCCGGGTTGTCGAGCGAGATACGAGCCATAGCAGCCGCTCTTACCAATTAATTCCCAATTGATTATAGGATTTGTTGTTTATGGATTCTGAATCCGCCTGGTGAACCCCCGACGATGCCTGGGGAAACATCAGTATAAAGCATCCCGCATCCGGACGCAGGAAACCAAACCCGATGTCATCCTGAGCGCTGCGATAGCCGGGCCAGAGCCTGCCCTGAGCGAAGTCGAAGGGGACCTCACGACAGTCGACGCCGTTGATGCCGTAGATGGGAACGCCCGCACTTCGCGCAGTGCAGGCGCACCCCGCATCAACACAACCGATGTCTGGGTTTCGTAAGGTCCCTCCGGAGCGCTCGTCGCTCTCCGGAGGGATGACATCGGTCGATGGATCCGGGCGTGCTCGATTTCAAGCCACCAGCCTCTGCGTTGCCTACTTCACCTGCTTAACGGCTTCCTTCACTTTCGCGACCACGTTGTCCGGCAGCGGTGCGTAGTCCAGGGCCGCGGTCATCTTCTGGCCGTCGGTCACCATCCAGTTTAGAAAGTCAGCCAAAATCTTGCCTTTGGCCGCATCTTTCGACTGCGCCGGAATCAGCAGCCAGGTGAAGCTCGAAATCGGATACGCGTCTTTCCCCGGCGCATTGGTGATCGATACCCGGAAATCGGCCGGCATCTTCGGAGAAGAAGCAGCCGCCGCAGTCACGCCTTCCAGAGTCGCTTTCACAAAAACCCCGGAGGAATTTCGCACGCTGCCGTAGGGAATCTGGTTCTGCACGGCATAGATCAGCTCGACATATCCAATCGAACCCGGCAACTGACGGATATTTGCCGCCACGCCTTCGTTGTGCAAGCCACCCATTCCGAGTGGCCATTTCACCGAGGTGTCGCTCCCCACCTGGCTCTTCCAGTCCGCGCTGACCTTGGAAAGATAGTCCGTCCAGATGAAAGTAGTTCCGCTGCCGTCGGAACGGTGCACGACGATTATGCCCTTGTCGGGAAAATTTACTCCCGGGTTGACCGACGTGATCTCTTTGTCATTCCACTTGGAAATCTTGCCCAGGAAAATTCCCGCAAGCGCCTCCGGCGTAAACTTCACTTCCCCGGTCACTCCGGGAATGTTATAGGCCGGAACCACCGCGCCCAACACGGTGGGGATATTCAGGATCTTCGTCTTCGAGTCCTGCAATTGCTTATCGGTCATGGGCATATCGCTGGCCCCGAAGTCCACTGTGCCCTCGGTCACCTGGCGAATTCCGCCGCCGCTGCCGATCGGCTGGTAGTTAACCTGAACATCGGCATGTATCTTGTGGTATTCGCTGAACCACTTCGAATACATCGGGTTAGGGAACGTGGCACCGGCTCCGTTGAGCGTGGTCTGCCCCATTACCGGCAAAGCCAGTAGGACACACACCAACAGCACAGTTTTGCGCATCACTAGATAAATTCCTCCTCTAAGGTATGACCCCGTTCTATCGGCGGAATGTTACAGGACGGTTACAAACCAATCAATTTCTGATGAATGCCCAAATCGGAAGAAGCCTGAGTTTCTGCCCTGTAGAACGTTTGTCAATTCCGCCGTAGGTGTATCCTCGGTCCGAGGGCAGAGTATTCATGACCGATTCCGCCATACGCTATGCTCCCGGCTGGCCGGGAATTTCAGCCCGTTGGACTTCAAGCGCCAAAACGGGCGCCGGTACAGCGCTGAACCAACACAGCAAAGTCTGGTTCACGCTGAGTCACGGCATTCTCAATGAAGTTTATTTTCCGCGCGTCGACCAGGCTTGTACCCGCGATCTGGGATTGATGGTCACCGACGGCCACGATTTCTTCTCCGAAGAGAAGCGGCACTGCACTTTTGAAAACCGGCCGATCGAGCCCGGCATCCCCGCCTTTGAAATAGTCAACACCGATATCAGCGGACGCTATCGCATTCACAAGGAGGTTCTTACTGACCCCTACCGCCACGTGGTCCTGCAGAAGATCCGCTTTGAGCCGTTGCAGGGCACCCTCACCGACTATCACTTGTACGCCCTGCTCTCGCCGCACTTGGCGAACTGCGGTGCTGGCAACACCGGCTGGATCGGCGATTACAAAGGCTATCCGATGTTCTTTGCCGAACGCGGCGGCACCGCGCTGGCGCTCGCATCCTCGGCGCCATGGAAGAAGGGCTCAGTGGGATTTGTCGGCACCTCCGACGGCTGGCAGGACGTCTCCGAGCATTTCCAGATGGAATGGGAATACACGCGCGCAGAAAACGGCAACATCGCTTTCACCGGAGAGATCGATCTAGCCGCCTGCAACGGAGAGTTCTTACTGGCACTGGGTTTCGGGTTGATTTGGACGGAAGCGGGACAGCAGACCCGCTCCACGCTCTTCGAGGACTATGCAGAAACCCGCCAGCACTACTTTTCGCAGTGGAAGACCTGGCAAACCACATTGCTCAAGCTGGATGAACCGTTGCGCCAGTACGATTTGTATCGCTCGTCGACCGCCGTTCTGCGCACCCACGAGTCGAAAGATTTTCTCGGCGGCATCATTGCCAGCCTCTCCATTCCCTGGGGATTCAACAAAGGCGACGAAGATCTCGGCGGCTACCATTTGGTGTGGCCGCGCGATTTGGTTGAAGCAGCCAGCGCGCTGCTCGCCGCCGGAGCCGTTGACGACGCGGTGCGCGTTCTTCGCTATCTCGAAGCCACCCAGGAAGCCGCCGGCAACTGGGCGCAGAATCTCTGGCTCGACGGGCGACCTTATTGGGGCGGCGTCCAAATGGACGAAACTGCGTTCCCTATCCTGCTGCTCGATCTGCTGCGCCGCGAAGCTCCGGATTCTCTCGGCAAGCTCGACCGCTGGTGGCCGATGGTGCGCAATGCCGCCAGCTTCATTCTGCGCAACGGTCCCGTCACCCAACAAGACCGCTGGGAAGAAGATGCGGG